>JAEYZD010000166.1 GCA_023430725.1 Bacteroidota bacterium | reverse complement strand
CCCTTCGGGTGTCAAGCAGTGACAGGCCGTTGTAGCCTTCCCCGGCCAGCAGCAGATGGCCGGACCCGGGAACAACACCGGACAGCAAATATGACCCGCCGGTTCCGGGGGTGACATTTTTAACACTCCTTACCTTTATTGACTGAGGATATGCCTCGGCCGCAAGGAGCAGAATCATAATCAGGAGAACTGTTCTCATATAATTGCATATTGACCTTTAAAGATAATTATTCACATCAGATTCCCGGTATTATATATAGTCATCCTGATATTTGATTTTTATCAGGGTATTTAGATACTTAATATTATTAACTTTGATGGACATCAAAACCCTTCCCGACATGATGTCTGAAGAAATCTTAAAGCAATACGGCATTGCAGGTGTTAAGGAGATAATACATAATCCCTCCTACGACAGTCTTTATGAAGATGAGCTTTCACCCGTGCTGACGGGTTTTGAAAGGGGTTTTCTCACCACCACAGGAGCGGTGACGGTTGACACAGGTGTTTTCACCGGCCGCTCGCCGAAGGACAAGTATATAGTGCATGACAGCACAACGGCAAATACTGTCTGGTGGAAGTCAGAAAGCTCTCCTGTATCTGACAACAAGGCTTTGTCAGGGGAGGCATGGGAGCACTGCCGCAAGCTAGCCCAGGGGCAGCTCTCCGGCAAGAAGCTGTATGTAATGGACTGTTACAGCGGAGCCAACAGGGACACCCGTTTGAGTGTGCGCTTCATCATGGAGGTGGCATGGCAGGCTCATTTCGTGAAGAATATGTTTATCCGCCCCAGTGATGAGGAGTTAAGGGACTTCAATCCCGATTTTGTGGCGCTGATGGCTTCAAAGACTGTCAATCCGGACTTCAGCCTGTATGGGATGAACTCCGAGAACTTTGTAGTCTTCAACCTCACTGAAAGGATGATGATTGTGGGTGGCACCTGGTACGGCGGAGAGATGAAGAAGGGGATCTTCTCGGTGATGAATTACTACCTTCCGCTGAAGGGAATTGCCGCAATGCATTGCTCTGCCAACGTTGGGAAGAAGGGTGATGTAGCAATCTTCTTCGGTCTCTCGGGCACGGGAAAAACGACTCTTTCGACTGATCCGGACAGGGCACTCATCGGCGACGATGAGCACGGGTGGGACGATGATGGAATCTTCAATTTCGAGGGGGGATGCTATGCTAAGACAATTAACCTCAGCAAGGAGAATGAACCTGACATCTACAGGGCCATCAGGCGTGATGCGCTCCTTGAGAACGTCGTTGTGGATGAAAAGGGAGAAATAGACTTCAGCAGTGCCGCAAAGACTGAGAATACGAGGGTCTCCTACCCCATATACCATATAGATAATATAGTGACGCCTGTATCCAGGGCCGGGCATGCAACCACGGTGATCTTCCTGACAGCAGATGCCTTCGGTGTTCTGCCTCCTGTTTCGCGGCTGACGGAAGAACAGACACAGTATTATTTCCTGAGCGGTTATACGGCCAAGGTGGCCGGCACTGAACGGGGAATAAAGGAACCTGTTCCCTCATTCTCTGCCTGCTTCGGGGCAGCCTTCCTGCTGCTTGATCCGATAATCTATGCCCGAGAACTCACGCGCAAGATGAAGGCACACAATGCGGATGCATGGCTGGTCAACACAGGATGGATGGGCGGCCCCTATGGCACCGGGAAGCGCATTGACCTCCCCTCTACACGCAGGATCATCAACGCCATTCTCAATAATACAATCGGAGACGTTCCTTACACAACGATTCCTGTATTTAATCTCAGCATTCCATCGTCGGTTCCGGGAGTACCTTCTGATCTGCTTGACCCCGGCAAAAAATGGCCTGACCGTGAGGCATGGCTCAGGGCAGCCGGTGAACTGGCAGAAAAGTTCGTGAAAAATTTCAGCAAGTTTACGTCTAACACTGAAACGGCAAAACTCGTATCTTCGGGACCTAAGCCGTAACAGATCATTGATGGTCATATCCTTATCAGTAATTGCAATCGTGCTGGCATACCTTGCCGGCTCAATCCCCAGCGCTGTCTGGGCAGGAAAGCTCTTTCACGGCATTGATGTCAGGGAGCATGGCAGCGGAAACGCCGGCGCCACAAACACTGTCAGGGTCCTTGGATGGAAGACGGGCATACCCGTTCTTCTCTTCGATCTTTTCAAGGGGTGGCTGGCTGCCATGCTGCCGCGGTTCCTCGATGCAGCTCCTGAGAGCTCTGAGACTCTGATGGTGCTTCAGATAGCCTGCGGCCTCGCCGCAATCCTCGGTCATGTCTTCCCTGTATTTGCCGGATTCAGGGGAGGAAAAGGTGTTGCAACGACATTCGGGGTGCTCCTGGCGCTTCATCCGCTGCTGACCCTGACATGTGCCGGAATATTCCTTGTCGTTCTTCTGGCAAGCGGTTACGTCTCGCTTGGTTCGATGATAGCTGTTGCCATGTTTCCGATACTCCTTGTGACCCTGTTCAGATCACCCTCTGTATGGCTGACCGTCTTCTCTGTCATTGTTGCAGCGGCGGTTATAATCACTCATACAAAAAATATCAAAAGACTTCTCCGGGGGGAGGAGAAGCGGTTCATCAGGCGTAAATAAATTTGTGTTATTTTAGCAAATCGTTACCATTTTACCATAACCTAAAAAAATTATCATGAAAGGAATAAAAGGAACCCGTACGGAGCAGAATCTCCTGAAAGCTTTTGCCGGTGAGTCACAGGCAAAGAACCGTTATGAATTTGCCGCCAAGGTGGCAAAGGAAGAGGGATATGAGCAGATTGCAGCCATCTTCCTGGAGACTGCCATGCAGGAGCAGCAGCATGCCAAGCGTTTCTTCAGCTATCTTGAGGGAGGGATGGTCGAAATAACTGCTGCATACCCTGCAGGGAAAACCTCCACCACAAGTGATAACCTTGAGGCCGCCGCCGCCGGTGAGCATGAGGAGTGGTCAGATCTGTACCCGTCATTTGCAAAGATTGCAGAGGAAGAGGGTTTCAAGGAGATAGCCACCTGTTTCAAGGCCATCTCGGCAGCAGAGAAGGTGCATGAGGAACGCTACAGGAAGCTTCTTGAAAACGTGATGGGAAACAAGGTCTTCGAACGTGAGGAGAAAGTCTTCTGGTACTGCCGCAAGTGCGGTTATGTGCACTTCGGCACTAAGCCGCTGAAAAACTGCCCGGCATGCCTCCATCCGTACAACTACAGCGAGGTTTACGCTCAGAACTTTTAGTCCTCATACCCGAGAATGATCGACGGCAACGGAATGCTCAGCCTGATGAAGAGCAGGCAGAGTGAAAGGAAATATCTTGACAGGCCCGTAGAGCGGGATAAGATTGAAAGGATAGCTGAGGCGGGAAGGTTGTCACCATCAGCCTGCAACGGTCAGCCGTGGCATTTCGTTGTTGTGGATGAGCCCTCCCTCAGGAATGAAGTGGCTGCCGCCACTGAATCGCAGGTACTCAGGATGAACTCCTTCGTCAAGGAGGCGCCGGTGCTGATAGTGGTTGTCAGGAAGAAATCCAATCTCACATCAAGGGCCGGAGACCTCCTGAAGCAGAAAGATTATTCCCTTATGGATATTGGCATTGCCACTGCATCCATGGTCTACCAGGCTGCTGCCGAAGGTCTCGGCACATGCATCATCGGGTGGGTGGACAGCAGGCGGATCAGGAAGGTACTTTCCATTCCGTCAACCGAAAAAGTTGAGCTGGTCATTTCGGTGGGTTACACTGATAACCGGCTCAGGGACAAATCGCGTAAGCCTCCGGGGGAGGTGATCACATATAACAGGTATTGACAATGCTGCCTGTTATCTGCATCACAGGCAGGCTGCGCCGGGTCTCAGACCCGGCGTTCCCTGCATCCAACCAGATATCTATATTCGGGGGAGGTAATCAGTTAAGCTTTGCCAGTGCCTCCTTTATTCGCTTTGCGGCCTCTGTAATGCGCTCGTCAGAGGTGGCATACGATATGCGGAGACAGTTGTCTGCACCGAAGGCGGTGCCGCTGACCATTGCAACCCTTGCTTCTGCCAGAAGGTAGTATGTAAGATCATCGGCATTCTTTATCACATTGCCGTTGTAGCTCTTGCCCAGGAAATTGCTGATGTCAGGCATCACGTAAAATGCCCCCTGGGGAACCCGTACCTTCAGCCCGGGGATCTCGCCAAGCAGCCTGCAAATGAGGTCCCTGCGGCGGAGGAACGCCTCGCGCATCCTCTCCTTGGAATCGCTCTGCGATGAAACTGCCGCCAGTGCGGCTCTCTGTGCAATGGAGCAGACCCCGGAGGTGAACTGGCCCTGCAGCTTGTTGCAGGCCTTCGCCAGCCAGAGAGGGGCGCCTATGTAACCTATTCTCCAACCAGTCATTGCGTAACCCTTGGAGACGCCGTTCACAGTCACAACCCTGTCAGTGATGGTGCTGAAGGTTGCCAGGCTGATATGTTTGCCGGAGAAGGTGATGTGCTCATAGATCTCGTCTGAGATTATGATGACCTGGGGGTGCTTCTCAAGCACCCTGACAAGTGCCGCCATCTCGTCATATGTATAGACCATCCCGGTGGGATTCGAAGGTGAGTTGAAGATCAGCAGCCTCGTCTTTGGTGTGATTGCTGCCTCAAGCTGTTCAGGAGTGACCTTGAAATCGCTATCAATCGATGTCTGTATTATAACGGGAGTGCCTTCGGCGAAGGTGATATGATCAAGGTAGCTTACCCAGTACGGAGCAAGGAGTATTACCTCATCGCCGGGATCCACAACCGAGAGTACCACATTTATGAGGCTGTGCTTCCCTCCTGCCGAGACGATGATCTGCTCAGGTGCATAGTTCAGGCCGTTCTCCTCCCTGAACTTGCGCGAGATGGCAGCGCGGAGGTCGCTGTATCCCGGAACGGGCGGATAGAAGGAATAATTGTCATCAATAGCCTTCTTGGCCGCTTCCTTGATGTCATCCGGCGTGTTGAAATCCGGCTCCCCGAGGCTCAGGCTTATTACGTCAATACCCTGTTCCTTCAATTCCTGGCTCTTCGCCGACATGGCAAGCGTCTGTGATACCGTGAGTGACTTCACTCTCCTGCTGATATGCTCCATAGTGTCAGATTTTCCTGATTTCGTTTCTGAAAAGGCCAAATGTAATCGTTAAAAGTGAAAAAGAAAAGGGATTATTGCAGGCTGTGAAACGTTTATGGGGGCCGAAAAATGATTAATTTGCAGCACATAAACTTAAAAATCAACCTTTGCAATGGAGACCTTTCTGGAGTTATTGAAGATATTTGTTCCCGCCCTGCTGGTGATGCTCACCGCATGGCTTGTCATCCGTAATATGCTGCATGATGACCAGGAGCGTCGCAGGCAGGATCTGCTGCTTCAGACCGTCAAGACAGTAACGCCGGTGAGGCTGCAGGCATATGAGAGGATTGTGCTGTTCCTGGAGCGAATCACTCCTGAATCGCTTATAATGCGGACCGCCCGGCCCGACATGACTGCCCAGCAGATGCAGTCGGCCCTTGTTGCCAATGTAAGGAGCGAGTATGAGCATAATCTCTCGCAGCAGATCTACATGACCGGTGAAGCCTGGGAGATGGTGAAGAATGCGCGTGGGACAGTGGTTCAGCTTATCAACAGGGTGGCTGCACAACTGCCGCCGGCCGCCACCGGTGAGGAGCTCTCCCGGATGCTGCTGGAGGAGGTTATGGAGCTGGATACCGAGCCGACAAAGCTGGCAATTGCGTATATAAAGTCTGAGCTGGCAAGGATAATGGGATAAAAAAAGACGCCCTTTGCGGGCGTCCCTTTTATCATTCCGTACTGGTTAGGATGATCTGCTAGAGCAGGCTTATGCTTCGTTTTACGAAAGCACTGAGTGCCTCGCCCTTGAGCATGTTGTTGGCGAGCATTGCAAGGTCAATCAGCTGCCGCACTGTCTTATGCTCGTTCCCGAAACCCTCCAGCAGGCTCTTTCTCTTGTCCTCAAGCTGCTTCAGCTCTCCCCTGAGTCTCTCGAGGTCATCCTTCTCAACTGAGGGAACCTCTTCGGGCTTTTTCTTGCTGTGCTCCTTCTCCATAAAGTCGATCTCAACCTTCGTTTTGTCGATACCGGCGCTGTTCTTCTTAAGCTCTTCAGCATGCTCGTTCCCGAGGTCGACGGCCAGCTCCATCACAAGCTTGTGGTTCGTGTTCAGAACAAGGTCAAAGCTGTCAGGCATCTCGCCGTAGAAGGAGTAGCCTCCCCCGAACTGTGCCATATCCTTCATCCTGCGCATGAATTCGCTCTGCGTGATGACCATGGGAAGATCATTCTCATCAAGGCTCTCGGACCGCACATGAAAGCGTGCCTTATCCGTGTCTGCAACCTGGCTGCGGAAGACCTGTGCGATGTCATCGGACTGCGACTGCGTGAGCTTCGAGGTATGACTCTCATCCTTCCTGATAAGCTTCTCAATCACATCGCTGTCAACCCTGACAAACTTCGACGAGGGCTCCTTCGACTCCAGTGTGTTGATGAGATGGGTATCAAGCTGACCGTCAAGCACAAGCACGTCATAACCCTTGTCAGTGGCTTTTGCCACGTAGGTGTGCTGGGCAACGGGATCAGTTGTATAAAGGTGAATGAGCGACTTATCCTTGTCTGTCTGGTTCTCCTTTATGATCTTGTCATACTCCTCGAGGGTGAAATACTTGCCGGCTGTGTTTTTGACGAGGGCAAACTTCGAGACCTTCTCAAAGAATTTCTCCTCTGTGATCATACCGTATTCTATGAACAGTTTGAGGTCATCCCATTTCTTCTCGAAGCTTTCACGGTCTTTCTTGAATATGTCTGCCAGGCGGTCTGCAACTTTCTTGGTTATGTGTCCGGAAATCTTTTTGACGTTTGAGTCGCTCTGCAGGTAGCTGCGCGAGACGTTCAGCGGAATATCCGGTGAGTCTATCACCCCGTGCAAAAGTGTCAGGAAGTCAGGCACTATCCCCTCAACTGAGTCGGTTACGAATACCTGGTTGCAATAAAGCTGGATCTTGTTCTTCTGTATTTCGAAGTTGTTTCTGATTTTAGGGAAGTAGAGTATTCCGGTGAGTTTGAACGGGTAATCAACGTTCAGATGGATGTGGAAGAGGGGGTCTTCACCCATCGGGTATAATTCATGTAAGAAGCTGTTGTAATCCTCATCCTTGAGATCTGCGGGTTTGCGTGTCCATGCCGGCTGGGTATTGTTGATCACCTTCGGTTTGCCGGTGTCAGCCATCTTACCGTCTTTCCACTCTTTCTCGTTGCCGAACTGCACCTGTACCGGGAGGAAGCTGCAGTATTTCTTGAGGAGCGACTCGAGCCTGTTTTCTTCGAGGAATTCCTTTGATTCCTTATCGATGTGGAGGATTACATCTGTACCCCTTTCGTCTCTTGTGGTCTCTTCGATTGCATACTCAGGGCTGCCGTCGCAGGTCCATTTCACTGCCGGTACGTTGTCACGGAATGATCTCGAGACTACCTCCACCTTGTCAGAGACCATGAATGCCGAATAGAAGCCGAGTCCGAACTGTCCGATGAGGCCGCTGGCCTGGTCCTTGTACTTGTCAAGGAATTCGTTGGCGCTGGAGAATGCTATCTGGTTCAGATATTTATCGATCTCCTCGGCGCTCATCCCGATACCGTTATCAGATACGGTGATTGTTTTCTTCTTTGGATCGAGTGTGACCCTTACGCGAAGGTCCCCGAGTTCGCCCTTGAATTCGCCTGCTGATGACAGTGCCTTCAGTTTCTGGATGGCGTCAGTGGCGTTTGAAACAAGTTCTCTCAGGAAGATTTCATGATCTGAATAGAGAAATTTCTTGATAATTGGAAAAATGTTCTCTGTGGTTACTCCGATTTTACCCTTTTCCATATGTTTTGGTTTTCTGATTATCCTGCCCCCAATCTTCAAAGTGCGTGCCGCTGCCTGATGCATGACAGAGTGTCAGTCGGCAGTCGGCAGTCAGTCTGAAAACCGAATACATTGGAAATTGGTCGTAGACCAATAAGAATTGTAGAAAGCAGGCCCCACCCTATCAACCTGCCGAAACTGCCTCTGTCAGGCCTTTCAGCCGCTGGCAGGCGAGTCGAATTTCGTCATCCGAAATTGTGAGCGGAGGCGCTATGCGGAAGGCTTCCGCACAAAACAGAAAGTAATCGAGCAGCAGTCCGTGTTCCGGGGCGCGTGCGACCAGGGCCGGGATGATTTCCGGCTTCTCCGGCACCACTGCAAGGAGAAGTCCTTCGCCCCTTATCTCAGTAAAAGGAAGGTGCTGCAGTTCGTGTCTGAACAAATGCTCCTTTTCCCTGGCCTTTTCTGCCAGTCCTTCATTCACTATCACCTCCAGGGATGCAAGACCCGTCGCACAGCAGAGTGGATGACCCCCGAAGGTTGTTATGTGTCCCAGCACGGGATTATGCGTAAGTGATGACATTATTTCGCGCGATGCGATGAAGGCTCCAAGGGGGAGGCCTCCGCCCAGAGCCTTGGCAAGTACGAGTATGTCAGGTGTCACTTCATACCTGTAAAGGGAAAAAAGAGTGCCAGTGCGTCCAAATCCGGTCTGAACCTCGTCGAAGATCAGCATTGCACCATTCCTGGAGCATGCTTCGCGAAGCTCATTCAGGAAGGTGCCGGACGGCTGGATGACCCCTGCCTCTGCCTGCACCGGTTCCACAATTACAGCAGCCGTATTGCGTCCTATCATCTCCACCGCTGCCGGGGAATTGAACTCTGCCATGACTGTTGATGGCATTAGAGGCCGGAATGCATTGCGGTACACTTCTGATCCCTGCACGCTCAGGGCGCCTGTTGTTGACCCGTGGTAGGCATTCCTGAAATATATGATCTCGTGTCTCCCGGTATACCGTTTTGCCAGTTTGAGCGCTCCTTCGATGGCCTCGCTTCCCGAGTTGACAAAGTAGACTGACTCCAGCGATGGCGGCAGCAGGGAGGCGAGCCGTGTTGCATACTGCACCTGCGGGCTCTGGATTATTTCACCATAGACCATCAGGTGCATATACCTGCCGGCCTGTTCCTTCAGTGCGGCCATCACAGCCGGATGGCGATGCCCTGTATTGCTTACCGAGACTCCTGAGATGAGATCCAGATAATCCCTGCCCTGGCTGTCGTATAAAAATGAACCTTCCGCCCTCTCGACTTCAAGCATCAGGGGTGCGGGGGAGGTTTGTCCGATATGTTCAATAAAAAGTTGCCTCTGCGAAGGCATCAGCGTTGCATTATGTTGATATAGTTCATTATCCCGTCACGGTATGATTTGCCGACGGGCAGGATCTTGGGGGTGTTCCCGACAAATATTGTAAGGCTGTTTTCGCTGATTGACCTGATGACGCTCTTGTTGACCAGGTATGAGCGGTGTATCCTCACGAAGAGGCTTGAGGGCAGCTGCTGTTCGATGGCCCTCATTGTAAAATGGATTGTGTATTTCTCATCGCGGGTGATGACGCTTACATAGTTTTCAAGGGCCTCGACATAAAGTATCTCCTTGAGTTTCAGCCGCACCAGCGATGATGCCTTTTTGATGAATATCTCCTCTTCACCCGCTGCTGACGGTACTGCCCTGGGGGCGTAGTACTTCATTATCTTTTCCACGGCTCGGCAGAAGCGTGGGTAGGTGATGGGTTTAAGGAGGTAGTCTATCCCGTTGTAGTTAAAGGCCTTGTAAGCATGCTCCTCGCTACCTGAGACGAAGATTATGTGAGGAGGATTCTCGAGACTTGACAGAAAGTCGAAACCGTCCATCTCCGGCATCTGGATATCGAGGAATATAAGTTCGATATACATTCGGGACATCAGCAGGTTTCGTGCCGACAGCGATTCTGAGAAGCTGCCAACCAGGGACAGGGAGGAGGATTTGCCCACGAATTCTTCAATTGTTCGCAGCCAAACGGGGTCATCATCAACAATTATACAATTCATTGCGAAGGTTTGCGGTTGGGTTCAAGCGTCGCTAACAAATATACTAAATATTATATAAAAGTAGCACAACCGGGTTGTGCACCATCAAAAAAATGCCGCAGGGTGCGGCACTTAATATTATGAATCAAAAAGGGGTGCCGGTAAGCACCCCTGAAACTTTTACTTCAGGCCTTTTGTAAGAGCCGGAGCTGCTTTGAATTTCACGACTTTCTTTGCGGGAACATTCAGTTTGGCGCCGGTGCGCGGGTTGCGGACAACTCTTGCACTTCTCTTCTCAACTTTGAAAGTACCCATTGAGGGGAGCTGGAGCCTCTGGCCTTTTTTCATAGCCTCACCAAATGCGCCTACGAAAGCGTTCAGAGCCACGTTGGCATCTTTAAGTGAAAGACCTGCTTTTTTTGCGATGCTGCCTACTAATTCTTTTTTTGTCATAGTC
>JAEYZD010000109.1 GCA_023430725.1 Bacteroidota bacterium | reverse complement strand
TCGCCTACTCACCCTGTATCAACCACGGCCTCCGCAATGGCATGGGCAAGACACAGCAGCAGGCTGAAGATGCAGTAACCTCAGGATACTGGCACCTCTACAGGTATGACCCACGCCTTGAAGAAGCGGGCAAGAACCCGTTCCAGCTCGACTCGAAAGAGCCGGATTGGAGCAAATTCCAGGACTTCCTGAAGTCAGAGGTGCGTTACACCTCACTTCTGAAGGACTTCCCCGGCGAAGCTGACTACCTGTTCAAACAGGCTGAGGAAAACGCAAAATGGAGATTCAACAACTACAAGCGTCTTTCTGAAATGGAATTCGGCGCCGTGGCTGCAAATACAGACACCAAGGCAGAATAAGCTTACATACAGAAAAAATGAGAGCCGGACAGATCCCGGCTCTCATTTTTTTTATGATCTGAATTAGGTACCTTTGCGCCGGACAGAGCGGAAACCGGAAATGAGCAGGGCACTTGCAATTGACTACGGAAGAAAAAGATGCGGCGTGGCGGTGACTGATCCGATGAGGATCATCGCCTCTCCCCTTCTGACCGTTCCTTCATCCGGACTTGAGGCCTTTCTCAGGGACTATATCCCCCGTGAAAACGTCACCGATGTTGTCATCGGATACCCTGTTACCGTGAACAATCTGCCCAGTGAAAGCGTAAAGTACATTGATCCGTTCATAGCCAGGTTCAGGAAGATATTTCCGGACATACAGCTTCACCTGGAAGATGAGCGGTTTACATCTCAGATGGCACTTCAGACAATGATTGACGGCGGAGTAAGCAAGACCGGAAGACGTGACAAAGGCATGGCTGACCGCATCAGTGCATCAATCATCCTGCAGTCGTGGCTGAAGGGTCTTGAGAATAAAAAAAGGAATTGAATTTTATATGATCTACCCGATTTACGTATACGGACATCCGGTTCTGCGCAAGGTGGCACAGGAAATTGACCGCAACTACCCTGAACTTGACAAATTCATCGCGGACATGTTCGAGACCATGTACAAGTCTGACGGACTGGGACTTGCAGCCCCGCAGATAGGAAGGTCCATAAGGCTCTTCGTCATTGACGGGGAACCGCTTGCAGAGGATCACCCTGAGATGAAGGACTTCAAACAGGCCTTCATCAATCCGCAGGTTGTTGAGCGCAAGGGGATGAAGGTGCCGATGAATGAGGGGTGTCTCAGCCTCCCGGGCCTCCACGAAGAGATTGACCGTGAGTCAGAGATACGCATTAAGTATTATGATCAGCAGAGGAACTTTCGTGACGAAGTCTACACCGGGTACAAGGCCAGGGTTGTGTTGCACGAGTATGATCATCTTGACGGTATTCTCTTTCCTGACAGGCTCAGTCCGCTGCGCCGCAGACTAATCAAGGGAAAGCTGAATGACATCAGTAAGGGTAAGTTTGACGCGACCTACCGGACAGTTCTCCCTACCGGCAGGTAGAGAAATAGCTCTTGACAGGCATCATCAGATTTCTTAACTTTCATGGGTCTAAAGCTGCTGACCCGTGCTTGCCAGGGAAATTCCCTTCCTGAGACTCACCGTGCCGCTGTGCGCAGGGGTGCTCATTGCGGAATACCTTCCGCACATTCCTGCCGTAGCCGTTACCGCTGGAGTGGCTGCACTGGCTGTGATGACGGTGCGCATGCTGCGGAGCCGCTATTTTTCAGATACAATCTTCGGGTCAGCCGCGCTGCTGTTTATGATGTCATCAGGTTACCTGCTGCGGAATGCGGAGCAGCACAAGCCTGCCATCCTGGCGGATAAGCGGCAGGAGGTCACCCTCCGCCTCTCCGGGTACCCGGCGAAAAGCAATAACGGCTGTTCGTTCAGGGCAAGGATAATCAGCGTGGCAGAGGGCGATTCGGTAACGCGTCCCCGTGGCTCCATGATGTTATGGTTCATGACCGACACGGTTCCCTCACGCTGGAAGCCGGGTGATATTCTCAGAGTTCAGATCAGGCCCGTCAGGGTGGAGAACAACGGCAACCCATGTGAATTCAACTACCGCCGATGGCTTGAGGGGCAGGGCATCAGGTACAGGGCATACTTCCGGACATCTGACATCACGGGTTACTCCCCTCCTGTCCGGCATACGGTACGTGAGAGCTCCCTGGTTGCAGCGCACGGGATGACTGACGCCTTCCGCAGGGCAGGCCTGCAGGGCGAAGAACTGGGCCTGGTCATGGCCCTCACTATCGGCGACAAGGAACTGCTTGAGAAGGACCGTCTCACCTCCTTCTCGAGGTCCGGAGCAATGCACATCATGGCAGTGTCCGGTCTGCACGTAGGGATGATCAGCATGGCGCTGTCATGGCTCCTGTTCTTCCTGAAGGGAAAACTAAGGTGGGTCAGGGCACTGGTGATTGTACCCGCCCTCTGGGGATTTGCCTTTTTAACCGGAATGTCACCCTCGGTCCTGCGGGCCACAATCATGTTCACCTTCCTTCAGGCCGGATCACTGCTTAACCGGCAGTCGTCAGGCATGAACAGCCTCCTCTCTTCGGCGTTCATCCTTATTGCAGTGCACCCCGGGGTGATCTTCGAGGCGGGCTTTCAGCTCTCATACCTTGCAGTCGGATTCATAATTGCCTTTTACAACTCACTTTACCGTCTGGTCAGGCTGAAGAACCGCATCCTCGATTACCTGTGGCAGATGACTGCTGTCTCGCTGGTGGCCCAGGCCGGCACTATCGCACTATCGGTAAGGCTCTTCAATATCTTCCCGATGCTCTTCCTTCTGACAAACATTGTTGTAATACCCATCTCCTTCGTTGTGCTTGTTGTGGCAATGCTGCTGCTGGTGACTTCGCCGTTTCCGCCTGTGGCATCGCTCTGCGCCATTGTCCTTGACTGGCTGGCTGGCTTCACGCTGGGATTCACCGGGATGATCAGTTCCAATCCCTACGGGGTGATCAGCAACATCGGCATGTCAGCATCGGAGACAGTGATGCTGACGGTTACTGCCGCGCTGCTGCTTGCGGCGCTTCTTCGCACTGCGAAAATAACCCTCAGACCTGCTATTGTTGCGGCCTCGCTCCTGCTTCTCTGCAACACTGTCAAGACTGCCGGGGAGATGCACCGTGACCGGGTCATAACCTATAACATCCGCGGAGATGAACTGCAGGTGAGACAATACGGCAGGCGGCTCCTGTTGCCTGCCGCCAGTGACGGAGTGCCTGTGGAGGTAATGAAGCATGCATGCACCCGCGGGCTGAAGATTGAGCGTGTTGAGCCGGGATAACATTTCTTTTGTATAACTTTGCCCCGGTTTTAACCGTAGCATTATGAGAATAGTTATTGCAGGTGCAGGCGAGGTGGGAACACACCTGGCCAGGATGCTCTCGCAGGGCGAACATGAGATAATCCTCATTGACTCGGAAGGAGAGCACCTCAAGCCTGTTGACGCCACAATCGATGTGCTTACCTATGAAGGATCAGCAACATCGATAAACATCCTGAAGGAAGCAGTCAAGAAGCATACTGACCTCTTTATTGCAGTGGCACACTATGAAGACACGAATATCTCCTCTGCCATCCTCGCCAAGAGACTGGGAGCCAAGAAGGTAATTGCCCGGATCGATAATATGGAATACCTCGAGAGGGCAAACAAGGAGTTCTTCCGCGAGATGGGCATTGATCACCTCATATACCCGGAACTTATTGCAGCAAAAGAGGTTATAAGTCTCCTGAAGGAGACCGGAACCACTGAATTCATGGATTTTGCCGGAGGACTCCTCTCACTGTACGTTCAGAAGCTTGAGAAAAACGCGCCTGTTCTGAACAAGACCCTGGAGGAAGTCACGAACTCCCTGGGATCAATAAAGTATCGCGCTGTCGCCATTAAGAGACACGAGAAGACAATCATCCCCAGGGGGAAAGAGGAGTTCAAGGAGGGTGACCTGGCGTTTGTCATCTCCACCAAGGAGGGTATCTCTGACCTGATGAAGTTTTCAGGCAAGCGCAACGTACAGGCCAAGAGCATTATGATCCTTGGCGGCAGTCGTATTGGCAGGCATATAGCCCTGAAGCTGCAGCATGACTGCCAGGTGAAGCTGATTGACATAGACATGGAGAAATGCCGTGACCTGGCAGAGACACTGGAGGAGACCCTTGTGATCCACGGTGACGGCCGTGATGGTAACCTGCTTGCGGAAGAGGGACTTCAGCATATGGATGCATTCGTTGCAGTGACCGGCAATTCCGAGACAAACATCCTCTCGTGCCTGCTAGCCAAGAAGATTGGCGTAATGAAGACAATTGCCGAGGTGGAGAACATGGAATACATAAACCTGGCAGAAAACTCCGGTATTGACACAATCATTAACAAGAAGATAGCCACCGCCAGCCGGATATTCCGCCACACGATGAATCCGAACGTCACCCAGGTCAAGATGATGACCGGCACGGAGGCTGAGGTGATAGAATACAATGTTCCGGAGAATGCGCGCATCACAAGCGGGCCGCTGAAGCTGATAGACTTTCCCAAGGATGCAATTGTGGGCGGCGGGATCCGCAACTACAAGTCATACATCGCCACGGGGGACACGCTGATTCAGGCCAATGACAAGGTTGTTGTGTTTGCACTGCCAACGGCGTTTGACAAGCTCAACCGTTTCTTCAATTCAGAAAAGCACTAGGCAGGAGGCGATTGCCTTCAGAGTTCCAGTACTCCGATCCCCTGTCTCAGGATGACCGGCTCGGGACCGGTGCAGTCGACGACTGTTGAGGGTTGGTTGCCGCCAAAGCCTCCGTCAACCACAAGGTCTGCAAAATCATCATACTTTTCGTGTATCAGCTCAGGATCAGTGATATACTCAATGATCTCATCATCCTCGTGGATGGAGGTGGTCATAAGCGGCCTTCCGAGGTCACGCACGATGGCCTGTGTGATGCTGTTGTCAGGGATGCGGATACCGAGGGTCTTCTTCCTGTGCCTGAACATCGCCGGTATCTGGTTGTTTGCCGGGACAATAAAGGTGAAGGGGCCGGGAAGATTTCGCTTCAGAAGCCTGAAGAGGTTATTGTCGTGAATGACGGTATACTCTGAGAGCTGGCTCATTGACTCGAAGATCATTGACATGTCAGGATTACCGGGGTTGAGTCCCTTGAAACGGGCAATGCGCTCAATTGCCTTTGAGGCCCTGATATCACAACCCATTGCATAAATAGTATCCGTAGGGTAAATGACAATCCCGCCCTGTTCGAGGACGAATGTCACCCTGCGCACATAGTCGGGGTTGGGATTCTCCGGGTATATCTTTATCAGCATTCCAGTTAAAAAGTGACGGCAAATATATAAACTTCTCTCAATGAGGTATAATAAAAAAAGGGTAAGCTACTCACATCGCACCGCTACAACCTTCTACCCTTGCTGCCTTCCGACCCTGGGGGAGTTCAAAGGGAGCTGGTCGTATGAGACTTACCCCGCACAAAAATAACATTTTTTCCTGCACCTGCCAAATTATGCCCGCGGTTTCTTTGGGGCTCTGATTCCCGCAAATAAAGTATATTTGCTATCACAATCTCAAAACTACTGCAATGGAACAAAAACGGTCTATCTGGAAAGAGACTCTCAATTACGGAATCATACTCGGCCTGGTCGGGGTAGGATTCTCTGTGTTAACCTACATG
>JAEYZD010000037.1 GCA_023430725.1 Bacteroidota bacterium | reverse complement strand
GTTGTACTGTGCGCCATCCTTACATGGATCGTCCCCGGCGGCGCCTTTGAGAGGGAGACGGTAAACGTCAACGGAATAGACCGAAGCGTGGTGATACCCGGATCATTCCACTACACTGACAAAAATCCACAGACATGGCAGATCTTCTCAGCCCTTTTTGACGGCTTCGTTGACAAGGCTGACATAATTGTTTTTATCCTCATCATCGGAGGTGCATTCTGGATAATGAATGAGAGCAAAGCCATCGACGTGGCCATCGGATCAGTGCTGCGCTTTACAAAGAAGATCGGCAACAGGGGAATGATCAAAGCAATCGGGGCTGACAACCTGATCTTTATCGTCATCATGACTATGTTCAGTTTCTTTGGTGCAGTTTTCGGTATGAGCGAGGAGACAATTGCCTTCACAATCATTTTTGTTCCGCTTGCCATCTCAATGGGCTATGATTCCATTGTTGGTGTCTCGTTGTGCTTTGTGGCCGCAGCCCTGGGATTTGCAGGAGCTTTCCTCAACCCGTTCACAATTGGTATCGCTCAGGGACTGTCTGACCTCCCGCTGTTCTCCGGACTGGAATACAGGCTCATAATGTGGGTTGTCATAAGCGTGGCCGGGTTTGCATACATACTCATCTACGCCCGCAAAATCAAAAAGAATCCGGAGAGGTCCCGTGTACACTCTGATGACGACTACTGGCGGAAACTTCATTCGGAGACACAACTGAAAGTAGAATATCACACACCTCTGTCAGCCTGGATAATCTATGCAATCCTGGCAGCAGTGATGATCATTTTTTCTGTCTTCTATCCGGTCTCCTCACTTTCATTCGGCGAGAGCCAGCTCAGGGTGCCGGCAATTCCGGTTCTTACGGGACTGTTTATATTAACCGGATGGTTAACACTAAAAAAATCTGTTCATTTCTTTATTATAGACCTCCTTCTTTTCACAATCTTCTATCTGATTACGGGTGTGATGGGCTACGGGTGGTACATCATGGAGATAGCAACCCTCTTCTTCGCGATGGGACTGGCCAGCGGCATTGCCATGGGCTATGACGCCAACAGGATCACGAAGCTCTTCCTTGACGGGGTGAAGGATATACAGTCGGCTGCCCTGATAGTCGGGCTGGCGGGTGGTATTATTATAATCCTGCAGAACGGCAATATAATAGACACCCTTCTCTTCAGGCTCTCCGAAACCATTTCCGGCGCAGGAAGGATGGCTTCAGTCAGCATGATGTATGTCACCCAGACTGTAATTAACCTCTTCATGCCTTCCGGATCAGCCAAGGCGGCGCTTACGATGCCAATGATGTCTCAGTTCTCAGATCTCATAGGGGTATCACGCCAGGCAACCGTAGTGGCATTTCAGCTGGGCGACGGCTTCACGAATATGATCACTCCCACATCAGGTGTATTGCTGGGTGTGCTCAGCGTTGCGAAGATACCGTATGAGAAGTGGTTCAGATGGGTATTCCCGTTCATTCTGCTTCTGTTCGCCCTGGGTTTCCTCCTTCTGATACCGACGGTATTCATGGACCTGAAGGGTTTCTGATGCCTGCAGGCTTGAGTGCCTGTTGAACATAAAGAGCCGCCTGCCTCATGGCAGACGGCCCTTTATATGATTTAATTATTTCGCTTCCGGTTTCCGAAAGTAAATTCAGAAGTTATAGCCGACTGAAACACTGAATCCTGTGTTCTTCAGGTTCGCCTCACCGTCATAATCCTCCACATCAGGCATCATATCCAGCAGGCCAAGCTGTGCATTCAGCCTGAACCACAATCCCATGCTGAGTTCATAACCTGCAAAGATGTCTGCACCTGCGTCAAAGCGCTTGAAATATGTGTTCTCCATATCCCACCGTTCTTCGCTGGTGATCTCACGTTTGAACACCACTTTCTGCTCCATTGCCGGGAGTCCGCTATAATCAACAGTCTGCTTTCCGCCAATACCGAAAGCCACATACGGACCGAAACCGACAAGCACATGACCGTTGCCAAGCTCAGGCCTGAAAAGCAGATGAAGTGGCAGATCTATATATGAGATACGTGTTGTTGTATTATAGTCATCGCCGGATGCCTTGACCGGAATCAATCCCATATTGTTCTTTGATCCCTTCTGCGAAAACAGCAGACCTGTCTGAAAATAAAAGTCAGGTGCAAAAGGAATACTTGCAGATACCCCTGCATGAAAACCTACTATCAAGCCGTTGGTCATCTTATCACCGTCTCCGTCCTTCCCGACCATATTCTGGAAGTTAGGCCCGGCCAAAACCCCGAATTCAACCTGCGCCTGCAGCGCGGCAACCGATAAAATAAAAATTGCAATTACTGATAAAATTCTTGCTTTCATAATTTAACTGTTTGGTTAATAATGAATATTCCTATCTTATTATTTTCCTGCTTCTTCAGCAGCTTCAGCAACCATCTTTTCATTTGCCGTGATGAGGAACTCAACCCTGCGGTTCTGAGCCCTCCCCTCTTCGGTCTCATTATCATACTCGGGCAATGTTTCTCCAAAACCCTTTGTTGTAACGCGGTTGGCAGTTATCTGGTTGGCTGCCAGGTAATCTGACACTGATGTTGCCCTCTTTACAGACAGGTTCTGGTTGTATGTCTCACTCCCCTTGCTGTCAGTATGGCCCTGAATCTCAATATTGGTATCAGGATAGGTGTTCAGCACCTTGACAAGCTTGTCCAGGTTGGCTTTTGCCTCGGCAGAAAGATCTGACTGATCGAAACCGAAAAGCACTGCACTGCTGAATTCAACCACAATCCCTTCACCAACACGTTCCACCTTTGCATCAGGAACGGTCTGTTCAATCTCGGCGGCCTGCTTGTCCATCTCGCGGCCTATTATTGCTCCGGTGGCACCACCTACAGTAGCCCCTATGATGGCTCCGAGAGCCGGATTACCGGTTGCCTTTCCAATCACTGCCCCCATGGCTCCGCCTGCGGCAGTCCCCACAACGGCACCCTTGGTGGTCTTGTTCATTGATGCACAACCCGCAAGTAAAACTGTTGCGGCCAGTACAAGAACTAATCCAATGTTGATCTTCTTCATGTTTCTCATTTTTTTAAGTTTAACAACTGATAGTGATATTAGTTCCCCTATTTCTTCATTGCTCTTGTAAGTATACCCATCACCCCGCGGATAAAAGTGGCCGATGTCAGCACCTTAACAACAGGGTGCGTTGCAGTCCGCCGTGAGGATGACCTGGTGGTCCTTCCTGCTGTTCTGCCCGTCGACCGTCCGACACTCCTCTCATCAGCCCGCCGCTCCTCTGCTTCACTCCTCTTCTGCTCGGCCGCCTGGATCTTCCTCTCGAGCATTTCCGCTGCGCTCTCGGGGTCGACAACTCTTGAATACTTTGTAACAAGCTGTGACGACCGGTTGATTGAATCTATCTCCTCCTGCGTCAGGATATCCATCCTGCTCATGGGAGCGCGAACCATCATCACAGCCAGCGGCGTGGGTATGCCTTTCTCGTTCAGGGCCGTAACAAGCGCCTCTCCGGTGCCGAGTGATGTGATTGCATCCTCCGTATTGTAGTAATCGGAAAGCGGGAAGTTCTCAGCCGTAAGCTTGATATCCTTCCTGTCATTCGCAGTAAAGGCACGAAGAGCATGCTGCACCTTCAGCCCAAGCTGGGCAAGTACCGAAGAGGGCACATCCATCGGATTCTGGGTAATGAAGTAAACTCCCACACCCTTCGAACGTATGAGTTTGACTATTGTTTCGATCTGCTCGAGAAGGACCTTGCTTGCCTGGCTGAATATAAGGTGAGCCTCATCAATGAATATCACCAGCTCCGGCTTCGGCTGATCACCCTTTTCAGGCATCCTGCTGTAAACCTCCGCAAGAAGCGAAAGCATGAACGTGGAAAACAGCTTCGGCTTGTCCTGTATGTCGGTAAGCCTTATGATGTTTATATAACCGTTGCCGTTGCCGTCCCTGCGCATGAGATCCATTACGTCAAACGACTCCTCCCCGAAGAACCGCTCAGCACCCTGCTGCTCTAGCTCTATGATCTTCCTGAGAATGACCCCGGTTGATGCCGTAGACATCGCACCGTATTCCTTTTCCAGTTCAGCTTTGCCCTCACCCGTGAGATACTGTATGACCTTGCGAATGTCCTTAAGGTCTATGAGTGCCAGCTGATTGTCATCACAGTATTTAAAAATTATGGACATGATTCCGCCCTGAACATCGTTAAGGTCGAGTATCCTGGAGAACAGCACAGGCCCGAACTCTGAAACGGTTGCACGAAGCCTTACGCCATTCTGTTCCGATATCGTCAGCAGCTCAACCGGGAATCCCATAGTCGAATAGGGCAGGTTCATCCTTGAATGCCTGTCGCGGATGAAATCATTTTCCGTTCCCGGTCTGGCCACACCGCTGAGATCACCCTTGACGTCCATCACAAGTGACGGTATCCCCTTCAGCGACAGCTGCTCCGAGATAACCTGCAGGGTCTTTGTCTTCCCGGTTCCCGTCGCCCCGGCGATGAGCCCGTGACGGTTCAGTGTCTTCAGTGGTATGCGGATGTGTGCATCAGCCAATGCCTCCTTATCAAGCATCGCGCCACCCAGTATGATGTAGTCGCCCTTGCAGGCATAACCGCTGCTGATGTGACTGAAAAATTCATCTTTCTTGCTCATTGCCATAGTTTTAAAGTATAGAAAAGCCGTTGAGACACCTGCCCCAACGGCTATCTAAATTAGTAAATATTTTAATTACCTGGTCTCAAGCAGCTCTTTTACCTTTTCAGCGAGTGCTTCACCGCGAAGGTTATGCCCTACAATGATGCCGTTTCCGTCAATCAGGAAATTCGCGGGGATGGCGCTGACAGCATACTGCTTGGCAGGCGCACAATCCCAGTATTTCAGGTCAGAGACGTGTGTCCAGGTGAGGTTGTCATCTGCGATGGCCTTCACCCAGTCTTCCTTCGTGCGGTCAAGTGACACGCCAAAGACATCGAATCCCAGCTTGTTGTATTCCTTCCACACTTTAACAACATTCGGGTTTTCCTGGCGACAGGGCGGGCACCATGCAGCCCAGAAATCGAGCAGCAACAGTTTGGTCTCCCCTCCGAGCTTTGAATAAAGAGAAACGGGGTTGCCGTCAACATCATTCAGTGTGAAGTCAGGGGCCTTCTGGCCAAGGGCAACAGCCTTGAGCTGCACAAGCCTTTCCTTCATCGTCACAACAGACTGTACCTTATTCAGGGAGGTGTCAAGCTTGCCAAGCAGACTCTCCATCTCGTCAGCCTCAAGGTAGTATGCCAGTTCGCTGAGAACTGCAGGGGCGACATAGGAAGCAGGATTGTTTGCAATAAATTCTTTCCTGATATCACCCTGTTTCGTATCGATAGCCTCAAGTTCCTTCTCTATTGAGGAGGCGAGCTCTTCATTTCCTTCCATCTTGGCAGCACGATAGCGGTCGTAGATCTTCGTCATTTCTTCGTTCGACTCATCGAACAGCGCCTTGTAGCTGTCGAATTCAGCCTGGGTGGCTGAACCGCTCACCGATGCCAGGTAAAGTGAATCGGCATGACCGTTAATTGTAATCTCAGAGTTTTCAAGGTAGAAATTCAGACCTCCGCGCTTGCCCTGTATGGCGAGATTCACGAGCTGGGGATATGCCACGAAACCTTCCATTTTAAAGGCTCCGTTCTCGAGTACTGCGGTATCTATCCCTTCATAGCCTCCGGGGATTCTTTTCTGAAGGATGACCGTCTCACTGCCGGCACCTTCAATTGTACCTGAAATCACAAATTTGGGTTCCTTGGCGCATGATGCAGCAACAACTGCCACCAGAAGAAGGATAATTGTCTTTTTCATTTGACTGTTTTAATCAGTTAACACTATTTGTTTTGGAAGGTTCAAAGATACTGATTTTTGCTTATTGGCCCTCTCTCCCGAAATATTTGTCCAGCAGGATTGAAGCGGGCTTGTATGAGGTGATCTCTCCCTCCCTCAGCTGCTTCTCCAGACCGGGAAGCAGTGATGCCACGTCCGGGTGATTGTAGAATGAATTCTTCAGCGTGTCGATGATCGTTTCATGCATACGGGTCACCGCCTGATCCCTCCTGCGCTCCCAGAACCATCCGTTGCTCTTTGTGACACTCACATAGTCGCGGACAGTCTCCCATATTTCAGCTATTCCGGTCTTCTCCAGAGATGAGCATGTCATCACCCCTGGATTCCATTTTGACGGTGCCGGCGGAAACAGGTGCAGAGCGTTCTTGTACTCCACCCGGGCAGTCTCGGCTTTCCGTATGTTGGTGCCGTCAGCCTTTGTAATCACAATAGTGTCAGCCATCTCCATGATGCCCCGCTTGATCCCCTGGAGTTCATCACCGGCACCTGCAAGCATCAGTACCAGGAAGAAGTCAACCATTGAATGTGCGGCAGTCTCAGACTGACCCACACCCACAGTCTCCACCAGAATTGTATCGAAACCGGCGGCTTCACATAATATTATTGACTCTCTTGTCTTGCGCGCCACACCGCCCAGGGTACCTGCTGACGGCGAAGGCCTTATGAAGGCATCAGGGTCAGTGCTCAGCTGCTCCATCCTGGTCTTGTCGCCCATGATGCTACCGCCGCTCTGCTGGCTGCTGGGATCAATGGCGAGGACAGCAAGACGCCGGCCGTAGTGCTTCGTAAGTAATGTCCCGAATGTGTCAATGAAAGTACTCTTGCCGGCGCCGGGGACACCTGTAATGCCTACCCTCACCGAGCGCGAACTGGCTGGGAGACATCGCTCCACAACAGCCTGGGCCAGGTCATAATGTTCGGGGAGGCTGCTCTCAACAAGGGTTATCGCCTGACTTAGTATTGTCCGGTCTCCCCGAAGGATTCCGTCAACATAGTCGTCAGCAGTGAGCTTCTTTCGCCTGTTTTTCTTCAGGCGGTTAAGCATGTCAGGATTGATGCTGGGAGGCTGGGGTACTCCCTGCTGTACCGAGAGAGCCCCTGTCAACCGCCTGTCCCTGCTCATTTTAATACCTGCCTGCTTATTTTTTACTTCGCCTTGTCACCCTCAACCAGCACCTCACCCTTGATCATCAGCATCACCTCAGAATTCTTGGGATCATTGGTGTATACAAAGATGTTCTTGTAAATCTGCCCCTTGTATCCTCCGGAATTGAATTTAGCCTTTATTGAACTCCTGGCTCCGGGCTTGATCACATTCTCAGTGGGCATAAGTGCCGTACATCCGCAACCTGATTTAACATGCCTGATGATGAGATCGGTCTTCCCTTCGTTGGTGAACATGAACTCGACATCTGCCGAAGCACTCTGCTTTATCGTACCGAAATCAACCGTATTTGATGCCAGTTTGAAGACCGGCGCATTCGCCAGCTCCTGGGCGCTGAGCCCCGAGAAATCCTCGACCAGGTTGGCCGAGACATAGAGGTAGATGTTTGGCATTGGCTGACCGTTCACCTTCATGCGAACCAGATCATTCACGTTACCCCATGCACTCGCATTCAGCTTCGCATCATAGGTTCCCTCCACAACACCCTTCTCACCAGGCTTGAGAGTGGCGGGAGAAACCTTCATCTGAAGATGTGCCGGCAAACTTTCAAACTCTATTGTGGCAGGCTCTTTCGAGGTGTTTATGATTGGCATCACCCTTATCTTCTTCTCACTCTTCTTTGTGGTTGTGAAGGCCAGGTGATTTGACTGAAACCTTACAGGACCCACAGCAAATGTAAATTGCTCCTCAACAGTCTTTTCACGCGGCGTAACCTCCCCTTCAATTATCAGAACAGTCACGGATGGTTTTGCGTTTGAATAAACGGATATGCTCTTGGCAAAACGACTGTTGTAGCCACGCGGGTCAAACACTGCAGTTACAAACCCCTTGCCTCCGGGTGGAACAGGCGATTTTGTATAGTCTGATGCCGTGCATCCGCAGGAGGGCTGAACCTTTGTAATTACCAGAACTGAATCTCCGGTATTTGTGAAACTGAAGATGGCTTCCTTCTTGCCGGCCTCTTCCTTCATCGTGCCGTAATCATGACGGGTGCTTGCAAAATTGAGCTTCGGCTGGGCATACATCCCGGCAACAAGCGTCATTAAAACCAGAATAATCAAACTCCTTTTCATATTTTGTCTGTTTTATTTCCTGATCGATGTTCTCAGTCCGTCTGTTTAACAAAGATCAGGCCATACAGGTTTTACCATAATAACCACCAAAATTAACAAAAAAGTATAAGCGGTTGTTTTTTTATTGGTTTATCCATTAGTTTTGTCTCACGGATACCCTCTTTTGGAACAGATTTTGTTCGGAATGGGAGGTGTTCCGTCATTGATTATGACACGAAGAAGACTCTTAATACCGTTCCTGGCCATCCTCTCCTTTCTGACGGTCACCCCTGTGTCCGGCCAGTTCTATAACGGCATGCAGATGACCTTCGGCAAAAACCGCGTGCAGCACCGCGACTTCTACTGGACATACTTCAGGTTTGATGAGATGGATGTCTACTACAATGAGTTCGGGCGCGAAGTGGCAGAATTCGCAGCGAAGGAGGCGCAACTGAAACTTGATGAGATAGAGGATTACTTCGACTACACCCTTGACAAGCGCCCTATCCTTATTATATACAACAAGAAGAACGATTTCCGCCAGAGCAACGTAGGCCTTATCTCTGCAGAGGAGGACTACAACGTCGGAGGATACAGCAGGGTAATCAAGAACAAAATAATGCTCTGGTTCAACGGTGATCACGAAGAATTCAGCAAGCTCATCGCGTCAGCAATTGCCGAGGTTGTTGTCTACGAAATGATCTATAACGCCGACCTGCGCGACAGGACTACCAGCAGTAACCAGATACAGATTCCTGACTGGTACATAAAGGGCCTTATCAATTACGTCGCATACGGCTGGGACAGCGAAACCGATAACCGCGCCAGGGACGCCTTCGCGAACAACCGCTACAGGAATCTTGACAACCTCGAGTACGATGAGGCTGTCTTTGCCGGCCAGTCATTCTGGAAATACATCGGCGAAACATATGGCGATGCCATCATACCGAATATAATATACCTCTCCAAAATCTACCGCAATATCGAAGACGGCTTCCTCTACGGCCTGGGCAAAAGCATCAAGGACACCTATCGCGACTGGAGAGCCTTCTACAGCGCCTATTACGAGATCAAACCCGGAGAAACATTCACAAAACCGCAGGAAATCAGGAAGGCCAAACCATACGAACGGTTCACTGCCGTGAAGGTCAGCCCTGATGGCAGGCAGGTGGCATGGGTGTCAAACGACTGGGGAAAAAGAAGAATATGGCTCTATGACACCTCCACCGGGAAAACCAGGAAGGTATTCACGGTTGAGCCCCGATTTGAGCAATCGGTTGACTACACTTATCCGGTTCTTACATGGCACCCCGGAGGACAGATACTTACATTTGCCAATGAGGAGAAGGGGGGTGTGGAACTCTATTTCTACCGCACTGACCAGAAGAAGTTCGAACACCGTACAATGCCATTCTTCGAGAAGGTGCTATCCATGTCCTACTCTCCTGACGGCTCACGGCTCCTCGCCTCCGCAGTAATAAACGGCATGTCCGATATCTACGTCCATACCATTATCAGCGGCACAAACGAACGGATAACCTTTGATGTTGCTGACGACCGTGATCCGGTTTTCATAACCGGCAAGGACGAAACAATCATATTCTCATCAAACAGGCTTTCCGATACCCTCTCCAACCGGGGTGACCCACAGGAGCAGACAGGCCTGACATACAACCTCTTCACCTATGACCTCAGGACCCGTGACAACAGGCTGACAAGGCTTGGCGACAGATCGATGCAGGATCTCACGATGCCTTTGATGCCGTCAGTCACCTCAACCGGATTCCTGGGCAACGGAAACGGCATTGTGAACCACTGGACCGGCAACATTGACAGTACAATTGCATACATTGACACTGCGCTTCATTACTCCTATTTCATTACGCCCAGGCAGGCCACTGACTATCCCAGGAACCTTGAAGCATTTGACAGGAGAGGGGGCCAGGATGCAGCGGTGATCTTTGACAACGGCCGCTACAGGCTTCTTACAGGAGCAGCCTCCTTGAACCCGGCTGTCAGAGAGGATGAGATCAAGACCACACTCTGGCGCCAGGAGGAGACTGCACAGCTGAGGGCCGCTGACAGCATCAACCAGCTGAGAGACTGGCTGCTGGCGGAAAGGGCACGTATGAATGACACCCTCAAAAAGCCACTCTATGAGTATTACGCTTCAGCCGATGAACCAATAGACTTCCGCAACTACGTCTTCGAGCAGGAAAAGGAAAACTTCTATGAACTGCAATGGAGAAAGGACTATATGGACATCAACCTTGATACCTCAAGGATGAAGATGCCTGACGCCCTGGTCTACCGTCCCGCTTTCTACAATAACTACACTGCAACACAGGTCGACTTCAACTTCCTGAACAATACATACCAGGCCTATAACGGCGGAGCTCCCTATTTCAACCCGGGGCTGAACATGCTCATCAAGATCGGAACCATAGACCTGTTCGAGGACTACCGCATCACAGGCGGCTTCAGGTTCTCGGGCAACTTTGACAGCAATGAATACCTTGTCAGCCTCGAGGCGCTGAGGGGAAAGTTTGACAAGCAGGTCATCTTTCACAAACAATCGTTCGACAGCTACAATGATACCAGTTACTACAAGATAAGAAGCTACACCACATACATGTCGCTCCGCAAACCCCTGAGCGCCGTGCTGGCACTCAAGGGGACCCTCACTTACCGTTATGACAACTACGTCGTGCAGTCAACGGACCTGACAACACTCGCAGCCCCTTCATTTGACCGCCACTGGGCAGGGCTCAAGGGCGAAGTCATCTATGACAACACGAGGAAGCGTACAATTAATATATATTACGGCACACGGTTCAAGATCTTCGGCGAATACTTCAGGGAGGTGAACCGCAGCAAGAGTGACATGTTTGTGCTTGGTGCTGATTTCAGACACTACCAGAAAATTCACCGCGACCTGATCTGGGCCAACCGTTTTGCCGGCAGCACCTCCTTCGGCCCCTCGAGGCTGATCTATTACATGGGCGGTGTAGACAACTGGATGGGATTATTCTTTAACAGGGTCCCGATGTTCGACCAGACCGTGCCGGTCAACCCAAACGTAAGCTACGGCTTCCAGGCTCTCGCCACCAATATGAGGGGCTTTTCCCAGAATATCCGCAACGGAAGCAACTTCGCCCTGGTAAACAGCGAACTGCGATGGCCCGTTGTCAGATACTTCGCCGGTCATCCGCTCCGCTCCAACTTCCTGAACAGCTTCCAGCTGGTCGGTTTCTATGATGTTGGCATGGCATGGACCGGCTGGGATCCATGGGGCAATGAGAACTACTGGAATGACCAGGTCTATGAGAACGGTCCCGTCAAAGTGACAATAGACGCAATGCGTGAACCCCTGGTGATGGGCTTCGGCGGAGGCGCACGGGCACAGCTATTCGGTTACTTCGTCAGAGCCGACCTTGCATGGGGCATTGACAACGGCTATATCCTGCCAAAAATATTCTACCTCTCTTTCAGCCTTGATTTCTGATGCCAGGCTTCCGCACCGGCTGCAAAACACATTAAATGGCACCGAATTTGATATATACCCGGTAAGGGTGAATTTTATTCCTGTTTGGTTAGGAAAGAATAAAAATAAGAGATAATTTTACGCCCGTAATCTTTAAAAAACAGTATAATGGCTTACAAAATTTCAGATGATTGCACAGCTTGCGGAACTTGTATAGATGAATGTCCGGTTGAGGCTATATCTGAGGGAGATATCTATAAGATTGACCCGGATATATGTACCGATTGTGGTGCCTGCGCCGACGTTTGCCCTGTTGAGGCAATTCATCCGGCATAACCCGCATTCCCTTTTTTAGGAATTATGGAAGCTGCCTGAACGGGCAGCTTCTTTTTTTTACCAAAACAGGCATTCCCTGCGGGATGTTTTCCTCATACCCTCAATCCGGGTTGTATTTGGCACCTCCCATTATCGACTGGCAATCGGTCATGCTCATCAGCTCCTGCATAGTCACATCGGGATTGTTGTTCATATACCTCTCGATAATCCTGAAGCCGGTCCAGACCACAGCCCTGCCCGGCGACTCCTCCGTAAAGTAGCTTGTGAACGGCGCCTCTCCGGTGAATTTCCGGATCAGGAAACCGTCTGTGGAAAAGAGCAGGTCCTTGCTGACGAGATACTCCCAGATCATCCCCTCGTTAGCCCTGCAGAACTCCATCTGTCTTCCGGTATAGCCGAAAAGGATTGTATCCGGCAGTGCGGGCATCATCCGTTTGGTGAAATAGACAAGCTTGGCCTCGTGCAACATTGAGTTCAGCAGAGTCTTCGTGCCATACCCGGCAGAACTGTAATCCCACTCTGTCGCCGCCCAGGCATAGATGCAGTCTGAAGCAGCGTAATCCGGAGTCATCTTCCTTGCCTGGTATGAATAGATGCCGAGAGGAGGGTAATACTCCGAATCTTCTCCCAGGTAGCGGTCTAGGCTTATCATCAGCAGAGAATCATCCACAATTATGCTGTTGTTGAAAACCGATATACATGAAATTACCTCCGGAACCGTTTTTCCCGGGAAATAGTGCAAGTAGTGTTTGAAGGCGCTCTCCAGCTCCTGCCTGAGGCCCTCGGTGTCAGGCCATACCCGCTTTACCTCATCCCACAGCTCAAGGTTGCGCAGATCGGTGGCAAACAGGATAAAGGCCGATTTCCACTTCTCGTCAGAGAGATCACCCAACCCGATCACGCTGCTGTATGTGCTGAGTGCCCGGCCGTACTCCTGCTGCAACTCATCCGCCCTGGCTGCCATCTCATTCGGAGGCGTACCAAATATATCACTGTTCAGGTCCCTGATCTTCAGATCGAGGTCGATGCCCGACAGGTTGACCTTGTAAGGGTCACGCCGGCAGGAGGAGGTGACAACCGCCAGCATCATCAGGAGCGATACGGCGGAGATTCTGGCAAAGAGGGTCATAAAAGCTGTATTGTCTTGTTTGCAGTACAAAATAAGGACATTTATTTATAATTTTAGCCCGGCAAAGAATGAGAAGATGAAAAGAGCAATAAACCTGACACTGCTGAGGGTCATGATCATGCTGATGGCGGTGGCTCTGCCTGCCCGGATACTATCGCAGGAGCTGAAATTTGCGGTTCATGCTGACCCGGTGATCTCCTGGATGGGTTCCAACGAGTCGGAATATACGGGCCAGGGAGCCAGGGCAGGCTTCGACATAGGCCTTAACGTACTTCATTATTTCTCTGAAAACTATGCAGTATCCTCCGGTATCAGCTTCATCTCTGCCGGCGGAAGACAGAGCGCTTCAGAAAATCACACCATGGTCTTCACCAATTTCCAGGAGGAGGTCCCCGCCGGAGATGAGATCAGGTATAACCTCAAGTACATGAACATCCCTGCAGGAATCAGGCTGCAGACAAACCAGGTGGGCTATTTCACATACTTCACCGACCTGGGTTTTGACATCAGGATGCTCCTCAAGTCCACGGTTGACCTCCCCACGCTCCAGATCAGCGCTGAAAACGCGAAGAACGAGATATACGGCCTGAATGCCGGCTGGCACCTGGGTGGCGGCATCGAGTATGAACTCCCGATAAACGCCGCAATCATTGCCGGACTCAGCTATGCACAGGACTTCTTCGATGTCACAAAAGACCTGAAGGATGTATACCAGCATAAGGACAGGTCCACAATCAGGATGTTCAGAATCAGGCTGGGACTGAAGTTCTGATCCGCCAGCCATGAAAATTG
This sequence comes from Bacteroidota bacterium, assembly GCA_023430725.1. Lineage (GTDB taxonomy): Bacteria > Bacteroidota > Bacteroidia > Bacteroidales > VadinHA17 > SR-FBR-E99. Next base: position 13,090 of record JAEYZD010000037.1, on the reverse strand, counting down.
CACTTGCACAACTAAGTTATATTCCCGGCGACATAGCCGGAAACACAGGCAGGATAATAGCCGCCCTGGATACCGCACGTTCAGGAGGTGCTGATCTGGCCGTTTTTTCCGAGATGGCCGTCACCGGCTATCCGCCGCTGGACCTCCTGCTGCGCAGTGATATAATTGAAGCCTCAACCGCCGCAATCAGGGAGATCGCCTCACACTGCACGGAGATAGCTGCGATAGTCGGAGCCCCCTCCCCGAATACCGGCGGCAGCGGAAAGAGCCTTCACAACTCGGCATTCTTCCTTAAGGAAGGAAAGATCAGTGATGTGGTTCACAAGGCTCTCCTCCCAACCTATGATATTTTCGACGAGGACAGGTACTTTCAGCCGGGCACCGTCTTCAGGCCTGTTGAGCTTAACGGCCGCAGGATTGCCGTGACAATATGCGAGGACATTTGGGATGAACAGCCCTTCGGCGACAAGGAACTGTGGCGCCTGTACAAGGTGGCCCCACTGGATGAGATAATGAAGGAGAAACCCTCCCTTATAATTAATATTGCAGCCAATCCATTCTCCCACAACCGGATAAAGGTGCGTGAACACGTCTTTACACGCAATGCGAAGGAATTCGGGGTGCCACTCATATCCGTCAACCAGGCAGGAGGCTACACGGAACTTATATTCGACGGCTCTTCCGCGCTCATCGATGCCGACGGAACAATGCTTGAGAAACTCGCATTCTGCGGTGAAGAGGTAAGGGTGATCACACTTCCAGAACCCGGCTGCGACAGGAGTGAATATTCCTGTCCCCCGCCCCTTCCTGACGATATGATTGGATTCGTTCACCGGGCACTTGTGACAGGCATACGCGACTTCTTCAGCAAGGGCGGCATGAAACGGGCAGTTATCGGGCTTTCGGGGGGTATCGACTCAGCGGTGGTTACGGCGCTGGCCGCTGAAGCCCTCGGTCCGGAAAATACCCTGGCTCTGCTGATGCCATCGGTTTACTCATCTGATCACTCGGTTGCTGACTCGGTTAAAATGGCCGAAAAACTGGGAGTTCCATATCACATCGTCAGTATCGAGGAGGCCAGGCAGGTTTTGGAAAAAACCCTGCACCCATTCTTCGCCGGAAGGGAAGCAGACGTGACGGAGGAAAACATTCAGTCACGCCTCCGGGCTGTATTCCTGATGGCCTTCGCAAACAAGTTCGGCTATATGCTGCTGAATACCTCCAACAAGAGCGAGGCTGCAACGGGCTACGGCACTCTCTATGGCGATATGGCCGGCGGTCTGTCAGTCATCGGGGATGTGTACAAGACTGAGGTCTACCGCCTTGCCCGCGAAATCAACACACACAGTGAGATAATACCGGAAGCCATTATTTCAAAGCCCCCTTCTGCCGAACTGAAACCTGACCAGCTCGATACCGACTCGCTCCCGCCATACTCTGTCCTTGACCCTATACTTTTCAGGTATATTGACCTTGAATGGTCAGCTGACCGGATTATTGGCGAAGGCCATGACCCGGCTGTGGTTGAAAGAATAATAAAGCTGGTCAGAACCAGCGAGTTCAAGAGAAAACAGACCCCCCCGATACTCCGGGTCTCCTCCAAAGCCTTCGGAAGCGGCAGGCGCATACCAATTATAGCCCGGTACCGCTGATTAGTGACCTGACACTCAACTTCCTGAGTGATAGTGTGTTAAAAAACGTTAATTTTCCCGTTTCATTCCTTTTTTTCTATCTTTGTTATGTTATTAAACATAAAGGGGAAATGTTTTATACCAATCCGTATCTGGAACAATGTATTGAGGGACCTTTCTCCCTGTTCCGGGAGTTGCCCGACAAGGAGAAAGAGTTCCTGGTTCAGGATCATTCTTGCGACTCGCCGAAAAAGGGGGATATGATTTTTCACGAGGGCAATAGGCCCGCCGGGCTTTATTGTCTTGCGTGCGGCAAGGTTAAGGTTTACAAGGAAGGAATCGGCGGACGGGAACAGATCATCCGGATGGTCAGGCCACAGGGTCTCATCGGTTTCGCTGCTTTCATTTCAGGAACTGCATACTCAGCCTCGGCTGTGGCCATTGAAGACTCGGGCATCTGCCGGTTTGAGAGGGATCCGTTCATGAAGCTTCTCAGGCGCAACCCTGATCTTTCAATGAAACTGATGAGGATGATGGCGCTGGAGCTCTCTTTCTCAAACAAAAGAACCGTATCACTGACGCAGAAGCATATACGGGGACGGCTGGCCGAATCACTGCTGGTTTTGCGGGATACCTACGGACTCGAGGGCGACGGACGCACAATCAGGGCATACGTCTCACGCGAGGATCTCGCCTGCTTCTCAAACATGACAACCTCCAATGCCATCCGTACTCTGTCGATGTTTGCCACCGAGTCAGTCATTATGCTTGACGGCAAGAAGATAAGCATTGTTGACCCTGCCAGGCTCGAGAAGATAAGTCAGCTGGGCTGATTACTCATTCACATAAACCCTTTTTACCCTTTGCGGTATCGAGGTCAGTATCTCGTAGGGTATCGTATTGCACAGTTCAGCTATCTCCTCGATTGATATGCCTGTCCCGAATACTTCCGCCTCATCACCCCGTCTTACATTCATTCCCGTAACATCCGCCATGCACATATCCATGCAGATTTTACCTACTATCGGCACCCGCTGTCCCTTTATGAAGAGACTCCCCTTTCCTTCGCTCAATTCTCTGCGCAATCCGTCAGCATAGCCCACCGGGACGACAGCTATCTCCCTTTCAAGATCCGAGATGCCCCGGCAACCGTAACTTACAGGATCGCCGGAGGGAACCATTCTGACCTGTGACACGGCAGTCACAAATCTGCCGGTCCGGCGCAAATCTATGCCGTCATAACTTCCGATTCCATAGAGTCCTATACCCAGTCTTACCATATCAAACTGGTATTCAGGGAAGCGAATAATGCCTGAAGTGTTGAGCAGGTGAACATTAAAGGCATATCCCAGTGACCTCTCAAGCATCCCGGCAGCCCCGGTCAGCATCGCGGCCTGCCTGTGGGTGAATGAATCAAGCACCGGATCATCACTGCCGGCAAGGTGCGAGAACAGGGATACCACTTTCAGATGCTGCTGAGCCATTATATTGGGAATCAGTTCATCAAGATCCTCAGTACTGAATCCCAGCCTGTGCATCCCGGTATCAAGCTTGATGTGCACAGGATAATTCAGCAGACCAAATCTCCTGGCAACTGAAGCGAAGGCTTGATATGACTCCAGGCTGTATATCTCCGGCTCCAGGTTATTCCGGATCATCAGCTCCAGCACACTCTCATCCGCATTCATTACAATCACCGGCGAGGTTATCCCCCCTTCCCGGAGGGCAACACCTTCGTCAGCATATGCCACGGCAAACCACCTCACCCCGTTGTACTCCAGGAGTGAGGCTATCTCCGCCGAGCCCGAACCGTAGGCAAAAGCTTTGACCATCGCAATCATCCCCGTTCCCGGCTTTAGCAACCGCCTGAATTCGTTAAGATTGTGAGCCACCGCATTCATGTTTATCTCCAGTCTTGTCTGGTGAAGCTGACTTACAAGCAGTCCGCTCAGACGCTCCAGTCCGAAGACACGTGCACCCTTGATCAGTATGGTCTCATCATGAAAGTTCACCGACCCGATTGCGTCAGCACACTCTTCCGTTGTTGAGAAGAAGAGTGACCCGGCAGGAAACCCTTCCCTCCGGCGCGATAATGCTTCGCCAATGCCTATGAAACGGTCAATGCCTGCAGCCGTCACAGCCCTTGCCACACCATCATAGAGCACCTTCTCATCCCCTCCTATCTGCCTGAAGTCGGATAGAATCAGCGCTGTTCTACCCCTTGCATGCGTCCTTAGAAAATCAAGCGCCATTCCGAGGGATGCCGGGTCTGAATTATAATAGTCCTCAATAAGGGTGCATCCGTTCATCCCCCGCTTCGTCTCCATGCGCATGGCAACCACAGGCAGTTCCGCCATCCCTTTTACTATCGACTGATCCGTAAAACCCTCCGTGATACAGCAAGCGATGACAGAGACAGCATTCTCCGCGGAAGCATGATCAGCAAAAGGGATTTTCGCTTCAAAAAACTTCCCCTCTGTCGCACAGCGAAGGACCTGTCCGTTGCTGTCAGTTTCGGCAACTTCAACCTGCAACCCGGCATCCTGGCCGGAGGTTGACCAGGTAAAGAGAGGCACCGATGGGTGATGTAATGCCATTTCCTTCATGATGATCTGGTCATCGGCACAGCAGATTACAAGACCTGCTCCTGCCGTCAGCTTCAGCTTCTCTGCTGCAATGGCTTCCCTCCCCGTGAAGTTTTCGCCGTGCGCATCTCCGATATTTGTTATAATGACAGTGTCAGGCCGTATTATGCGCGCCAGCTTCTCCATCTCACCGGGCCTTGAGATACCTGCCTCAATGACGGCAGCCTCATAACGGTCATCCAGGTTCATCAGCGACAGAGCCACCCCAACCTGCGAGTTATAGCTCCGCGGGCTTCGTATTACACTTCTGTCAGTGCTCAGCAGGCCGGCCAGCCACTCCTTGACAATTGTCTTCCCTGCACTCCCCGTCACTGCAATGACTTTTCCCCTGAAGCTGTCCCTCCGCCACCCGGCAAGACGATGCAATGCCCCCAGGGTATCATCCACCCTGACAAATCCGGCACCGGCCATCTCTCCGTGGTTAGCCGGCAGGGTGTCAACAAGAAACAGTTTTATCCCCCTGTGATACAGAGTTTCAATGAATTTATGGCCGTCATGGTTGGGGCCCCGCAGGGCAATGAACAGCAGATCAGGACCAGCACCAGGAGTTCTGCTGTCAATCGTTATACCGTTAACTGTCAGTGATTCATCTCCGGTCAGTGTGCCGGCAGCAATGCGTGCAAGCTCAACGGCTCCGAGTATCACCTGTTGACTGACTTTTTGTAACATGAGCGGCAGAGCGGCTCATAGATATCCTTTTCACCAAGCACTACAACCTTTTCTGATTTGGTCTTGCGGTACGAGTAGTTGGCAAGGTTGCCACACCTGACACATATTGCATGCACCTTGGTCACGAACTCAGCCGTGGCCATCAGGGCAGGCATGGGACCGAAAGGTCTGCCGGAGAAATCCATGTCGAGACCTGCGACAATGACCCTGGTACCGCTGTCGGCAAGCATTGTGCATACCTCGATAAGGCTGTTGTCAAAAAACTGGGCTTCATCTATCCCAACAACTTCGACACCGCTTGTCAGCAGGAGAATTGACGAGGCATTCTCAACCGGAGTTGACATGATTGACTTCTCGTCGTGCGAAACCACCATGTCTTCCGAGTAGCGGGTATCAACCGCAGGCTTGAATATCTCAACCTTCAGCCCCGCAAACTTCGCTCTGCGCAGACGCCTGATAAGCTCCTCCGTTTTCCCTGAAAACATGGAACCGGCTATCACCTCCACGGAACCGCGCTTGCCGGCATTGTCTACCGAATTTTCCAGAAACTCCATACTTCAGATCGTGCCACGGCCGTTAAATACTACGGGTAGAATTATTCAGGCCTGAAAAATTAATATTGATTACTTTTGCAAAATAAAGAAAACGATCAGAATAATAAACAGACAGAGATGGATTTCCTGAAGGCTGTAAACATAATAGAAAGGGATCTGGATGAGGCGATGGCATTGCTTGAACAGCTCAATGGCATATCCGGCCCTGAACTTGCTGAGATAAAACTTGCAAGGTCACGGGTGCAGAGCGCCTCCGACCTGCTGAAACTGCTCCCCGGAATGACCCCGGTCAAAGCGGCAGTTGCCGGTGCTGTTACCAATGACAGCATGCCTGCCATGGAACCAGCTGACGTGAAGGTCTCTGAAGATAGCGCAGCGGTACAGGAACAGGCAACACAGCCGGCGCCTGAACCGCTGTCAGAGCCAGCCAACGTAATAAAACCGGTACAAGAGCCGGAACCGGTCAGAGATACAAAGGCAGTACATGTTCCTGAGCCGGTCACCGGGCCAAAGGAAGCTTATCATCTCGAACCGGCCGCAGAGACTGCGCCGCAGAGCGATTATGCACCGGCACCAACTGCTGTGTCATCACACTCTCATCAACCCGCACCCACCGCAGAGCCTGTCAAACAACCTGCAGCAGCACAGAAGAACCATGAGCCATCAAAGCCAATACTTGCAGACCGCTTCAGCCAGTCTGGCACCCTGGGCGACAGGATATCACCTGTAAGGCAGGATGAAGCTATCACAACTGCAATGCACAGCAAACCCATTGCTGACATCGGCGCTGCAATAGGCATCAATGACAGGTTCCGGTACATACGCGAGCTTTTCAGCGGAGATACCCTTGCCTACAATGACACAATCAGGAGACTCAATAACTCCGCCTCACTGGGCGAGGCAATGAGAATTCTTGATGAGAGCACTGTCATGGGTTCTGACCCCGCAACACAGTCCTCATTCGTTGATGTAGTCCGCAGAAAATTCAGCCTTAATGTCTAGACTGATCCTGGTCCCCACCCCCATCGGCAATCTTGGTGATATCACTATCCGTGCCCTGGAGGTGCTGAAATCGGCGGGACTCATCCTTGCCGAAGACACCCGGACCACAAGGATCCTGCTCGATCATTACGGAATAACAGTACCGCTGCGCTCGCATCACAAGTTCAATGAGCATCGCAGCCTCGAGGCTGTATGCGACGGCATTGAGCGGGGCACCCTCACTGCCCTTGTCTCCGACGCCGGCACCCCGGGCATCTCCGATCCCGGATTCCTGCTCGTACGCAGATGCATTGAGCGGGAGATACCTGTAGAATCATTGCCCGGCCCTACTGCACTGATCCCGGCACTCGTCACCTCGGGACTCCCCTCTGACCGCTTCTGCTTCGAGGGGTTCCTGCCTCAGAAGAAGGGCAGGCAAAAGAGATTAACAGCCCTGACAGAGGAAGAAAGAACAATGATTTTTTATGAATCACCATTCAGGGTCCTTAAAACCCTTGAACAGCTGGCAGCAGCACTGGGTCCTGACCGCCGCGCCTCGGTCTCCCGGGAGATAACAAAGAAATTCGAGGAGACTCTTCGCGGCACCCTTGCCACGCTGGCTGAACACTTCAGAAACACCCCGCCCAGGGGCGAATTCGTGATCGTAGTGGCCGGCAACTCACATAAGGATCATTCCGAAGAAACAGACTGAGGATGCGCATTGCCGGAGTGCTCATAACAGCCCTGTTCCTACTCCCGATAAACCTCTCACAGGCACAGTCGCTGAGCGGCAGGATCACCGACACAAAAGGGGTTCCGATGCCGTCAGCCTCAGTCTACATCACCGAACTGCGCCAGGGGACAACATCAAACAACGAAGGATACTACGAAATCACCCTCCCTCCCGGCCAATACACCGTCAGCTACCAGTTCCTTGGTTACGTGGCGGTCACCAGGCAGTTCAACCTGGCGGGTGAAAATATTACCGCAGACATCACCCTGGCCGAACAGCTCTTTGAGATACCTGCCGTAAGAGTCTCCGCATCAGGAAGGGACCCGGCCGACTACATAATGCGCAAGGCGATAGGGATGGCTCCCTTCCACCTCAACCAGGTCAGGATGTACAGGGCAGAGGTCTACATGAGAGGCGGCGGCACCGTCGACAAAATACCCGAGATGCTGAAGCGAAGGATGAAGCTGGAAGCCAACAACGGAGAGTTCAGGGAGGGAAAGTACTACTTCTCCGAATCAGTCAGCATAATCACATTCAATGCCCCCGACAAATACATCAACCGTGTTATATCATCAAATTCGAGCGAACAGCTGAGCCAGGGTCAGGCCTCCCCGATGGACTACATCGAGGCCAGCTTCTATCAACCCGTGCTTGCCGAAGTGGCAATATCACCCCTGGCACCCAACGCCTTCTCGCACTACACCTTCACCTTCCTCGGCTCCTCCTCGCAGGGCGATTACGTCATAGACAAGATCAGGGTAACACCACGCAGAAAGAGCCAGCAGCTATTTACCGGGACAATATATATTGTAGAGGACCTGTGGGCCATCCACTCCCTCGACCTCACAAATGACAACATGGCCGGGGAAATACGTGTCCGCCAGCTCTACACCCCTGTCGAAGCCGGCATCTGGATGCCCGTGAGCCACGAGTTCAACGTCGATATCTCACTGATGGGAGTCAAGGCCAGGGCGGCATACACAAGCGCCGTGAAGTACCTCGAGGTGGAACCTGACAGATCACTTCCACGCCCTCCCTCATACACCGTTGCGGCAGAGAACAAGCCTTCCGGTGAGCCTGAATTGGAATCAAAGAGCCCCACGCAGCGCGAAATAGAAACTATCCTTCAGAAGGACGATATCAATGCCCGCGACATGTCGAGGCTGGCACGGCTGAATGAGAAGAACGCCAGGCAGACAAGAGAGAAACCTCCGCTGGAGATAGAGGAAAAAACAACCGTCATAATTGATGAGGACGCCACGAAGAGAGACTCTGCCTGGTGGGCCGAGGCCAGACCGATACCCCTCACGCGGGAGGAGTCGGCCAGCCTCTCAACCGTTCCTGCCGCCGGCCGGCAGCTGGCACGACGCGACACGACAACAATCTCAATTACTATCGGAGCGGGACACCGGACGGAACAGGATTCAATCACCGCCCCGGACTCCCTCAGGAAGAAGAAGAGCCCCGCTGCCCGGTTCCTGCAAGACCTGGCAGGCGGCAGGAACTGGCAGCTCTCGAAGAATACCTTCCTCGACTTTAACGGGCTGGCTGACCTGAAAAGCTTCTCATTCAACTCCGTAGACGGATTTGTGGCCGGAACAGGCTTCACTCTCTCTGCAAAATCGGGCGAGGCAGGCCGCTTTACACTGGCACCCTCGGCAAGGTATGCCTTCAGCCGGGAACGGCTTATGTGGAACGTCACCGCCAATATGCTCTATGACCCGAAACATGCTGGGAACATCTTCCTGAGAGCCGGAAGCCAGTCGGACGAGTACTCACAGGCAGGAGTCAACCCTCTGATAAACACGGTTGCCTCCCTCTTCTTCAGGGACAACATGATGAGGCTCTACAGCAGCAGCTACATAATTGCGGGCCACCGGAGCGATCTGGCCAACGGGTTGAACCTGTCAGTGTCAGGAATGTATGAGCAACGTGATCCGCTGGAAAACAACACTGATTTTTCATTCTTCAGGAGAGACAGACAGTGGCATGACAACCTTCCTGACAATGACTGGGTTACCGGGGGGATTGAGGGATATGCGCCCGAAACATCCTTCAGCCACAGCCATCTCTCGGCAACCACCGTGCTGACATGGACTCCCCGCCAGAGATATCGCATCTCCAGGGGAGCAAAGATCCCCGCCGGCTCTGACTGGCCTACATTTGCCATTACCTGGAAGCACGGATACAACTTCAATGACACTGTTTCCGGCAGCTATGACATGCTGATGGGCGAGGTGAGCCGTACCGCCAGGTTCGGGGCCCTCAACGAGTTCCGGTGGCGCATCCGCGGAGGAGGATTCATCAACAGCTACAATGTAAGGCTGCAGGACATGCATTACTTCAATACCCAGTCATCGCCGGTGCTGCTCAACAATTACGAGGATGCATTTTACCTGGCTCCGGTTTATTCGATGGCAGCCAGAACCGGTTTTGCCGAGATGCACGCCAGATACACCACCCCCACTCTGCTCCTTAAGAGGCTGCCGGGACTCAGCCGTACACTGATGCGTGAAAACATAGGCCTCTCCGCGGCATGGACACCCGAAGCCGGCTATTACTGGGAAGCAGGATACTCCCTCAGCGAGGTTTTCCTGCTTGCCAACGTAGGCGTATGGACCGTCTTCCGCGGCACCTCCTATGAATCGGCAGGTATCAGGTTAGGAGTACGGATTGAATAGGGGGGCCTGCTTTCTATAATTCTTGTAGCTCTACAAGCTGCCTGTCAACCGGATATGGCCAACCTCGCAGAGGTTGAAGAATTGTATAACCCGGCTACCACAGCCCTCCCCCGGGGGGCGGGTGGGCGGCTCCATATTCTACAATTCTTGATGACCTACGGCCATTGTCAGACTGCCGACTGGAGACTGGAGACTGGAGACTGCCGGCTGCTCAAAACGGCCTTCGGCCGTTGTCATCCGCCGAAAAATCGCTGAAATCCGATGAGATATCATTGTTCATCTTCGAACCCATAGTGAAGACACCTCCTGACGGTACATCTGCGAAGGAGCCGTCAGGCCCGAACTCATCAGGCTCGACAAACGCCGCCCTGTCCTCCTTGAAATAAAGCAGAACCTCATCGGTGGGACCGTTACGGTTCTTGGCCAGTATGATGTCGGCATGACCCTTGGTTGACCCGCCGTCCTCAAACTGCATGACCCCCATCTTCTCAGGACGGTGGATGAAGACAACCATGTCGGCATCCTGCTCGATGGCACCCGATTCCCGGAGGTCAGAAAGCATCGGCTTCTTGTTCCCGCCACGGGTCTCCACCGACCGGTTCAGCTGCGAGAGCGCAAGCACCGGCACGGCAAGCTCCTTGGCTATACTCTTCAGCGACCTGGAGATTGAACTCACCTCCTGTTCACGGCTCCCAGCGTCAGGCGGCCCCGTCATCAGCTGAAGGTAGTCCACCACAACAACATCCAGCTTCCCCTGCGCCTTCAGCCTGCGGCACTTCGCCCGAAGCTCGAAAACAGAGATGGCAGGAGTATCATCAATAAATATCTGAGCCTCGGTGAGCGACTTGATACGCGACTCCAGCAGCGACCACTCCTCGGGTGAAAGCTTGCCGTTCTTGATCTTGTCTCCGGGTATCTCGGTCTCTGAAATGATAAGCCTGTTGACGAGCTGGATGGCTGACATCTCAAGTGAGAAGATTGCAACCTTCCTCTTGTGCTCGATGGCCATGTTGCGGGCCATTGTAAGAGCAAAAGCCGTCTTACCCATAGAGGGCCTGGCAGCAATGATAACCAGCTCCGATTTCTGCCAGCCGGATGTAAGCCTGTCAAGCTTCGTGAAGCCTGACGGCACGCCCACAAGAGCATCCTCCTTCTTGCCCAGCTCCTCTATCTCGGCAAGCGACTGCTTAATAACCTCGTGTATTGGGGCAACTTCGTGCTTGATGTTACCCTCGGCAATCCTGAAGAGCTCATCCTCACTTTTATCCAGCAGCTCGGTCACATCGAGGGTGTCCTCATAGACCATGTTCTGAATCATGGTGGCTGCACGTATCAGCTCACGCTGGATATACTTCTGGAGCACTATCCTTGCGTGGTATTCAATGTTGGCGGCAGAGACGATCTTCGAGGTGAGCTCCGTGAGATATACAGCACCGCCGGCTTCTTCAAGCTCATTCACCCTCTTCAGCTCGCGGGTGACCGTAAGAAGGTCAATAGGCTGATCACGCTTGTTGAGTTCAATGATTGCAGCAAATATCTTCTGGTGCCCAGCCGAATAAAACACCTCCGGGCGGAGCATGTCAACAACCATCCTCGCTGCCTCTATCTCAAGCATTGCCGCTCCGAGCACCGCCTCTTCCATCTCCGGGGTCTGAGGGGGGATCCTGCCACCCTCGGGAATTATTACTACCTGTTGCTTCTTATCCTGCCTGCCTCTGGAAGTGCCCTGTGCCATTAACGTAAAGTGTTGTTTATTAAATATTTCGACGAATCAGGCAGCCTGCGCTGCCGTGATCAAATTTAACAATTACATCCGTGCCCGTGGGAGTATCTGATTTATTCTTTCGAACATTTGGCTGTTAAAAAGATGTTGAAAACAGAGATAATCACGAAAAATGAGGGAAATTAAAAAGGTTCGTATATTTTTGGTCTCTTAAGAGTGACCCAGCTATGGTTGTATTTCCAAAGGCGAAGATAAACATCGGGTTAAGGATCATGGAAAAGAGGCCTGACGGCTATCATAACATCGAGACCTTCTTCTACCCTGTGGACCTTGCCGATGCCCTGGAGTTTGTGGTCAGAAAGGACAGCCGCAGGAGTGACACTCTGAAAGTCACCGGCGTTATGGAGGAGAGTGATCCGGAGAAGAACCTTGTGATGAAGGCCGTAAAGGTGATGCGGCAGTCTTTTGACTTTCCCGGCATAAGAATCCATCTGCATAAAAACATCCCGGTTGGGGCCGGTCTTGGCGGTGGCTCGTCGGATGCAGCCTGGATGATCAAGGCGCTGAACAAATACTTCAGCTTCGGTCTTAATGCGGAGGAGATGCGTTCAATTGCCGGCCGCATCGGCAGCGATGCTCCCTTCTTTATTGACGGAACACCCTCATTTGCCGAGGGAGTCGGCAACATTCTCTCAGAGTTCCCACTGGATCTTGGCCGGTATCACATTGTCATCCTGTACCCTGACACAAATATCAGCACTGTGGAAGCTTACGCCGGATGTGTGCCATGCTCCACCGGTCTGTCGCTCAGGCAGCTTCTCAACCTCCCGGTAAGTGAATGGCGCGGCAGGGTAATAAATGATTTCGAGTTGAATATCTTCAGGTCATACCCGCAGGTGGGGAGGATAAAGATGGCTCTCTATGAGGCCGGCGCACTCTATGCCTCAATGTCGGGCAGCGGTTCGGCTGTCTACGGCATCTTTGAAGAGAATCCGGCACTTCCGCCTGAACTGGCACGCTACAGACTGAACACCGGCGACATGTTGTAGCCTCTCATAACGGATCACTGCCCGTTATTACTCTTTATTTCCTGATTAAATTTCCCCCGGGGTGGTTTTTCCTCCCCTGTCAGACTATCTCAACAAGCACTTCCCCCTTCGTCACCCTGTCTCCGGGCTTGACGTTGACAGCAACAACGCGGCCGTCAACATGACTCTTAAGCCTGTTCTTCATCTTCATCGCCTCGAGGATGACAATATCATCACCATGCTTCACAGTATCGCCCTCTTTTACAAGTATCTCAACAACAGTGCCGGGGATGAAACTCTGAATCCTTCCCGGCACGGGCGGTGCATATGGCTTGCGTGCGGCAAAACGTGAACTGATCCTCGTTGTATAGGAGGAATTGTCTATAATGAGCTTTGCAGTCTCTCTCTTTTCCATGTAAATCTCTTTATCAGGTCTGATCAGAAA
>JAEYZD010000024.1 GCA_023430725.1 Bacteroidota bacterium | reverse complement strand
GCCCGGAGGAGGTGTCTCTGTCAGGGTCAGGGGTATAACCTCAATCAACAGCAATGACCCGCTAATAGTGATTGACGGGGTTCCCTTCACCTCCAACAATGTTGAGAACACGGGCTATGACGGTCTTGGCGGTTCGGACGGACAGACCCAGAACAGCTTCCTGGCCACGATGAACCCAAATGACATCGAATCAATTGATGTACTCAAGGATGCCTCGGCGCAGGCTATCTACGGTTCACAGGCTGCCAACGGTGTGCTCCTCATAACCACCAAGAAGGGGAAAGCCGGTGACGGCAAGGTCACCTATGATGCCTCCTACGGGATACAGGATGTATACAGGACTCTCGATGTCATGAATCTGAGAGAGTTCGCCCGGTATCAGAATGAGGTCATTGCTGAGCTCGGTCCGGGCTATACCCCCACGGAGGAATTCGCTGACCCGTCATTGCTTGGCGAAGGTACCAACTGGCAGGATGCAATCTTCCGCCAGGGGTATACAACTGATCACCAGCTTGGCATATCCGGCGGCAAGGAAAACACAAGCTATTACTTCTCCGCAGGCTATTTTGACCAGGAAGGTATCCTGATAGGATCTGACTTCAAGCGTTACTCTACCCGTTTCAATCTTGACAGCCAGGTAAAGAGCTGGCTGAGGGCAGGGGTAAGCTCGAACATCACCAGGAGTATACAGAATGTCACACTGGCAGATGCTGCGGAGAGTACAATATGGTGGTCGACACTCCAGAACCCCCTCATCCCGGTAAAGAATCTTGACGGGACATGGGCCGGCAATTATACGGTGGGAGGCTATGCATACACTGCCGACAACCCCGTTGCAACAAGCAGCAGCCGGGGCAACAGGACGGTCCAGAGCCAGATATTCGGTAATATTTATGCCGATATAATCTTCATGGAGGGGCTGTCACTCAGGAACGAGTTCTCCTACACCCTGGGAATGAGAAACAACATTGCTTTCCAGTATGAGGCCAATATAGGAACACGTTCGCTGCAGGCACAGCTCTATGACAACCGCAACAACTCCTATTATTATGCAGTCAGGAACTACCTGAACTACAACAAGACCTTCGGAAAGCACAAGCTGGCGTTCACCGGCGGTCATGAAGCCCAGTACTCGTACTGGGAGCAGATGGGTGGCAAGAAGGTCGACCTGCAGAACAATATTCTTGACATGAATGCAGGAGGAACAGACAAGCTTACCTGGGACCTGACCGGCGGCAAGGGCGACTGGGCGATGGAGTCATACTTCGTCAGGGGGAACTACACCTTTGATGATCGGTATTCGGTCTCCCTGAGCTACAGGGGTGACGGATCCGCCAACTTCGGTCCCAACAATAAATGGGGTTTCTTCCCGGGAGCATCGGTAGGCTGGACGGTGACCAATGAAAATTTCGCCTCCAACTGGGCCAACGTGATGAACTACATGAAGATCAGGCTTGGCGCCGGTGCCGTTGGAAACCAGAACCTCCCCGGCGGAGCACCCAATCCTCCCTATACATCGAACGTAAACTTCTGGCCCGGACCGACTGGCTTCGGTCAGGTGGGAACGGCATCAACCAACTTCATTGCCGGTATTGCCAACCCTGACCTCGGCTGGGAATCGGTAATCACCTACAACGGAGGGATTGACTTCGGATTCATCAACGGCCGTATTGACCTGACTGTTGACCTGTACAAGAAGATCACATCCAACATGCTGCTCTTCAGCACAGGTCCTGCGCTGCTGGGTATAGGCGATGCATGGAACGACCTCAAGGCTCCGATCGGGAACGTCGGCCAGATGACCAACACCGGGATTGACCTCAGCCTTGTTACGCGCAACATTGTGAAGCCCAACTTCTCATGGAATACCTCGGTCATTTTCTCACATTATAAAAACGTGCTTGACAAGCTGATCAATGAGTCTTCCTCGATTGACGGGAAGCTCTACTATGACAACTACCTGATCACCCATACTGTGCCCGGCTATGCAGTCGGTACATTCTGGGGTCTGGAAACCGACGGCCTTTTCCGTACGGAAGCAGAACTGGCGGCCTCTTATCCGCAGTTTGGCTCAGGAGTGGCTGAGAATGAGACATGGCTCGGTGATGTAAGGTACAAGGATCAGAACGGAGACAAGATAATTGACTCCAAGGACCTGACCTTCATAGGAAGCCCGATACCTGACTTCACATTCGGTTTCACGAACAACCTCCGGTACAGGAACATCGATCTCTCTGTCTTCCTGCAGGGAAGCTACGGTGCCGAAGTGTTCAACTTCATGAAATGGCAGCTGGAGAGGATGAACAACGTCTATTACAACCAGTCGACTGCCGTTATGGACCGCTATACGGCCACCAACAAAGACGGTGCCCTTCCGAGGTTCACCAATACAAACACGAACAACACGGCTATGTCTGACCGTTATGTTGAAGACGGCTCCTTTGTCCGCATACAGAACATAACCCTCGGCTACAGGCTGCCGAAGACGCTGATCAGCAAGGTTAAGATGAACAGCCTTAGGTTGTATGTCACGGTTCAGAACCTCTACACCTTCACCGGTTATTCAGGCTATGATCCTGAGGTGGGTGCATATAACAACAGCATCAGGCTTATGAACGTTGATGCAGGCCACTATCCGAATCCGCGCACATATATGGGCGGTGTGAGTGTTGAGTTTTAATGACTAAAAACCAAGATCATGAAAAACAGATTTATATACTTTATTGCAATCCTGGCCGCAACACTTGCATCATGCAGCGAGTCGTTCATCGAGCGCCCCTCGCTTTCGGGTCTCACGGTGAGCAACTATTACAATACTGCAGACGAGGTAAGGGCTGCGACGAGCACAATCTATTCAGGACTCGCATGGTCAGGCTATGAGGCCCGTGCACTGGACTGCATAGGAGAGATAATGGCAGGTAATGAGCATACCTGGAACGGTGATGACACCCCTTTCCAGCAGCTGACCGTATCCGCCACCTCGGTGCGTCTCTCAGATTCATGGAAAGCCTTTTACAAGGTTAACGGATGGACAAGCTCCCTTATAGCAACCTTTGAGCAGAAGAAGGCTGACGGCGGTGACGCCTCCATTCTTGATCCGGCAATTGCCGAGTGTCATTTCCTCAGGGGAACAGTCTATTTCTACATCGCGCGCATCTGGGGCCATGCTCCCATCGTCACCGATCCGGGTTCAATTGCGCTCACGGGTGATTTCAACATTCCCCGTTATTTCCAGGAGGATGTTCTCCGCTTCGCCCTTGAAGAGCTTCAGCTTGCAGAAGCAGGGCTTCCCGAAACTGATGTTCCGGGCAGGGTGACCAAATACTCCGCAAAGGGTATGATGGCCAAGCTTTATCTCTATCAGAAGGACTATGCCAATGCAAAGGCCAAGGCATGGGAAGTCATAGAGTCAGAGCAGTATGATCTCTTCCCCGATTACCGGGCAATGTTCAACTCCAGCGAAAACAACAACAATATCGAAACTCTGTTTGCGGTACAGCACCAGGCCACAATGAATCCATGGGGATCGGGCAACCAGCTCAACCCTGACCGCGGCCCAGGTAGCCTTCAGACGGATGAGGCACAGATGTGGGAGCTCTACAGGCCTTCTCTTGATCTCAGGGCTGCCTATGAACCCAATGACAAAAGGAGGGCCGGCTCCATCATGGAACATGGATGGACCATGCCTTCATGGAAGCCCCAGAAGCTGCCACAGGCTGACGGATCCTTCGCAGCAAACGATGCTGCCTACAACGAGTTCATGAAGGACGGGTTCAGGTATGATACAATCCAGCCGGCCAACCAGGGAGGCTCGCTCAACGGTACCAGGTCGACAATAGCCAAGTACGTCGTTGGTCCGGGACAGAAATACGGCGGAGAACAGGTTATCGGCATGAACACAGGCATCAATTTCATGATGCTTCGCTATGCGGATATCCTTCTTATCTATGCCGAAGCCACACTGGGAACAAGTGCAACAACTGCCGACGCAACGGCTCTCGATGCATTCAACAAGGTGCGTCTCCGCGCAGGGCTGCCCACAAAGAGTGTCCTGACAATTGATGACATCATGAAGGAACGCCGCGTGGAATTTGCATTTGAAGGCGACTACTGGTTCGATATTACCCGTCAGGGTTTTGCCAGAGCCAAACAGATCATCGAAGCCCAGAACAGGGGAACCATACCTGGTAACCTCGTCAGGGTGACCGGTTTCACAGAGGATAAGATGTTCCTTCCGATTCCTGCTTCCGAGGTGCTTCAGGATCCGCTGCTTGATGAGGACCCTCAACCCTATTACACAAAATAGACGATAATGATATGAAAAAGATAATCAATAATACATTATCTGCATTTCTGCTGCTGCTTGTTACGGGGGCTGCAGGAATCTTATTCCAGGCATGCGAAGGCAATGAGGAAGATATGCTGATGCCTGAGATCTTCTATATCCGGAAGACTGATCCGGCCAAATCCGACTCACTGGTGGCTCATGCCTTTATGGGAGACAACATTGCCATCATAGGGAAAAACCTTGGTTTTGTCGATGAGATCTGGTTCAATGACCAGAGAGCTGCCCTGAATCCGAACCTGGTGACCGCTACATCCATCCTGGTCTCGGTACCGGAAGTGATCCCATCCACAGTTACTAACTATCTGTATCTCATCAACATGAACAAAAAGGATACTCTGAAGTATACTTTCGGGGTGGACGTTCCTGCTCCGCTGGTTGACAGGATGCTGTGCGAGTATGTTGAAGACGGTGGTACGGCTGTAATCAGGGGTAACTATTTCGTTGATGACCCTGCATCACCGCTTACTGTTCTCTTCCCCGGAAACATCCCCGGAACAATAGTGAATTTCACGATAAACGAGATTCATGTGACTGTTCCTCCGGGTGTAGGTCCGGGCCAGATACAGGTCAAGTCGCTTTACGGGACCACCCGTTCACGCTTCTTCTTCCGCGATGACAGGAACATCATCCTCAACTTTGATGATCTGACAGCTGCCGGAGGATGGCGTTCGGGGGTTCTTGGCAGCTCAAACCCTGCTGGCATATCAGGCAACTATGTCAGGTTTTCGGGTGCTCTTGCGGGAGGCGCAGGTGTAACGTGGAACGAGGACGGCTTCAGCTTTAACCTCTGGCCCCAGGCCAACGGCCGGCCTGATGTACCCATCTATACAGGTGACCTGAAAGACGGGGAGATCAAGTTCGAGATCAACGTACTCGAGCCGTGGGAATCATGTGCACTGCAGATGATATTCACTCCCTACTCGGTAACCGGAGCCAACAGTTATATTGCTGACGGATCAGTTCCCAGGGGCGTCTGGAATCCATGGAAGGCAACAGGTACATTCAGGACTGACGGC
>JAEYZD010000209.1 GCA_023430725.1 Bacteroidota bacterium | reverse complement strand
GCTACAATCCTTATCTTTGAAGTTTAAAGTTAAACCGTTAACAGAAACCGCCGTGGTACGATGAGTACGCCCGGTGGTGTGGGGGGACTGCGGCGCGAGCCGCATCCTACCCGATTAAAAGATTATTTCCTGAGGTTATTCCCCGTGAAACTAAGCGGCATCAGAGCCTGGCTGCTTTCAAGGACATAAACAGCTGAACTGCCTGCCAGGATTACCTTAATATGGCTGCCGCTGCGCTGTTCCTCCTCAATAAGCATCTGCCTGCAGTTGCCACATGGCGGAACCGGATCTTCTGTCAGCATTCCCCCGGTAATTGCTGCGATTGCAATAGCTGCAACTTTTCTGGAACCGTAATTTGCCACCATATAAGACAGTGCAGTCTTCTCTGCACAACTTCCTGAGGGGAAGGCTGCATTCTCAACATTGGCGCCCCTGATCACACTCCCGTCGTCTAGCAGCAATGCCGCTCCAACCATAAAATTTGAATAGGGAGCATATGCCCCGGATGCAGCCGCAACAGCCTCCTCAACGAGATCCTTTTCCTTGGATGGCAGTTCCCCGATGCTTCCGTACTCCACGTATGAGATGCTCACTTCTCTCTTCTTCATTGGCGATAGCAGTGATTTATAGACCGATAAAAGTAATAATATTTTCACCTCCGGCGCACGGATCTGGCGGGGCTGTCTACATTTTTATATTTTTGCCAAAACGGTTCTGATGAAAAACCTTGCGCCATATACAATCCTGATTCTGATCATCCTGCTTAATTCATGCAGCCCTGCGCGAAGAGCATCGCGAAGCAGCACTGCCTCCGGTCCTCCTCCCGCCAGCGCCACCGAGTATCTAAATACATACAGTGCTTTGGCTGTCAGTGAGATGAAACGGACGGGCATACCGGCCAGCATCACTCTTGCCCAGGGAATGCTGGAGTCGAATTACGGACGGAGCAGGCTTGCCACTCAGGGCAACAACCATTTCGGCATAAAATGCCACAGCAGCTGGACAGGGAAGAAGATCTACCATGATGATAACCGCAAGGGCGAATGCTTCAGGGCATATCCTTCAGCGGAGGATTCATACAGGGATCATTCTGATTTTCTTGTCACCGGCTCACGATACAGGGATCTGTTCACTCTGGGAAGCACTGATTACAAGGGATGGGCCCACGGCCTGAAAAAGGCAGGATATGCCACTGACCCGAAGTATGCTGACCTGCTGATCCGCAAGATTGAGGAGTACAGGCTCTGGGCCTATGATACAGGTGCGGCGGTCCCGGCATCAACTGCACAGCCCGCAGAAACTGCTGTCACACCTGCCACAGCGCAGCCGGGAAGGAGCTCCGGTACCTCCACGGCCGGCACAACTTCTGCCGGCACGTCCACTGCCGGCAGACCAGCTTCCGGAACAGCCACTACTGCTGTGCCCGCTGTTTCCCAGCCTGACGCCGCCAGAACTGATACTTCAGGGCTGAAGAATGAGGTTCAGGTGCCGGCCACAGCAACCAGAAACGATGATGCAGAGGAACCAATAAAGGTGATCACCCTGAGCACCGGAGAGAAGGTGATGGAAAACAATAATGTTGAGTATATTATTGTTGAAGAGGGAGATACCTTTGAGTCACTTGCAAGACGTCATCAGCTGCTTGCGTGGGAGATCACCCGTTACAACGAACTCTCCCCCGGGGTACAACTCAAACCCGGCCAGGTGATTTACCTACAGCCCAAGCGTTCAACCGCTGCAAGGGGACTGACAATGCACACCGTGAAGGCAGGCGAGACAATGTACAGCATCTCGCAGAAATACGCTGTCAAAATATCCTCGCTTTACAAGATGAACCTGATGGATGAGGGTACGGAATGCAGTCCGGGTCAGAAGCTGCGGTTAAGATAATCAGTTATTCAGTCAACTTCCCAGCCTTCAATGTCGAAACCGCGGAGGAATTCAGCCGCGGACATCCTTTTTCGCCCTTCGGGAACGAGGGTAAGAATCTCTATTCCCCCTGACAGGCATGAGACTATGAAACGGTTCCTGTCAGCAACCGAGACGGTTCCCGGAATATCCCTGATATCGTCAATGAGCCTGCCTTCCAGAATCTTCAGTCTGAAGCTCCTGTTGCCCCTGTGCAGAATTGTCATCGCACCGGGGTATGGTGACAGTCCCCTTATGAAGTTGTGTACCTTCACCGCGGGTTCTCTCCAGTGGATAACGGTGTCGGCGGGGAAGATCCTCGGAGCCGCTCTGAGCATATCTCCCGATGTGATTGTCTGAGGCGAGGGCTTCAGCATGCGGGCATATAAACCCGCAGCAGTTTCCACAGCCAGCTCTGCGCCAATCTCCATCAGCCTGTCGTGCAGGCTGCCGGCTGTCTCGTCAGGGGTTATCTCCGTTTCACGTGAGAGAAGTATCATCCCGGTGTCTATCTCTTTGTCTATCAGGAATGTGGTCACTCCTGTTCTAGTCTCGCCGTTAATTATGGCGTGGTTGATTGGTGCGGCACCCCGGTACTGCGGCAGGAGGGAGGCATGAAGGTTAAAGGTACCCAGCGGAGGCAGGCTCCAGACTGCTTCGGGCAACATACGAAACGCTACCACAACAAACAGGTCGGCCTTAAGGTCCTTCAGGGTTTCAATGAAGGCGGGATCGCGCAGCTTCTCCGGCTGTAAAAGTGTTAGACCGTGCTCCAGTGCATACTCTTTTACCGGGCTGAATGTAAGCTTCTGTCCCCGTCCTGCAGGTCTGTCAGGGACTGTAACCACGGCAGCGACATCACATCCTGCCTGATGCAGGGCCCGGAGGCTGGCAACAGCAAACTCCGGCGTGCCCATGAATACTATACGCGGCAGCCTCTCAGTCATTTTCGCCCTTTGTTGGCGATTTGTAGCAAGCCAGGCTGTGTCCCATCTTGACAGCCTTGGTCTCGAGGTAGAAGGTGTTGAACTGGTTCGGCTCAATCTCGAGCGGGATCGTCTCCACGATGGAGATGCCGTAACCTTCAAGTCCTGCGCGCTTCACCGGGTTGTTTGAGATGAGCCTCACCTTACCCAGCCCGATTCCCCTCATGATGTTTGCGCCGATTCCGTAATCGCGCTCATCCTCCCTGAAACCAAGTTCAATATTGGCTTCGACGGTGTCGCGTCCCTGTTCCTGCAGCTTGTATGTTCTGATCTTGTTGATCAGCCCTATGCCGCGTCCCTCCTGGCTGAGATAGATGATTGCTCCCTTGCCTTCAGCTTCCACCATCTGCATCGCCTTATGAAGCTGCGGCCCGCAGTCGCACCTCTTTGAGGCGAAGATGTCACCCGTGAAGCAGGATGAGTGAACCCTGACAAGAACTGGTTCGTCCTTTGTCCAGTGTCCCTTAACAAGTGCTGCATGCTCCAGGCCGTTGCTCACCTGGCGGAAAGGGATAAAGTCGAAGTCGCCGAATTCTGTCGGCAGCTTAACCTGTTCGCCCATCTCCACTATCGATTCAATGCCGAGGCGGTACCGAATAAGGTCTCTGATTGAGATGATTTTAATGCCGAACCGTTCCGAGAGTCTCAGCAGGTCAGGCAGCCGTGCCATCGATCCGTCTTCGTTCATTATTTCAACAAGTGCTCCTCCCGGATGCAACCCCGCAAGTCTTGTCAGGTCCACGGCAGCTTCGGTATGCCCGGCCCTTCGGAGTACTCCTTTGGTGCGTGCCTTAAGCGGGAAAATGTGGCCTGGCCGGCCAAGCTGGTATGGTTTGGTGGCAGGATCAACAAGTGCCTTGATTGTAAGCGCCCTGTCCTTCGCGGATATTCCGGTGGTTGTTTCCGGGCTCAGGAGATCCACCGAGACTGTAAAGGGTGTTTCGTGAAGTGATGTATTATGGCCGACCATCATGTTGAGTTCCATCTCCTCGCACCGCTCTTCCGGCAGGGGCACGCAGATCAGTCCGCGGCCGTGGGTAGCCATGAAGTTAACTATCTCAGGTGTAATCAGCTCGGCCGCACAGATGAAGTCGCCCTCATTTTCCCTGTCTTCATCGTCAACAACGATCACAACCCTGCCGGCCCTGATCTCCTCAATGGCTTCTATGATTGTATTAAGTCTTGTATCTTCAGTCATTTTAAACTCGTTTGGTGGGTTCCCATATCCCCGTTTCAATCCCTTTCAGTGCTTTCACAAATCCTGCTGTCAGCGCTGCATTCATCAACAGGAACTGGGTTATAAATCTCTGTATCCTGATCTTTTTACCCCTCCTCTCCAGCACAATATCAAGAGCTGACAAAATTATGAAAATCAGCTGAAATGCTGTAAGCCAAAGATAGAATTCAGAACGGCCTGAAAGAATGACCGTTGTCATGAAAAAGAGGAGCAGGAAGAGGGGGGTTAACCACCTCATTATCTTATGCGAAAAGAACGCGAAGCAGGTGCTGAATCTGCCTCCCGGGCAGAGTCCAAAGCGAAACAGGTTCTGGAAGGAGCCGGCAGCGATCCTGACACGTCTTCTGAACTGAGCCGCCATGTCAGGTTGCGTGTCTTCATAGACGATTGCATCAGGTGAGTTTACTGACCGGAAATTTGTGTTCAGCACGGTCAGTCCGACGAAGAGATCGTCCACCAGGGTATTCTCCGGGAGATTCGGGAAAAGCTCTCTTCGCACTGCGTAACAGCCGCCGTAGGGGCCCGGCATGGAACCCCAGAGATCTCCCTCGGCCCGTTTCAGGGCCGTCTCGAACCTGCTGTATAGATTTTCCTGCATTACGATACCGGTGTTGGAGGAGTTGCCGGGGGGCGCGGGGCGTACGGTGGAGTCACAAAGGCCTGTTGCCGGATCCGCCAGGGCCGCTGCCAGTCTCCTTACAGTATCCCGTGTGAACATCACATTGGCATCCGTTACAATCACTATCTCCCCTGAGGCTTCTGAGACCAGGTCGTTGAGCATTGCAGCCTTTCCTCTTCGCTCTGCGCGAATAAGGCAACGGATTCGATTGTTTGTGGCTGCAATTGTTCCCAGCAGGGCATTGGTGCCGTCAGTTGAACCGTCCGAGCCAATCACAAAGTCCAGCAGATGAGTTGGATAGTCAGAGTTCAGCATGCCTGCTATCTTCTCTGCCGTGACTTTCTGTTCATTATACAATGACATTACCACGGTGACTGACGGCAAGGGCGTCTGTTGATACCGGGACTTGCTCTCCGGAATCACGCTTCGCTTAAGTTTGGCAGCCATGATCACTCCAGCCGGATAGATCAGGTAGGTCCATGCCAGGAGGACCGCTGTAATTATCAGGATTGTTTCAGCTGTCATGGGTCAAACTCTTGTAGAATTCTAGCAGCCGGGCGGTATTGGCGGCATTGTCATACCTCTGCTTCACAAGCGCCACGGCAGCGTCACCCATGGCTGCCCTCTTCTTCGGATCCTGAAGAAGAGAGGCAAGAGCCGAACAGAATGATTCCGGATCACCTGCAACTGCCAGTTCTCTGCCGTTGTCAGCCATGAGACCTTCAACTGCCACAGGAGTGGCAACCACAGGGCGGCCAGCTGACATGGCTTCGATGATCTTTATCCGCAACCCGCTTCCTGCAAATAGCGGGGAGATGATGACATGGTTTGAAGCGATGAAGTCTTGTGCGTTGTCAGTCTCGCCCTCAATTACAATATTACTACCGTGCGGAAGCCTGTTATTATTTTGCTGAAGTCCTCTTCCGGCGATATGAAGCGTTGCCGACGGGATCTTTTCCAGTACGCAGGGCCAGACCCTGTTTATAAACCACTTTATCCCTTCGACATTCGGATGCCAGTTCATTGATCCTATAAAGCCGACACGCAGGGGCGAGGCGGGATTTTCAGGCAGACGGACGGCCTCTTCAGCTCCCGTTTCTGAAAGGAATACAGGTTTTCCTACGGCTGCATCACTGAACCATCTGAAGTCAGGCTCACTTATCGGAACGACAGCATCAAAATCAGCGGCTGCCTGTATTTCTGCCATCAGGAGTCTGCGCGAGAGGTTTGCCAGGTATGTCTTTCTTGCGGGGGAGCGCTCAGCTTCCGCCATCATCTTCCTGATTTTATGTTCCAGGTTATGTGCACGCAGAATCACCGGCGAATCTGTTAGTTTTCTTACCTCCTCCAGGTATAGTGCCATTGTGAGCCCCTCGCACTGGATTATGTCAAAATGAGTGTTATTCAGCACTTCCCGCAGCATTTCGGAGTATGCTGCTGACCTGAAACGCACGAGATCGTATGGCTCCGATGAGAAGATCAAGTTATGGACCATGGCTGCCGGCCTGATGCGTGTATCCACTGAAACAGCCCTGTATGCAGAAAGATAATGAGGTGTCTGTGTGCCTCCGGAGGCAAAGGTTTCAGGATGTTTTTCCGTTTTTATTGAGAGGAGAGTGATCTCTGCTCCGGCGGAGGCAAGTCCCCGGACGCACCTCGCCGTAGCCACCGTACCGCCGTCGTGTTCGGGCCAGAGAGGCCTAGGGGCGAGTACCAGTATCTTCATTATCCTTTTCGGGTTTGATACCGGTCAGGAAGGCTCCTATCTTCCTGAAGAAGAGGATATATGTCTCGGCATTCATGATGGCTGAATCGGTGGTTGCCTTATAGGTAAGGAAGATCCCGATGGGGAGGAGAATGATTGTGGAGGCAAGCATACCGAGAGGGACGCTTATTATCAGCTCTTTGGCGAATTTCTCGCCTGACAGTGAGATCACGTAATAAACGACGAAGAACAGAACTGAAATGACTGCAGGTGTTCCAAGTCCTCCCTTCCTGATAATGGCTCCCAGCGGAGCTCCTATAAAGAAAAAGACCAGGCATGCCAGGGGGAGGGTGAATCTCTTGTACCTCTCGGCCTCGTACCTTTTGAGATTTTTGGCTTCGGCGACAAGTGCCTCACTCTTTTCCGTCATGAATGCCGTCCCTTCGCGAGCGAAGCTGAGAGCACGGCTGACGGAAGTGTTCTTGTCCATGAAGTTCAGCGTATCGAAGGCCGCCCGGGCATTGAACTTCTGAGAATGCCAGTCTGCAATGCTGTCAGTCTCCTTTTTGAATGCAGGATTCCTGAAGGGACTCTGTGTGAAGAGTCTCGTCTGACTGAACTCGGTGAAATAAGTCTCGGTCCTGCTGTTGAATCTCATTGAAAGCGAGTCGATATAGAACGTCAGATCAGATGTATTGAGCATCGCGTAATTGGATCTGTAAATGTCCATTCCCGAGCGGTTCAGTCCAAAGCCTTCGAGCTCGATCACCATTGTCTGCTCGGTGAACCGGTCACGGCGGAAAGGGAATGTCCGTTTTTCCTGGGGCACGTTCTTTTCCTCTATGTCCTTGTATGCATAACCGTTGTAAAGTGTCAGTATGAGTCCGCTCTCATCAGGTGTTACGTTCATGTAGCCTGAATCGGCGTGGATGACAGCTGTGTTTCCTATTCCTTCCCGGTGGTCGTAAATATATATTCCGTCGAGGCGGTTTGTCTCGGGGTCCTTATCGGTTATCTTAATGCTGAATCCGTCAATTCCGTTGTAGAAAGTCCCGGCCTGAATATTTAATTCGGGTCTCATCCGGCGGATGTCGGTCAGCAGGGTTCTCGCCTTGCGTGTGGAGATAGGCAGCACATAGTCGGCGAAGAAGAATGACGCTACCGCCAGGAATGATGCGAATATGAAGATAGGCATCATGATTCGCTGGAGTGGTATTCCGGAGGATTTCAGGGCTGTCAGTTCGAGGAACTCGCCGAGGTTTCCGAAGGTCATGAGAGAGGCGAGGAGGATCGCCAGCGGCAGGGAAAGGGGGACGAAGGTCAGAGAGAACTGGAAGAGGAGTTCGGAGAGGACCTTTGGTTCCAGTCCTTTGCCGGCCAGGTCATCGACATACATCCAGAGGAACTGGAGTATGAAGATTATGAGCACGATGAAGAACGTCAGGATCAGAGGTCCTATAAACGATCTTATCATGAACAGATCGATCTTCTTCATTGTCTCGGGTGTGGTGCAAACGTACGTTATTTTTGAGAAAGATGCAATGCTCTTTCACTCGGTGAGGCCGAGCACCTTTCGGAGGTAGGATATCTGGGTATCCCAGAGGTCACGCGCGTCATCCAGTTCTTCCTCTTCGGCGTGGTCAGTAATGATAAGTGCCACGTCGTTTGTCAGTTCATGGATCATGAGGCGGAATTCGAAGAAGTTTGATTCAGTGTCCGCGAAGTCGAGCCAGTCGAATCTGACAGCTTTGTTTTCCCTGGCATAAACGAGTCGTGCCCTGGCCTCAACCTTATCCCAGCGGAAGGTATAGACATCGCCGTCGACGGTAACATTATCCGCGAACCATTCGGAGAGGCCTTCAGGTGTACTGAGCCTGTCAAACAGGACCCGCAGAGGTGAGTTGAGGGTATATTCGATTTCGTACCTGGATTTCATTCTAGGGGGTGAGTGTCATGCAATATAAAAATAATAGATGAAAAGAAAAAGTTTGCCGGGTAAAATGAAAAAATATTTATATTTGCAGCCTCGAAAAACCCACCTTTTGGTGGCAGATTGGCGAGATAGCTCAGTTGGTTAGAGCGCATGATTCATAATCATGAGGTCGGGAGTTCAATTCTCCCTCTCGCTACGATGAAAAGCCCTGGTTTAAACGGATCTGGGCTTTTTCTTTTGGCCGGTATTACCTCAGCAGCTCTTCAAGAGTAACTGATGATGAGGTTTTCTGATCCCTGTATTTGATTATCACCGGGCAATAGAGATGTATTCCCTGGTCTTTGCCGGGACCGTTCCTCACCGGTCTGCTGCCGGCAACCACCACGGCACCGGCCGGGACTTTCAGCGGAGCGTCATTACTTTTTCTCAGGAATTCACCGGTGGTATTGTCAAAAACGGGAGTTGAACCGTTGAGAATAACCCCTGTTCCAATAACGGCACTCTCTTCAATGATAGTCCCCTCGTATATCCCGCAATTGCCACCGACAAAAACATTATCCTCAATAATTACCGGCATCGCATTCACCGGTTCCAGGACCCCGCCAATCTGTGTTCCGGCCGAGATGTGGACGTTCTTCCCTATCTGTGCACATGAACCGATCAATGCGTGCGAATCTATCATGCAGCCGGTGTCAACATAGGCTCCCGTGTTGATGTAGGAGGGAGGCATGATTACTGTCCCCGGAGCCACCCAGGCGCCGCTCCTTACCGAGGTGCCCCCCGGAACAATCCTGATACCGTCATCCGGTCTGAATGACCGGGCAGGATAGGTGTTCTTGTCATGGAAGGAGAGGGGATGGCCTTCGTATTCCTTCATGATGCCGTATTTGAATCCCCACAGGATCACACTCTTTACCCAGGAATTGATCACCCATTCTCCATCGCTTTTGTATGCAACTCTCAGTTCACCGCTTTCGAGTGCTTCCCTGACATTATAGAATAGAGCCAATGATTTTTCCGCATCACCGGTACCGGCCACTGACTCGTATTTCTTCTGCAGTTCAAAAATATCTGCCATAATCATTCAATTTATTGAATTAAAGATCTTCTATTTCCTTAAGAACATTTTTCATCAGCCTGTCTGTGGTTTCAAGAGAACTGGTCAGCGGCAATCTTAACCTGTTTCTTATCAGGCCTGCAAGTGCCAGGGCTGACTTGACCGGTATCGGGCTGCTCTCGACAAAACATGCCTTAAACAGTGGCATGAGCCGGTGGTGAAGCGCCGCGGCCTCGCTCATTCGTCCTTCTGACAATAAAGTTGTCATTCTTTTTACCGGGGAGGGTGCGATATTTGAAGCAACGCTTATGACCCCTCTGGCGCCTGCGCACATGAGAGGAAATGTCGCATCGTCGTTTCCTGACAGGACCGTAAAACCGTCAGGGGCGAGACGTATTATCTCACTTATCTGTTCATAATTGCCGGACGCCTCCTTGACGGCAACTATGTTCTTCATCTCCGCCAGCCGCAGAGTTGTTTCCGTTGTCATATTTGTGCCGGTCCGGCCTGGTATGTTATAAATGATGAACGGGACTGGTGTGGATTCGGAGATTGCTTTAAAGTGCTGAAAGATACCTTCCTGTGTGGGTTTGTTGTAATAGGGCACAACAACCAGAAAAGCATCGGGGCTATATTTTGAAAGGGCTGATATGTTGCTTATAACCTTCCTGGTTGAATTGGATCCGGCACCGGCTACAACAGGAACCCTGCCATTATTGAGCTCCATTACGGTTGCAAGCAGTCTCTCCTTTTCTTCTTCTTCCAGGCATGGCGTTTCACCCGTAGTGCCCAGCGGGACGAGGAAATCAATCCCGGCATCCAGCTGTCTCAGTACCAGTGAGCCGAAAGAGCCCCAGTCAACATCATAATTATCATCAAATGGAGTGATCAGCGCAGTGCCACATCCTCTAATCTCTCTCATTGCTCAAAGCTGTTTTAAATTTGTCTCTTAATAATTCCCTGAAATCAAATACTCCCTCGAGGCCGGAGGTCCAGTACGCGGCCTGAACAGCGCCGGCAGCAAATCCCCTTCTTGAAAAGGCTTCGTGCGTAAGCACAATCCGGTCGTCTTCTGACTCGAAACCCAGATTATGGATGCCTGGTATATGGCCGCACCTTACCGATTGCACGGGACACTTTTTCCCGGTTTCCTTCTCAACAATTTCCCTGACTGTCCCGGCCGTGCCAGAGGGGGCGTCAAGCTTATATTTATGGTGAAACTCAGTAATGTAGGGATCATAGTCGCCGTATGAGGCCAGCATAGACGAAGAAATCCTGGCAATCTCAAGGAAAATGTTGACCCCGATTGAGAAATTTGAGGCATAAATCATTGTCGTCCCTTTTTCTCTGAAGTAGCTGGTCACCTCATCCTTTATGTCACTCCAGCCGGTGGTTCCTATAACCGCTGCCCTGAAGCTGTCGGCAATGTGCCGGTAATTGTTCCTGAATGCCCCGGGAGTGGTGAAATCGATGCAGACCGACTCTGACGCAGTTGCCCTGTCAAATCCGACAATGTCTTCCGTGGTAAAGAGAGTAACGTCTTCTCTCATCTGCAGCAGGGCAAAGATCTCCTTCCCCATCCTGCCATAACCCGATATTACTGCTTTCATCATTCGAAAAACTCTTTGTGCAATGAACCAATCACTGCTGACAGGTCGCCTTCGTTCACAACAAAGCTGACATTTATGTCAGAGGCACCCTGGCTTATCATTGTAATGTTGTAATCGCAAACCGAACCGAATATTCTTTTCGCGAGCCCGGTGGTTTCCTTCAGGTTCTTGCCTACCACAGAGACCTGTGATTTGTTCCTGCTTACGGAAACTACTGCAAACTGAGATAATTCTGCAATAATCTCATCCAGGTTGCGATCAGAATCAACTGTCAGAGAGACGTTTACCTCGGAGGTGCTGATGAGGTCAACCGATGTTCCGTATTTGCCGAACACCTCGAACAGCCTGGAGAGGAAGCCGAAGGCGTTCAACATCTTCATCGAGAAAATATTGATCACTGTAATATTTTCCTTGAACGAGATAGCTTTCACTCCGTTCTCATGAACTTCATCATCTTTAAGGATAAGGGTACCCGGCCTGTCAGGCTGCAGGGAATTGAGGACTCTTACCGGGATGTTTTTTTCCACGGCGGGTTGTATGGTTGCAGGGTGAAGGACCTTTGCCCCGAAGAATGAGAGTTCGGCGGCCTCGCTGAATGACATGACCGGGATACTCCTGGTTGTATCAACTTTTCTCGGATCGGTTGTATGCACTCCGTCGACGTCCGTCCATATCTGTATTTCCTCTGCATCTGCAGCCATGCCGATAAGTGCTGCCGTGTAATCAGATCCTCCTCTGCCAAGAGTGGTTCCTGTTCCGTCAATAGTAGCTGATATGAATCCCTGGGTTATGATGATATTATGTGATGCAAATTCTTTGCTTATCAGTTCCTTAACCCTGGTGCAGATAGGTTCAATCTGAGGTTCTCCCTTCAGGTAGCACGAATCCGTCACTATGAGGGTACGGGCATCAGCGAATGCGCACTTCAGTCCGGAATGCAACATCGCTTTATAAATGATTGATGATGAAAGCAGCTCGCCGAATGAGAGTATTCTGGCCGTAGACATGCCCGAAAGTTCCCCGAGGACTGCGATCACCCTGATCAGTTCGTTTAGTTTTGCAAAAAACTGAATCACAGTATCCCTGGTTTCGCCCAACAGCGCTGTGCTGCCTGCCAGCAACTCCTCCGCCATTGCCAGGTGGCGTGCTTCAAGCCCTTCTGAAAGCCCGGCAGCCTCCTCATACTTTCCTGCCGATGCGAGTTCAGCCATGTGTGTCAGGGTATCTGTCACCCCGGAAAGAGCAGAAACCACAACAATTGTTTTTTGCGGAGGCTTATCACCTGCAATCCTTATGAGTCTTTCAACCGCTCCGCTATCTTTGACGGAAGTCCCGCCGAATTTCATTACGATCATTCTGGTAAAGTTCTGTTTTAAGGGTTCTGTATATATTTTTCAGGTCAGTGATTGCTGTCTCAATGTCCTCTGTCAGTATGTGTTCATTCTCGGTATGAGCTGTTCTGATGCTTCCCGGACCGTACAGCAGACATTTTCCCAGGTTTGTCAGACAGGGACCGTCGCACCCGAATGCGACTGTATCTGTGTCGAATCCGTTCAGGTGATAGTACTCAAATGGTCTGTCCTCCCGGACTTTCGTTATCTGGGTCTTTTTCCCTGCGATATTTCCCAGGGCATTTTCAATAAGGTCATGTGATTCGAATGTGGTTCTGAAGTATAGCTTGAAGGAGACGAGGTCAGGCAGGACATTATAGGCATTGTCAGATGTAAGCATCCCGATGTTGAAGGTTGTTGGCCCAAGGACCCTATCAAAAGGAAATTCCAGGCCGTCAAGATGGCTAAGAAATGTTCGCATCTCTTCAATTGCGCTTTCCCCGTACTGAGGGTAGCCTGAATGACAGCTTGTGCCGCTTGTCTGAACATCATACAACTGGATGCCTTTCCCTGCCCTGATCAGTTTATTTTCAGTCGGTTCACCTATTATCACATATTTGCAGTCCCTTATCAGTCTGTTTGCTACCCTTGCGCCCTTTGACCCTGTCTCCTCACCGGCAACAAGCAGCAGTCCGAAAT
>JAEYZD010000194.1 GCA_023430725.1 Bacteroidota bacterium | reverse complement strand
GCATGAAGATAATGGACACCACCGCTGGCTTCAAATGCTACCGCCGCGAGGTGCTCCTCAACATTAATCCCGGTCATATAAGGCTGATCGGCTACGGATTCCAGATTGAGATGAAGTTCACCGCCTGGCAACTGGGCTACAGGATAGTGGAGGTTCCGATCATCTTTACTGACCGCAAGGCAGGCACCTCCAAAATGTCGGGAGGCATCTTCGGCGAAGCAATGTGGGGAGTCCTCCGGATGAAAATTGTCAGTATCTTCAGAAAGCCGCGAAAGACAATCGCCTGATCATTAAATCATGCCCGAAGAGACTAATAACAAGACAGTTATACGTAACGCCCTTCTTATCAGCGAAGGGAGCAGAATAGAGGCGGATGTGGTTGTTACAGGTGACCGGATAACCGGCATATACCCCCCCGGGAAAGCCCCTGACGAGTCCGCCGGGTCAGCCACAATTATCGAGGCAGCAGGCCTCTGGCTCCTCCCGGGGGTCATTGATGACCATGTCCATTTCCGTGAGCCCGGCCTGACCCATAAGGCGGATATTGCAAGCGAGAGCGCCGCCGCAGCAGCCGGCGGGGTGACCTCATTCATGGAGATGCCCAATACAGTACCTCAGACTGTTACAATCAGGGAGTGGGAAAACAAGAATTCCCTGGCCGCAGAGCGATCAGTCATCAACTACTCATTTTATATCGGGGCCACTGACACCAACATCGAAGAGCTGCGCAGGGCGAACCCCGCACTGGTGCCGGCCTTCAAGCTCTTCCTCGGAGCCTCGACAGGCAACATGCTTGTCAGCGACAGCGAAGCGCTCGAGGCTATCTTCTGTCCCGGGAAGATTCCGGTGGCATGCCACTGCGAGGACGAAAAGATCATCAGGGCCAACAGCGCCGCCTACCGCGAGGAATACGGTGATTCTATCAGTCCCTCCTACCACCCGCTCATAAGAAGCCGCGAGGCATGCCTCTCCTCATCAACGGCAGCCGTGAGCCTTGCACGGCGCACCGGCGCAAAGCTTCATCTCCTGCACCTCTCAACAGCTGAGGAGACGGAACTCCTGACCGCGGGAGATGACCCTGCCGTGAAGCAGATCATCGGCGAAGCCTGTGTCCATCACCTCTGGTTTGATGACACCGCCTACACTGAGAAAGGAAATCTTGTTAAATGGAACCCGCCGATTCGCAGCCAGTCAGACAGGGATGCCCTCTTAAAGGCGGTAAGAGAGGGAAAAATTGACATCATTGCAACTGACCATGCCCCACACACCCTGGAGGAGAAGAGTGCACCCTACTTCAGCGCACCCTCAGGCGGGCCAACAATCCAGCACTCACTTGTGATGATGCTCGAGCTGTGCCACAGGGGCGAACTGACACCTGAACTTGTTGTAACGAAGATGTGCCACAACCCGGCCCTCCTCTTTGGCATTACCGACCGCGGTTTCATCCGAGAAGGATACAAGGCCGACCTGGTTCTTGTCGATCCGGCCTCACCCTGGACCGTCAGCCGGGAGAACATACTATACAAATGCGGCTGGTCGCCCCTCGAAGGGACAACATTCCGCAGCAGTGTGGTAACTACAATAGTCAACGGCATAACCGTGTTTGAAGAGGGCCGCCTGACCGGCCTCAGGGCACCGGAGATGCTCCATTTCAGCCGATAGAAGAACAGCTCTATGAGACAAATTGTATTGCTGATGATAATTGTTGCACTTCTTGCCTCGTGCGGTGAGCGGAGCAGCGAAAAGAAAGCAACCCGGGAGCAAGACAACAATGAGACAGCATCAGGCGCACAAGCCACCGGTGATGCCGGGCTTACCGGAGATGCCCCGCAGAGCGAAGCAGGTACCCGGGACCCTGCTCCAGCAGCCCCGGAAGGTGCAGTCACAATAGCCACCGACATAGTCACCGAGGTGATCATCCGCCCTGATCCGGAAGGTGATCCGTGGGATGCCGAAAAAGTTGCTGGCTACCGCGGGGACCCGCTGGTGGAATCAATATTCAGCCGGATATATGAAGGAACTCTTACAGTCTATGACTATCACAGCGGCGAGCCGCTCACCGCGGCTGACGTGAAGAAGATTGAGGGCGAATTCGAAAATGACCGCAATAAGATCGGCAAACTCTCATTCACCGAGGACTGGTTCTATTACCCGGATGAAAACAGGATAGAGAAGAGGACTAAGGCTGTCACCTTCGGCTATGAATTGTACAATAACGTCGGAAAAGTATATGCATACAGGGCAGCATTCAGGGCTGACCTGAAATGATAAGTTACCAACCAAAACAACTTCAGGATGCCAAGCTATGATATTACAAGCCTGAATGACTTCATCATCAGGAAACAAAAGGATTTTCCCTATGCAACGGGGGAGCTCTCCAGCCTGCTCCACCATATTGGCACGGCCGCCAAGATGGTCAATGCCAAAATCCGTAAAGCCGGCCTTGTAGAGATACTTGGCAGGGCAGGAGCTGAAAACCCGCAGGGCGAAGACCAGCAGAAACTTGACCGTTACGCCGACGAGGTGTTCATAGATGCCCTCAAGTCGTCAGGCCAGTGTGCCGGGGTAGCCTCCGAGGAGAACCAGAACGAGATAGTCTTCACCGGTGAGTTCGCCAGCCGCGGAAAGTACGTCGTCTGCATTGATCCACTGGACGGCTCCTCCAATATAGACTACAACGTATCGGTGGGTTCAATCTTCTCGATATACCGTCGCGTGACCGACCGCGAGTCGGAGGTTACGATTGCGGATTTTCTGCAGGAAGGGAGCAAACAGGTTGCAGCCGGGTATGTGATATACGGATCTTCAACCATGCTGGTTTATACAACCGGGAACGGCGTCAACGGTTTCACACTGGATCCCACAATAGGTGAATTTTGTCTCTCCCACCCGTCCGTGAAGACACCTGAAACAGGCAGGATATACTCGATCAACGAAGGCAACTACGTCAAGTTCCCTGACGGGGTAAAGAAATACATCAAGTACTGCCAGGAAATTGACCCCTCCTCAGGCCGGCCGTATATTTCAAGATACATTGGCTCGCTTGTGTCTGATGTGCACAGGAATATGCTCACTGGAGGCATATTCCTGTATCCTCCTTCGAGCAGCTATCAGTCAGGTAAACTGCGTCTTGTGTATGAATGCAATCCCATCTCGTTCCTCATCGAACAGGCAGGCGGGGTGGCCACTGACGGCCATCAAAGGATACTGTCACTGACTCCGGAGTCGCTCCATCAGAGGACCCCCTTCTACTGCGGATCGTCTGAGATGATCAGAAAGCTTGTGGGAATGTGCTGCTGATACCACCCTCTTTGTTAATTTTGCACCCTCAGACTTAACTGATGGCCAGCAACGTATTCAGAGACATCTACAGGAAGCATCCCTCCTTCACCCGGCTTGAAGCCCTGCTGGCGGGCGACAGCAATGAGCCGGTGACAATTCACGGACTAACCGGTTCATCGCGTACTGTGGTGATGGCCGGAGCCCTGTCCCAGCAGCCTACAACCCACGTGGTGCTGCTCCCCGAGAAAGAGGATGCAGCCTATTTTTACAATGACCTCACCTCACTCATGGGAGATGACAACATCTTCTTCTTCCCGGGAACATACAAGAGGTCAGTCATGTATGACCAGACCGAGCCGGCCAACATAATCCTCAGGGCCGAGGTTCTCAACTTCCTCACCTCGGGGAGGAGAAAGTGCATCATCGTCACCTACCCGGAGTCGGTCATGGAGAAGGTTGTCAGCAAAAGCAGCCTTAAGAAGAACACCTTCGTCATAAAAAAGGGGGCGAAGCTCTCAATAGAATTCCTCGAGGAGGTTCTCAGGGAGTACAACTTCAAGAGAACAGAATTCGTCTATGAGCCCGGGCAGTATTCTGTCAGGGGAAGCATTACAGACCTCTTCTCCTACTCGGCAGACAAGCCTTACAGGATCGACTTTTTCGGCGAGGAGGTGGATTCAATCCGCTCATTCAGTCCTGATGACCAGCTTTCCCTGCAGCTTCACGAAGAGATACAGGTGATACCTGACATCCAGGAGTTGGCCTTCCATGAGAGCTCTGACAGCTTCATCGATTTCATTCCACCCAGCTCAATCATCTGGAGTGACAATTTTGACTATATAATTGAGAAGACTGACAATATCTGGGCACAGGCCCGCATCCGCAGTTCAAAGGGCGAGATCTCGGACAGGCGTGACATCATAATCACCGGCCGCCACCTTGAGGAGCTCTGCTCGCGCCACCGCCGGATCTTTTTTGGAAGGGGGAGGCATAACCCTGAGACTGTCAACCTCGAATTCCGGACTGAACCGCAGCCCTCATTCAACAAGAACTTTGAACTGCTGACATCAAGGCTTGTCTCAAACGCGCAGGATGGCTATCACAATTTCATCATCTCCGAGAGCGAAGTACAGGAACAGCGTCTGAAGGAGATCTTTGCCGAGACAAACCCGGCGGCGGCCTACACCCCGCTCCTTCTCAACCTCCACCAGGGCTTCACGGATCATGACCTCCGGATAGCAGTATACACTGATCATCAGATCTTTGACCGCTATCACAAGTTCCGGATAAAAGGCTTCTTCACACGGCGTGACAGCATGACCGTCAGGGAGCTAACAGATCTGAACCCCGGTGACTATATCGTTCATTCAGACCACGGTGTTGGACGGTTCGGCGGGCTGGAGAAGATAGAGGTCAACGGCCGCTGGCAGGAGGCAATAAAACTGGTATTCAAGGATAATGACATCCTCTTTGTGGGGATACATGCCCTGCACCGCATCTCCAAATACAAGGGGAAGGATGACTCGCCGCCGCGGATCAACAAGCTGGGCAGCGGTGCATGGCAGAAGATCAAGCAGGCTACCAAGAAGAAGGTCAAGGATATAGCCCGTGATCTCATTTTTCTCTACGCAAAGCGAAAAGCCGCAGGGGGTTTCGCGTTCTCCCCCGACTCCTACATGCAGCGCGAGCTGGAGGCATCCTTTATCTGGGAGGACACCCCCGACCAGATTGCAAGCACCGTGGCTGTAAAGGACGATATGGAGGCTTCCACGCCGATGGACCGTCTTATATGCGGTGATGTGGGGTTCGGCAAGACCGAAATTGCTGTCAGGGCAGCCTTCAAGGCAGCCACTGACGGGAAGCAGACTGCAGTGCTTGTTCCGACCACAATCCTTGCTCTGCAACATTACAAGACTTTCTCATCACGCCTCGAGAACTTCCCCTGCCGGGTGGATTACATCAGCCGCCACAGGAAAGCGGCAGAGCAGAAAAAGATACTCAAGCAGCTTGCTGACGGTGAGATTGACATTATCGTGGGGACCCACAAGCTCACTGGCAAGGAGGTGAAGTTCAAGGATCTGGGGCTTCTGGTGATAGATGAGGAGCAGCGCTTCGGCGTAGCCGTAAAGGAGAGACTGAAGACGCTGAAGGCCGGGGTTGACACCCTCACGCTGACGGCCACCCCCATACCCAGGACTCTGCAGTTCTCTCTCATGGGTGCGCGTGATCTCTCGGTGATAAGCACTCCGCCGCCAAACAGGATGCCAATCATTACCGAGCTGCACGGCTTCAATGAGGATATACTCCGCGAAGGAATAGTATACGAGGTCAGCCGCAACGGACAGGTCTTCTTTATCAACAACAGGATAGAGAACATAATGGAGGTTAAGGCAACAATCTCCAGAATCTGCCCCGAGGTCAAGATTGCCGTTGTACACGGCCGGATGGAAGGGAATGATATTGAGAATGTGATGTTTGATTTTATCAGGGGTGACTATGATGTGCTCCTCGCCACAACAATCATCGAGTCAGGCCTGGACATTCCCAACGCCAATACGATATTCATCAATGATGCCCACAATTTCGGCCTGTCCGAGCTGCACCAGCTGCGTGGCAGGGTGGGCCGGTCGAACAGGAAGGCCTTTTGTTACCTTCTCACTCCTCCCATCTCGGTGCTGACCGGTGACGCCCGCAGGAGGCTGAAGGCAATCGAGGAGAATTATGAGCTAGGCAGCGGGTTCAACATCGCCCTGCAGGATCTTGACATACGCGGTGCCGGTAATCTGCTGGGGGGAGAACAAAGCGGCTTCATAGCCGACGTGGGATACGAAACCTACCAGAAGATCCTGAACGAGGCCGTGAAGGAACTGAAGGAGGAGGAATTCAGTGATCTCTTCCCGGAACCGGCAGTGAAGAAGGAACGCCCGGAAGAAGTGCAAACGAAGCAGTTCGTGGAGGATGTCACGGTTGAGACTGACCTCGAGATAATGTTTCCTGATGATTATGTCTCCAACATTCCGGAGCGCATACGCCTCTACAAGGAGCTCAATGAGATAAGAAATGAGGAGGGACTTAAGGCATATGAATCACACCTTACGGACAGGTTCGGGCCGCCGCCGAAGCCTGCAAGGGCGCTGCTGGAGCTTGTAAGGCTCAAATGGGTTGCATCGCAGGCAGGAATAGAAAAGGTTATTCTTAAAAATAACATACTGATTGCTAACTTTGTGACGGACCAGACGTCACAATTCTACCGCTCACCTCTCTTCGTGTCGGTAATGAATTATGTCAACAGGAGACAGGGTAACATGACCGTAAGGCAGAATAACAACAAGCTGAGCCTCACCGTCAGGGGGATGGCCGATGTAGGGCACGCCATTGACCTGTTCGCAAAGATCCTGGCGTATCATGAATCCACCCGGATACCCAAGGCAGGCTGATGAACCTGATTATTGACATAGGAAACAGTTCGGTGAAGGCGGCGCTCATGAAAGAGGGCCGGATCATCAGCAGGACACGGCTTGATTCAACCGGTCCCGCCACCGTCAGCAGCTTTATCGGTCGCAGGAAGATTGACCGGGCCATTGTCTCAAGTGTCGGCACCGATCCTTCCTCCCTGATTGAATGGCTGAAGACAATGGCCGGGACAGTACACCTCCTTGCAGCTGACTCCGTCTATCCTTTTGAAATTGAATACGGCACTCCGGAAACGCTTGGAGCTGACCGTCTTGCGGCTGCTGCCGGAGCATGGTTCAAATTTCCGGGTTCAGACCTTCTTGTGATTGATGCAGGGAGTGCAATGACTGTTGACCAGGTTACCGGAGGTGTATACAGGGGCGGAAGCATATCTCCCGGCCTTTCGATGAGATTCAGGGCACTTCATGAATTTACAGGCCGGTTGCCGCTTGTGACA
The DNA here is from genome assembly GCA_023430725.1 of Bacteroidota bacterium. Classification (GTDB taxonomy): domain Bacteria; phylum Bacteroidota; class Bacteroidia; order Bacteroidales; family VadinHA17; genus SR-FBR-E99. The sequence continues at coordinate 24,648 of JAEYZD010000194.1, read as the reverse complement.
GCCAGAACCGGCTTCTCCTTCCCGGGCACCTCAACGGAGGATGCCATCACCGGCGGTGTCATTATGGGCATGGTTTATGAAATAAATGAGTATATTCGCACATTCGGAGAGAAGCAACTGAAGCCCGTTACGGTCATTACGGGCGGAGACGGAGAGATCCTCTCGGGCCTCGCATCCGGTAAACTACATTACTACCCAGACCTTGTAACGGAGGGTTTGAACTATTTACTGGAAAAAAATGCATAAAAACATAAGAGTCAGCCTGGTATGTCTCATGGCACTCCTGACAACCGGAGTGTACGGTCAGATGAACGTCCATACACCGTTCGCACGGTATGGCATTGGTTACCTTGAGCAGCAGGGCACCTTCAGGACCCGGGCCATGGGAGGCATAAGCAGCGGTATCAGGGATAACATGACCCTGAACTATCTTACTCCCGCGTCCTACAGCAGCATTGACACAGTATCTTTCCTTTTTGACTTCGGCCTTTCATATGGTGTTGTCGGACTGAAGGGTGACGGCATGAGCGTCACATCACAGGACGTGAACTTCACTCACCTGATGATGGGCTTTCCCATCATGAAGGGATGGGGAGTGACAGCGGCCATACTGCCCTTTTCAAACGGATCGTACAATATCAGCTTCGAGACTCCGGGTACAGGTGTGACAGGCACAACCTACCAGAGTCACCTCGGCAGCGGAGGTTACCAGAGAGTGCTGCTCGGCACCGGATTCAAACCCCTGCCGTATGTGTCAGCCGGGATCAATCTCTTCTATCTGTTCGGGGAGGTGTCACGGGTGAACGACTTCGCCTTCACGGGTGACAACAATTATTTCAACACACGGAAGCAGAGCATATCATCACTGAAAGGGCTCGGGTACGAGGCATCGGTACAGTTCATGCTGCCCCTTTCGGACAACAGGTACGTAAATGCCGGGCTGACATGGACCCCTGCCTATGACCTGAGAACGGGTAATGAAGACCTGACCCTGAGGTATTCATATGTATCATTTAATTCGAGCCTCCTGGCACGTGACACCCTCGCTTTCGGGTCTGAATCAACCACAAGCAGGATGCCGAACTCCATCCGGGCGGGCATAGGCCTGGGCAAGACAGATAAGTTTACAGCCGGTGCCGACATTGTTTACACAAAGTGGACCAGGGCATCGCTCCCTGGCACTTATGGCATCTATTCTGACGCCATGGCTCTCCATGCAGGCGCTGAGTACGTACCTGACAAATATTCAAATTACGGATTTTTTAATCGTATGGAATACCGCATAGGTTGCCGCTACGGTGAGAGCTACACCCTCTTTGAAGGTGACAACCTTAAAGAATACGGCATAACTTTTGGAACAGGTATACCAATGAGAAGATCGAGATCCAGAATCTCACTGGTGGTTGACCTCTCAACAAGGGGTAACGGTGAGGGAGCAGTCCCGGGAGAGAGAAGGATAACGGTCGGAGCCAGCCTGAATCTGCATGATTACTGGTTCATCAAAAGACAGTATGATTAAAAAAAAGATTAAGAAAGAGATGAAACGAACAGCCAGCACGATTTTAGCAGGATTGCTTCTGACAGTATTCACGATGGGCCTGCAGGCCCAGAAGGGTGTTGAAACGGGCACACCGTTCGGCAGAGGAGAGGACAGCACAAGGTGTCTCCGCAACACGTCACTCTATTCAACCTACTATGAGAACAAGGACTACAACATGGCAGTGCAGTTCTGGAGACCGGTTTTCATGGAATGTCCCGGATCATCAAGGAACACTTACATAAAGGGTGAAGCCATGTTCAAGGAGTTCTTCCGCAAGAGTGGCAACAAGGCATATATTGACACCGTGCTGATGATTCTTGACCAGCGTACGAAGTACTTCAACGAGGGTCCTGCAAACTCACTCCGCAAGGCTTTCGCACTGTACGAATTTGGCGGGAATGATCCCAACTATGCCAGGCAGTGCTATGATCTTATAAAAGGAGTGATGGAGAGCTCTCCCCAGAGCTTTGACCATACCTATTCAAGCCTTTACATGGCCATAACGGCGAAGTGCTATTCACTCAAGCTTATCGAAGCCCCCGAAGTGATCACGGCCTACTCGCAGTCGATGAAGGTTGTGGACAGCCAGCTCTCCCGCAAGCCGGATGACGCCCGTTATGCTGAAGCCCGCAAGAACATTGATGCCGTCTTCAGATCAAGCGGCGCCGCTTCATGTGAGAACATTGAGCACCTCTTCACTGCAGGCGTTGAAAACAATCCGAGTGACACTGCAATGCTCAAAAAGGTTATCACCCTGCTGACAGAAACCGGCTGCAAGGATTCAGAGCTTTATTACAAAGCTGCAACAAACCTCTACAAGTCATTCCCCAGCGCCTCATCCGCTGCGCAGCTGGCTGAAATGAACGTGGCAAGAAAGAAGTACAACGAAGCCGAAAAATACTATACCGAAGCCGTCGAGCTTGAAACTGACAACAAGGTCAAGTCAGGGCTGCTTACCAAGCTGGCCACCCTCGAGCTGGCCTCAGACAGCAAGCAGGCTGCGCGCGACTTTGCCAAGGCTGCATACTCGCTTGATCCGACCAACGGCAATGCCCTCTACATAATAGCCGAGGCCTATGCCGGGGCAAGGATCGGAGAATCATTTGAGAACCAGACGGTTTACTGGGTGGTTGTAGACTATCTCGTAAGGGCAAGAAATACTGACCCCACCCTTCGTGATCAGGCTGACGAACGGATAGCCGTATACTCAAGGCTGTTCCCGACAAAGGAGGAGGCTTTCTTCCGTAGTCTTGTCGAAGAGGGTGTCTCCTACCAGGTAGGCGGATGGGTCAACGAATCCACCACTATAAGATTCAGAAAGGAGTAACTGCGGTGCATTCCTGCAGAAAATACAGTATCATTACAGCAGTCCTGGTTGCCGCCGGGACTGCTTTGCTTTCATCATGTGACAGAAAGGAGGTAACCGTAAAGGATTTGCAGATAAAGGGTCTGCCCTCTCTCTCTGCCAGGGATGTTGAGACGATGTATACCGACTCAGGGAAAGTGACAATGCTGGTTCGCACGCCTCTTATACAGCAGTTCACCGCTGAGGATGACCCGCACACCCTCTTTCCCGAGGGACTGCAGGTGCTCTTTTATGACAAGATGGACACGCCGCAGGGAAGCATTACAGCTAAGTATGCCCGGTTCACTGACAAGGACGAGGTGTGGGAACTGCGTGACAGTGTTGTTGCAGTAAGTGACAAGGGAGAGATCCTGGAGACCGAACTGCTTTTCTGGAGTCAGCCGAGGGACAAGATCTGGTCTGACCGGTTCGTCAGGTTCACACATGACGGCCAGGTGGTGATGGGTACCGGTTTTGATTCAGACTCGCGCTTCTCAAACTGGGTAATCAGAAATGTAACAGGAACAATCTATATAAGAGATGAACAAAAAGTCACTCCTGCTGATTGAGATAATCTGGATCCTTCTGGGTCTGATGTGTCTCGCCATCGCAGTTCGGGAAACCATTGCCAGCGGCCTCGGCCGCGCATGGCTTTTCTTTGTCATGGCAGCCGCAGCCTTCGTGCTGGCATGGCTTCGTGACTCACAGCGAAAAAAGCTGTAAATTTGGGATATGAATCCGTTGGTGATCATTCCTCTTGCCATCCTCCTTGCCGCCTTTTTTTCGGCAATGGAACTCTCATTCATAGCATCGAACAAGCTCCGCATAGAGCTTGACCGCAAGCACGGGATTTTCGGCTCGGGCATTGTTGCCATCTTTACCCGCAACCCCGGTCTGTATATCTCAACAATGCTTATCGGGGTAAATATCGCTACAGTGATATTCAGTATGCTCGCAGCCGATCTCATCGAAGCCCGGCTGCAGAACCTGATACCATCGGAAGTACTGATCTTCATCATCCAGACTGTAATCACCACGGTTATTATCCTTGTCTTTGCAGACTTTCTTCCCAAATCAGTCGTAAGGATAAATCCCAACTTCTTCCTGAGCATTCTGGCGGTGCCTACTGCAATCTTTTACTATCTCTTCTACCCTGTCAGCAAGTTCACGCTATGGCTGGCCAACATTATAATGAGGATCTTCTTCGGGATCAGGACCGAACGCAAGGAGCAGGAAAACAGGATATTCACCCGCATCGACCTTGACCACTTCGTCAATGACCTTGTGGAGACGGAGGAGGAGAAGCAGGATGAGAACAGTAGTCTGAAGATCTTTCAGAACGCTCTTGATTTCTCATCGGTGAAAGCCCGGGAGTGCATGGTGCCGCGTACCGAGATTGTTGCCCTTCCGGTCGAGTCAACCCCGGACGGGCTCAGACAGCAGTTCATCGAGTCAGGCCACTCAAAGATACTGCTGTACAGGGACAACATTGACAACATGGTTGGCTACTATGAACTGAAGGACATACTCCATGATCCTGCAGATATATCCACAGCAATGCGCAAGCTGCCGGTCGTTCCCGAGACGATGACTGCCAACAAGGTGCTCAGGTTGCTCTCTGATGCCAAGAAGAGCATTGCCCTGGTTGTTGACGAGTTCGGAGGAACAGCCGGTGTTATAACAATAGAGGACGTACTTGAGGAGATAGTTGGTGACATAGAGGATGAGCATGATACCAGTGACCTCGTTGAGAAGAAGCTCAACGATAAGGAATATGTCCTCTCCGGGCGCCTTGATATCGATTACCTGAATGAGGAATATGAACTGGGCCTGCCCGAAAGCGACGAGTATTCGACCCTGGCGGGACTGATCTTATTTGCCCACGGCAACATCCCCAAACAGCAGGAGAAAATCCGTGTTGGCAGAAACCTCTTCACTGTCCTGAAGAGCTCAGCCACCAGGGTGGAACTTCTTAAACTGAAGATCGACTGACAGGGTCAATCAGCCTTGTCTCTTTAACTCCGTGTAATACCTGTAATAGAGTGGTATAGCCCTCATTCCTGCGAACAGGTTCTCCAGGGGATAGTTCTCATTTGGGGAGTGGATTGCATCGGACTCCAGTCCGAAGCCCATCAGAATTGACTTCACCCCGAGTATTTTTTCGAAGGTTGAAATGATCGGAATGCTTCCTCCACTGCGGATCGGAATCGGCCTTTTGCCGAAGATCTCCTCGTAAGCCATCTCTGCAGCTCGGTACTCCGGTGTGTCAAGCGGGCTGACATAAGCCTCCCCGCCGTGCAGGTATTCAGCCTTCACCTTCACTCCTGCCGGTGCAATGGATTTGATATGGTCAATTGCAAGTTTCGCTATATCCTCTGCCTTCTGGTAAGGGACGAGCCTCATCGAGATCTTGGCTGCCGCCTTCGCGGGAAGGATAGTCTTGGCACCTTCGCCTGTATAGCCTCCCCAGATACCGTTCACATCCAGTGTGGGACGAATCCCCACGCTCTCAAGTGTTGTGAATCCCTTTTCGCCTGACAGGGCGTCAACGCCAACTGATTTTTTGTATTCAGCAGCGTCAAACGGCCTCTCTGCCATCTTGGCCCTTTCAGCATCAGTGGGGACCATGACTGTATCATAGAATCCCGGTATGTTTATCCGGCCGTCACTGTCCTTCAGGCTCGAGATTATGTCGCACAGCGCGTTGCATGGGTTGACCACGGCACCGCCGTAGATGCCTGAGTGCAGGTCGCGGTCCGGCCCCTCGACCTCGATCTGGATGTAAGACAGTCCGCGCAGGCCGGAGGTGATGGATGGTATATCGGACGAGATCATGGTGGTGTCCGATACGAGGATAACGTCAGAGCGGAGCATCTCATGGTATTCCGAGCAGAATCCTGCTATACTTGCTGATCCGGCCTCCTCTTCGCCCTCAATCATGAACTTGACATTGCAGGGGAGAGTTCCCGTTGCATTCATCATCTCGAAGGCTTTGAGATGCATGAACAGCTGACCCTTGTCATCGTCTGCTCCCCGTGCCCATATCTTTCCGTCACGGATCTCCGGCTCGAAGGCGGGGGAAATCCATTTCTCAAGTGGTTCGGCAGGCATGACGTCATAATGACCGTAGACGAGGATCGTTGGCAGTGAGGAATCAATCAATTTCTCACCGTACACGATAGGATTGCCCGGCGTGGTGTACACCTCGGCACGGTCTGCACCGTTGGCAGTCATAAGGTCACGGATGTATTCAGCAGCCCTGACCATATCAGCCTTGTTGGATTCATTGGCACTGACGGAAGGAATCCTGATCAGTCCGAAAAGCTCCTCAAGGAATCTCTCCCTGTTAGCTTCGATGTAATTCTTAATGATTTCCATAGTCTTTGTGTTTGTTATATTCTCCTGCTGCCCATTGGAGCTTGTCATACCACTCCTCTCCGAAGGCCCTCAGCAATGGCTCGCGGAGAAAGAGGAACAGCTGCGTGTCCTTTCTTACCCCGCAGGCAACTCCGGGTTTGCATATTTCCCACTCTTCGTAGTTCACCGCCCTGAAGCTGCTGTATTGCTTTACCCGTACCGGGAAGAGATGACATGACAGCGGCTTGCGAAAATCGACTGCCCCTGCATTGAAGGCAGTCTCTATACCGCATTTGTAAACATCATCCTCCATTATCGTATATGCGCACTCTTCATTGCTTATTAGCGGGGTGACAAGCTCTCCCTCGATATCAGTGACGCTGGTCCCAAGCTTCTCTATGGCCCTTATGCCCTCCGGGCGAAGGAACGGCAACAGCGCCGGCCGTATCCGTTCCAGCTCAGCAGCCTCAGCGGCCGTCAAAGGTGCACCGGTATCGCCATATCGGCAACAACTGCCCTTACAGGCAGCGAGGTCACATGAAAATTTCCTCTCGATGAGTGCAAGTGATACTATTGTGTCATCTATCTGGAGCATAGTCTGCCTTAAACAAGTGATCTGCCGGTCATCTCCTTCGGGACAGGAATGCCCATGATTGTCAGCACTGTTGGTGCCACGTCTGCCAGTATCCCGCTGCTTACACTCCTGTACCTGCTGCTTAAAAGATACAGAGGCACTGGATTCAGTGAATGCGCTGTATTGGGGGATCCGTCGGGATTTACGGCAAAGTCTGCATTGCCGTGGTCAGCTATTACAATAACATTATACCCGTTGGCCAGCGCTGCCTTCGCAACGTCACCGGCGCATTCGTCAACAGTCCTGACAGCCTTCTGAATAGCTTCGTATACTCCCGTATGGCCTACCATGTCGCCATTGGCAAAATTGAGACATATGAAATCATGCTTCTGCTTTTCAATCTCGGCGATAACAGCGTCACGGACCAGGTATGCGCTCATCTCGGGCTGCAGATCGTAGGTTGCCACCCTGGGTGAAGGGATGAGTATCCGCTCCTCCCCTTCAAATTCCTTCTCTCTCCCGCCTGAAAAGAAAAATGTAACATGGGCACATTTCTCAGTCTCGGCTATCCGCAGCTGTTTTTTACCGTTGGCAGCAAGTATCTCGCCAAGGGTTCTGTCAACATTGTCCTTTGGAAAGATTACATGAAGCCCCTTGAACTTATCGTCATATGGGGTCATGGTCAGATAGTGCAGGGGGATTGTCTTCATTCCGGCCTCAGGCATCTCCTGCTGCGTAAGGACAATTGTGAGTTCGCGTGCCCTGTCATTCCTGAAGTTTATAAATATGACTACATCGCCTTCCGCGATTGTTGTGAGAGGTTTGCCGTCAGCTCCGGTCACAACTATCGGTTTCATGAATTCGTCCGTAACACCGGCGTCATATGATTCCTGCATCGCCTGAAGGATATCCGTTGCCGGGGTGCCTTTCCCGCCTACGAGCAGGTCATAGGCTTCCCTGATTCTTTCCCAGCGTTTGTCGCGGTCCATCGCGTAGTACCGGCCAATGAAGGAGGCAACCTGTCCGTTGCTCTTTTCGAGGTGTCTCAGCAGTGACGCCATATAACCCTTTCCGCTCTTAGGATCGGTATCACGCCCGTCACCGAAGCCGTGAATGAAAACATCCTTCAGACCGTACTCCATAGTCATATCGCACAGCGAATAGAGGTGTCTGTCAAGCGAGTGCACACCGCCGTCCGAAAGGAGGCCCATGAAATGCACCCTGACCTGCCTGTCACGCGCATAGCTGAAGGCCTGGCGGAGGGTCTCGTTTGAACGTATCTCGCCGGTGCGGCAGGCCTTGTTTATCTTTACAAGATCCTGGTAGACAACCCTACCGGCTCCGATGTTAAGGTGTCCGACCTCTGAGTTGCCCATCTGCCCTTCAGGCAGCCCCACATCCTCACCCGAGGTGAGGAGCGATGATGAAGGATATATTTTTTTAAGTTCGTCGATGTTTGGTGTTCCGGTGGTGCTGATAACATCACTTCCTGATCCGTCGCCTATTCCCCAGCCATCGAGGATCATCAGCAATACTCTGTTTTCTTTCATTCAGTCAATAAGTTTATTAAATAGTACAGGCAGCAAAATTAGCCATTTCCCCGTAAGGAGAGCCATTGTGACAGAATAACAAGGCTGTGGCCTGAATGTTTGGCTCAGCGGGCTCCGCGGATCTCCCTGACCCGTATCCGGTATTCACGGTTGGGGCAGGTGGGTTCATATTCAATATCCTGTCCGATGAAAGCCATCCATTCCTGTTCTGTAAGGTTTCTTGTCACCTTGTCGCAGAGACCGTCAGTCATGCACCGTATATGTGCAGGGCGACGGACAACGTCACTGCCTGAAGCTGACAGGAAGGCATCACCCCCGTCACTGAAGGCGAGTTCCAGGACATCCTTCCCCCCGTCGGTGAAAACAACCGGAGGCTGGGCCAGGTTTGCCATGGTCCAGAGTCTTATCTCTCCCGAACCGTCAGCTGTAAGCATCTGGCTGTCTGCAGGATCGAAGGCGATACTGATCACGGCCGTGCCGTGGCCCTCTGCGCTGCCTTCAACCTTACCCGTTGAAGTGTTCCAGATGTCAATTATCCCGGTATTGTCTCCTGTGGCAAGTTTCTCACCGCCCGGGATGAACCGGTGTGATGTGAGGACCCTGTTCCCGGTATTTAGGATAACCGGTCCGCCCACGGTGCCGGGTTGTTTCAGCAGTACGCGGCCGTCAGCCGTGAGAGCGGCAAGAGTTGACTTTCCTTCAGACAGTTCAAGGGCAGTAATGCCGGCAGCATCACTGAATATCCGTGTGGCAATGCGTCTCTTCAGGTCCCATTCGCGAACTGATCCGGCTGATGTGGAAGCAAAGAGGCGGTCACTGTCCGGAAAAATTACCGATGTGATCTTCCCTGTAGAATCCTGCAGAATGTACCCGATCGAATCCTCATCAACAGGTATCATCAATATTTCCGAATTCTCGGTCCCGCAGGCCAGCCAGGAAGCATCAGGGCTGACTGACATTGAGCTGATCTGCTTGTTGCCTGACCACAGGAGGGTGAATCCTCTTGCAGGCTGATCCCCTTTCCAGCTCATAACCCTGCCCCTTGAATCTGCAGTGAAAAAACCGCCGTCTGTTCCCCGGGCCATGGCTGTGAACTCAGCCCCGTCGGGAGTGAACCGTGTGCAGAACCTGTTGCCGTATTTCCTGCAGACCTCGTAAAGACCTGCGAAGATGTCCGGGTCCTCGGTCAGGCCGGAATGCCTGTCATTGAAGAGGTAGGCCTGCCATGCGAGCAGAATCTGCAGATCAGTGTCAGAGGAATTATTGATTGATCTCATTGCAAGGGATTTTGACAGCGAGATCATCCTGTACCTGTTCAGTTCTGCAGCCTTTTCGACGGCTGATGACCTCCTGGAATCCAGTTCCTTCATCTCAGCCTCGGCGTTTCTTGCTCTCTGCTCTGCCTGCTGAACCCTCTCGTCTGATGAAACACCCTCCTCACCTCCCATCCCGGATTCTTTTATGACGGAAGAGGCAAGCACCTGAAGGCTGTCATTAAGCCTGTCATTAAGGGCAATGGTTTCCTCCTTCATCTGAATGGCAATCGACTTCTGTTTCTCTGCCCTGTTCCTGAGTGACCAGACCGCACCAAGGGCGATCAGTGACAGGATAGCCAGCAGCCCCAGGATACCGGCAACGAGCCTGGATCTTTTGACATTATCAGTTCCTATTTTCCTGCCGTAATCCTCCCTGATCCTGTACTCTTCCTCGGAGTTTTTCAGGAAGAGCATGGCTCTCTCAAATGCAGGGTCAATCTTCTCCGCCCAGGCAAGGGTTGGCCTGTTCTCTTCTCTCCATCGCAGAGCCAGCAGCAGGTCAGGGGCAGTCCACAGCCGGCCGTTGCCCTCCTGGTACTGTCCGGCCGCTGCCGCCAGGTTCCTGTAGAGCTTGACTGAGGCCTCCTCCTCATCAATCCACTTGCGGAGAGTATCCCACAGTCGTATTATGCTTTCATGTGTCAGGTCAAGGATACTCTCGCCGTTAAGCGGGATCTCCTTCGAAGGGGTCAGAAACGAGTATTCCGGTGCCCTGAAGACCTCGGCAACACCTATTATCTCGTGCTCCGAACATCCTGTCTGTGCTGCTATTGTAGATATACGTTCAGGCTTGCGCAGTTCCCTGCCGTCATCAGTCCTGGTGGTGATTGCGCGGAAAAGACGTGAGCAGACATGACGGTGCCTCTCGTCCAGCGACTCCAGTGCCTGGCCGGCATGCTGGGAGATGGCTCCCTTGAGCCTCCCGACTGCCTCATAATCAGATATTGAAATGGGACGGCTCATGTCACCCAGCCTGCTCCAGTGATCCCACAGACGCATCATCAGGTGCTGCAAAACAGACAGCTGCCCCGGTCTCTCCTCAACATCGCCGAGGATTACCTTAACCAGAGAACGGTCAATTATGGCACCTGAGAGCTTCACAGGCTCTTCAATGACAGCTCCCATCAGGTCAGTAGGTATCTGCGGCAGCAGGTAGCTGCTGCCGTTCATGAGATTTGTCAGGGCATTGAACCGTGCACAGTCCGAAACATATTCAGACCTGACTGTCAGGATTATAAAAAGACCCTGATCAGGCTTCTGGACTGCACTGACAATCAGGTCAATGAAATCGGATGCATCATCATACGGCGTGCCTGTTGAAGCAGCAGGACTGAACCTGAAGAGCTCCTCGAACTGGTCTATTACAATGACTATTTGCTGCCGCAGGTTCTTCCTTATGCGGTTTACCACGTCAGTAAGTCCCTCTGAGCGGTTATGCAGTGAGGCTGCAACGGTCTGTTCCGCAAGCTGGGTAAACCCGGCACTGGCAGAAAGTGCAGAGAGCTCGGCGGCCAGGTGATCAACAGGATTGAGTGCGGGCCTGAACACAAGGTATGACCATGCCTTCTTTCCTTCAGTGTTCTCCCTGAGCAGTGCAGGTATCACCCCTGACATTACAAGTGACGACTTCCCGCTGCCCGAGGCACCCAGCACGGCCACGAACCTGTTGTCCTTCAGCTTTGAAACTACCTTGAGGGTGCTCTCTATCCTGCCGAAGAAGAGATGCCCCTCATCCGGCCTGAATGCCCTCAGACCCGGAAACGGATTTGGTTTTATAATTATATTTCTGTCAGGCATAAAAATCAGATTTATGATACAGTCAGCTCCCCCTGATTGTCCATGTATTTTACAAAGATATCTGTGAATTCTGAATAGTAAAAAACAAAAATTGTTATATCGCTGACCGGCAGGGAATAGATTCCCGTCTTGCCGTCTTCGGAGGGGACTACCCAGGAGATGACTCCCGGGAGCGAGGTGGTGTCATATGATTCGGAGTATCGCATTCCCGAGGCCAGCAATATCAGTTTCTCCTCGGGAATATTACTGAAACAGAGGCTGAGGAACCTGGTCTTCTCAAAGATCATGGCAGTCTTCGGCATTGTGCCGTTTACGACAGCTGAGATCCGGGTTCTGGAAGGCTCCTGAAGTCGCGATTCAGTCTCATTGTACCATGCACGGTTGATGGTGCGGATTGCTGCAGCGCTTTCTTCCTGCAGGATTGGGCTGTTGCTGAAGAGGTATGAGACCGCCTGCTCCCGTTCGAGGCCCTTTCTTTCCAGAGCAGCCTTATGCAGTGCGCATGCCTTTGTCCAGATGCCGGTGATATTCTGCTCGGTTGAGAGCAGGAAAGACGGGAGTGAGCGGCCCGTTACATGTCTTACGGGAAAACAGAGGGAGAGTTCTGACAGCCTGTCTGCGTCAGTGCTGTTGCCCAGCAGCGCCCTCAGGGGTCTTCCGGCAGGAGCCTCTATCGCCATCTCCACAGCTTCAGAGGCTATACCAGCCCTGAAGGAGTCAGATGCCTCAGGCATTGGCATCATAATCTTTGCTGCATTACGGCCCGCAAGCAGTGACACAAGGCAGAAGAGGAAGCCGGTGCATGTCTTCCTTTCGTTTTCAAGCGCTGATAACAGGAGGAAGCTTGCACTCCTGCGTGCTTCAGTCTGCATGGCTATCAGCCTTGCAACCGTATGGACGGTTTCACTGACTGTTTCGCGGATTTTCTGCCTGTTGTTCTCATCAGGCTTCCATCCCCGGTTGCACAGGCTGCAGGCCGCCTTCCGGCGCATGCCCATGCTGCCTGTTGCCACGAAGCCGAGGAGCCATGGCAGTGCTTCCTCCAGAGCCATGGCGTCAAGCAGCTTCATGATCAAAATGTTTTCTCTCTCACTGTTTCCGGGCTTTATCGCAGATCCTAGCACATCCCCGTACACTTCCGGACCGAACTGCTTCAGCGCATTGTATGAATCGCGTGCAGTTTCCGTATTTGACAGGGCCCTGACAATATCGCTTTTCAGCCCGGTCATACCGTACCGCCCTGCAGCCCTCAGGCCTGTTCTCCTGATTTCGGGGTTCGGATCGGAGAGAAGCTTAACCAGGTCATGTTCCTGCGGACCGCTTCTGCTCAGCATAATGCCTCTTGCCACTGCCGTCTTCTCAGAGATGCCTGGCAATCTCAGCATGTCACTGTTTCTGACCGGATCAGAATAGTACTTCTCAATGACCGCCACACCCGCAGCAGCCTCCTGCCTGACCTTCTCGCTGAAACGGCTGCCTGAGGAGATGGACTTCAGGGCCGGAAGCAACGCAGGATCAAAAGTTCTGGCAGCTATGTCAGTAATTTCTGCGGCATAGGTGTCTCCGGCATGCAAAGCCAGGTAATCAAGCCTTCCGCCGGTTATATCAGGAAAATGATCAGCCACAAGGAGTATGCTTCTGAATCCTTCAGCCGTTTCGCGATTTGATGTCTGAGACGGATTCAGATCGCCACTTCCAGGCGTTTCTGCCATCAGGCCGGACAGCCTCTGCTTCTGTTCTTCCACGATGATCACATCAAGAACCAGCATAAGTATTGCTGCCAGGGGCAGAAAAAAGACGGCATCTGAGAGCCGTATGCCGGCAAGAAGGGATAACACCACCAATACGAATGCAAGAACCAGTGACGCGATAATTGAGATCTTCCATGGATCTCTCTGCATCTCTCCCTTCTGCTGATTGTCTGACAGCGCACCCTCGCAATCAACTGGCTGAACCTCCATATTTTCACCGGACGGCTGACCTTGCCGCTGGGCAGGCATTCTGCCGTAGCGCGTCCCCCGGCTCTCACTTTCAAGCAGCAGAACTGAGCCCATGGCAGGTAGTGTAATCACTGCCAGGCATGAGAACCAGAAGGCTGCCCCGAATGTTGTGAAGAGGCCGGAGAGAAGAAGCAGTGAAGCCTGGCCGGAAAGATCATGGTATAAGTATATTACGGCTGCCGGAGCAGAGAGTATCAGCAATGCCAGCGGCGCCAGCAAAAGCTTGCCCCTAAGCCTGAGATTTCTCAGAAAGGGGAGATAAAACCGGTTCCTTATCATCAGGCCTGAACCCGTTACGATCCCTGCCAGAATCAAAGTGTACAACAGTGGATTTGTCCGGAAGAGAGAAAGGTCAGTCAGCAAGGCCAGCATGACGGCCGTAGTGACTACCATCAGCACAAGTGCCGACCTGAAGACCCATCTGGATCCGGCTCTGATTGACGTAAAGGGATCTGACATACTCCGGGTTAGGTACAGACTTACTTATCCAAGGTAAGAAATAAATCTGATATCACAAATAGGCCCCTTTTGACCGTACAGCTTCAGCGATCAGGGAGGTCAACTCCTGCTCTTCCGTAAGCGCTGCATCTATGATCAGATCAGCCTGTTCATACCACTGGGACCTGTCCCCCAGGAGGCTGGTGACCCTGCCGGCAAGTGCTTCTGAATCAGTATTTCGGATAAGAGGCCGGTCGTTACTGTGACGGCTGAGGCGTGACACCAGATTCTCAACAGACAGTTTAAGATAAACTGTGACGCCGGTTGATTTCATGATCTGCAGGTTTTCCGCAGAGCAGGGTGTCCCTCCCCCGCAGGCAACAACAGTCCGCGTCCTTACTGACACCTTTCGGAGTGCAGCGGATTCTGCACTGCGGAAATATGCTTCGCCCCTGGCGGAAAAGATCTCCGGGACCTTCATCCCCTCCTTCTGCTCCACCATCCGGTCGATGTCCTCAAACCTCCACCGGAGAAGGGCGGCCACCCTCTTGCCTGCAGTGCTCTTGCCGCTACCCATGAACCCAATGAGGTAGATGTTCACGGCGGCCTACAGATCTAGTTTCATCTGGGCCGGATCATCAGGAAGCTGTCCGTGAAACGGAGGCTCCTGATCAGCGCCCTGATCCTCTTCCGGCGGCGGCGGGGCAGCCTCGCTTCTGACAACAGGCTCCAGTTCCCGGATATCGGAAACACTGTAATTGGAGAGCCTCCTTCCCTTGGCCCGGAAACTCTTCACTCCGATAAACTCGGCAACTTCTATTATCTCCTGCTTTCTTCCCTCATTTTTCCCGCCAAACTTAATCTCCAGACGGGGATACTCCACCTCGGTGAGGCTCACCAGCCGTGATCCCTCACTGTCTGATATGAAACACTGCAGACGGTCAGACTCCTCAAAGGCAAAACGCTTGAGATAGTAGAATTCCTGCTCCTGATCCCAGTATACTGCTGAGAATACCTTGGTCTCCCTGTACTTCTCAAGAAGCAGCAGGTCATCCTCAAAGTGAAGTGACAGGTCCGTGCCTGATGTGCGGAACCAGCCACCCCTTGTTACAACGAGCAACATCTCGTCAGAGGCAAACTCCCCGAGGAATTTACCCCGCCCGTCGGCATTGAGCCTCATTACTGCATCATCAAACCAGAGCTTTCGGCCTCCCAGTGTGGAGAGCCCTTTCTCTTTGAGCGTAATCTTATGTATTGCATTCTTTGTCAGGATGTTTCCCATTGAGCCGCGACCCTTGATTGCAAGCTCACCGAAGTCAAACTCAAAGGTCAGCTTCTTCAGCCTCGCTTTGGGCTTATGGTAAACCCTTATCACCTCAGCCTCACCGTTCGGGTTGGCGCTGAGATAGAGAATTTTGGTGCCTGTGGTTCCCTTTCCGAGGTTGTATTCCTTGTCGCGCGTGAGACCGGTAAGGGCACAGCGCTTGACATAGTACGGCCCCTCACGTCCGTCCTGGTAGGCAACGTTGTAGATTGTACGTGAATCATTTCTGAGAAACACCTGAACGTGAACCACATCCTTGCCAACAAACTGTTTCTCGGCAACCTTCGTGATAAGATAGGAACCGTCCTTCCTGATCACAATCACATCATCAATGTCTGAGCAGTCACACACGTACTCATCCTTCTTCAGGCCGGTGCCGATGAAGCCCTCCAGGCGATTTACATAGAGCTTGGCGTTGGTGGCTACAACCTTGCTGGCCTCGATTGTCTCGAAGCTCCTTATCTCTGTCCGGCGATCCTTCCCTTTGCCGAATTTCTTCTTTATCTGGCGATAATAGTTTATTGCATAGGGAATTATGTTGGCGAGGTGGTTTGCGACCTCCTCAAGCTCACCCTCCAGGCCCCTGATGTGCTCATCGGCCCTGGATGAGTCATACTTCGAGATTCTCTTGATTTTTATCTCGGTTAGCCTGATTATGTCATCGCGAGTGATTTCGCGCCTGAACAGCTTTTTGTAAGGCTTCAGCCCCTTGTCAATTGCTGCGATTACTGCTTCCCAGGTCTCGCACTCCTCGATGTCGCGGTATATCCGCTTCTCAATGAATATCTTCTCAAGTGATGAGAAGTGCCACTCTTCCTCAAGTTCCGCCTTGCGAATCTCCAGTTCCTTCGTCAGGAGCTTCACGGTCTGGTCAACCGAATGCCTGAGAATGTCACTGACACCGATGAATGCCGGCTTGTTTTCATCAGTGATTACGCATGCATTTGGAGAGATTGAGAGCTCACAGTCTGTGAAGGCGTATAGTGCATCTATTGTCTTGTCAGGCGAAACCCCGCTCTGTAACTGGATGACTATCTCAACGCCGCCGGCGGTGTTGTCATCTATCTTCTTGACTTTGATCTTGCCCCTGTCACTGGCTTTAACTATTGACTCGATGAGGGAAGAAGTAGTGCGGCCGAAGGGTATCTCCGTGATTACCAATCCCTTTCTGTCAACCTTTTCAATCTTTGCTCTCACCTTTACCACGCCACCCCTGGCGCCGTCATTGTACTTCGAAATATCTATCATCCCTGCTGTCGGGAAATCGGGATAGAGTTCGAAGGGCTTACCCTGCAGGTAGTTTATGGAGGCGTCGACGAGCTCATTGAAGTTATGAGGCAGTATCTTGGATGCAAGGCCCACGGCAATGCCTTCCACTCCCATAGCCAGAAGCAGCGGAAACTTGACCGGGAGGGTTACCGGCTCCCTGTTGCGTCCGTCATACGAACTCATCCACTCGGTGGTCTTGTTGTTAAAGGTCACCTCAAGGGCAAATTTTGATAATCTTGCCTCGATGTACCTCGGAGCCGCAGCACCGTCACCGGTGAGGATGTTCCCCCAGTTACCCTGTGACTCAACCAGCAGTTCCTTCTGCCCCAGCTGAACCAGTGCATCACCTATTGAAGCATCTCCGTGCGGGTGAAACTGCATCGTATGACCTATGATGTTGGCCACTTTATTGAAGCGTCCGTCATCCATCCGTTTCATGGAATAGAGGATCCTTCGCTGCACCGGCTTGAGCCCGTCTGAGATGTGGGGCACGGCACGCTCAAGGATCACATATGACGCATAATCGAGGAACCAGTCCTGGTACATGCCTGAAAGCGCCGTGACAGTATGCAGGGCATCAGGGATATGGCTGGCTTTGGTATCTTCCTTTTCCCCGCCCTCTTCACCGGGGATAAGTTCAAACGGATCGCTCTCTTTCATCTTCTCTTCTGACCTTCACTCAAGCCTGTGCCGCCTCGGGGATCTCCTCCTCGATACGCAGGTTGTCAATAATAAAATCCTGACGTTCAGGTGTATTCTTACCCATGTAAAACTCGAGGAACTGTGTGTAGGGGTCTGACTTCTTCATTATCACCGGTTCAAGGCGCATATCCTTTCCGATGAAATGAATGAACTCGTCCGGGGATATTTCTCCCAGCCCCTTGAAGCGGGTAATCTCGGGGTCCGGTCCCAGGTCCCTGATGGCTCTCTGCCTCTCCTCATCACTGTAACAGTAACGGGTCTGCTTCTTGTTGCGGACCCGGAAGAGGGGTGTCTGAAGGATATAGACATGTCCCTTTCTGACCAGGTCAGGGAAGAACTGCAGGAAGAATGTCAGCAGGAGAAGCCTGATATGCATTCCGTCAACATCGGCGTCCGTGGCAATTACCACGTAATTGTAGCGGAGGTCATCGAGTGACTCTTCGATGTTGAGGGCAGCCTGAAGCAGGTTGAACTCCTCGTTTTCATATACAATTTTCTTGGTCAGCCCGTAACTGTTCAGCGGCTTGCCCCTGAGGCTGAAGACAGCCTGGGTCTCCACGTTGCGTGATTTTGTGATGGAGCCGCTTGCGGAATCGCCCTCGGTGATGAAGAGGGTTGATTCGAGCTTGCGCTCATCATTCGAGTTGTAATGTATACGGCAGTCACGTAGCTTTCGGTTGTGGAGGCTGACCTTCTTCGCCCGTTCGCGGGCAAGTTTCTGAATGGAACTTATCGCTTTGCGCTCCTTCTCCGATTCCTGTATTTTTTTCAGCAGGATACGGGCTGTTTCTCCGTTTTTGTGTAGGTAGTCATCCAGGTTCTTGCGGATGAAGTCCACCACGTAATTGCGCACTGAGGGGCCGTTCGGGCCCATATCCTTAGATCCGAGCTTGGTCTTGGTCTGTGATTCGAAGATCGGTTCTTCGATCTTGACGGAGATTGCAGCTATTATCGAAGACCTGATATCCGAGGGATCGAAGTCTTTCTTGAAGAACTCCTTCACCGTCCTTGTTATGGCTTCGCGAAAGGCGATCAGGTGAGTGCCGCCCTGCGATGTGTGCTGACCGTTGACGAAGCTGTAGTAATCCTCGCCGTACTGCATCCCGTGGGTCAATGCGATCTCTATGTCGTCACCCCTGAGATGGATGATGGGATAGAGACCCTCGCGGTTCATGTTGTCATTCAGGAGATCAACGAGACCGTTGCGTGAGACTATCTTGTTGCCGTTGAGATTGATGATCATACCTGCATTCAGGTATGAGTAGTTTTTCATCATGTTCTCAACGTACTCGAGGATGTAATGGTAGTTGCCGAACATGGCCTCATCAGGGATGAAGATCACCTCGGTGCCGTTCTCCTCTTCTGTCTTCTTCAGGGGTTCATCCCTGACAATCTCACCGGCCCTGAACTCTATCTCCTTGCTCTGGCCTTCACGGAACGACCTGATAATGAAGGAAGATGACAGGGCGTTCACTGCCTTTATCCCCACGCCGTTAAGCCCGACTGACTTCTTGAATGCCTTTGAGTCATACTTGGCGCCGGTATTCATCCTGGAGGTGACATCCATCACCTTCCCGAGAGGTATCCCGCGGCCGAAGTCGCGCACCCTCACTTCCGACCCTGCAATGCCGACGTCTATCCTGCGGCCGAAGCCCATCATGTATTCGTCCACCGCGTTATCCATCACCTCCTTGAGCAGGACATAAATCCCGTCATCGAGAGAGGAGCCGTCGCCCAGCTTTCCGATGTACATACCGGGGCGCAGCCTGATATGCTCCTTCCACTCCAGGGTTTTGATATTCTCCTCAGAATAATTGCCGTCCATCAAGAGAAATTTTGGGCAAATATAAAGAATTAGGCAAGGCGAATCTTCCCGATTTATCAACAACCGCGGTGAATTATACCCCGTCGGCAGCCCTCAGTCGGCAGCGGCAGTCATTGCAGGTCAGATAATGGTATGCATTGGAAATTGGTCATTGACCAATAAGAATTGTAGATCAGGACATTGCATACACCACCAATGCTCGTAGAGCATTAAGAATTGTAGAAGAGGGTCAGGTCCCGCTTCGCAGCCGGTCCATGGCGGTGACCATCTGAGCCTGTACCCTGGCAGCCAGTTGCTCGGGATCACCTGTTCCGAACTGCCCCGGGAAAATGGGATCCAGCACTCGTATTCTCACAACCCTCCGGTTCCGGAATATTATACCTCCTTTCTTGGGCATGATTTCACCTGTACCGTCAATAAGAACCGGGAGTAGCGGCTTGTCAGTCTTCACTGCAAGCTGAAAGGCACCGCTCTTGAATTTACCGATGGCGCCGGTAAGCGACCTGGTCCCTTCGGGGAAGATCACCACCGATATTCCATCCTGCAGTGATGAAACACATTCCTCCATCATCCTGACCACGCTGGACTTGTTCCCCCGGATCAGCTCGATGTACCTGACCATCCTCATCTCCCATCCAACTACCGGCACGCTGAAGATCTCCTTCTTTGAGACCCACCTAAGGCGGTGGCGAAGCATGTTAAAAAAGACAATGTCAAGAAGTGACTGGTGGTTGGGGATAATTATGTATGCCTGTTTATGATCTATCTTTTCCCGTCCGTCAACAATGACTTTCCAGAAAGGGCTCATCTTCGTAAGCACGATGCCCTGGATGACCATCCACCTGTTGTTCATCAGTCGCCGGCTGTCAAATGCAAGTGACAGCAGCCAGAGAATCACGGCAACGGGGAAGGCAAGCAGGACAAATGTTATGCTCGAGACCCATACCCACAGTGACTTGATTATATTCATCGCTTGATATTTTTATTCAGTTTCGCAGCTGTCCATGCAAGACCAGCGCCGGCAGCAAGACCCAGCAGGGCTCCTCCGAGCACATCACCCGGGTAGTGCACTCCCAAATATATCCTTGAATATGAGACAATTGCAGCCCATAAAAAAATTGCCCACGAAAACCATCTTTTGTTAATGATGGCAGATGAGAAAGCAGCTATTCCGAAGCTGTTGGCTGCATGACCGGAGACAAACCCGTACATCCCGGAGCAGTAACCGTTGACAGTATGCACCATGCCTGAAAGGGCCGGCTCATGACATGGTCTGGGCCGGGCAGTGAGATTCTTTATAAGGGTGGATCCCTGATCGTCTATCAGGACCAGTACCGGCACCAGTGCAAGAGGGATCCATACACGCTTCCCGTAACTGCGGAATATCATCCAGATAATTGCCAGATACAGAGGGATCCATACCACCTTCATGCTCACAATCCACATCACCTCGTCAAGGAACGGCGTGTGCAGCGAATTCAGAAACAGGAATATACTACGATCCAGCTCAATCATTGTCAGCTGTTTATGGCCCGCCAGAGCATGTCCTTCAGAACCTTGATACCTGTGCCGGTAACCGAGGATATGAATACAACCGGTACATCATCAGGCAGCAGAGGCCGCATGGCATCAGTAAGTTCCTGGTCCAGCAGGTCGGATTTGGAGATTGCAATTACCCGGTGCTTATCAAGCAACTCCGGGTTGTACTTCCTGAGCTCCTCAACCAGGATACCATACTCTTTCCTGATGTCGCCGGTGTCAGCGGGTATCATGAACAGCAGAACGGAGTTGCGCTCGATATGTCTCAGGAACCGGTGTCCCAGTCCCTTCCCTTCCGCTGCACCTTCGATGATTCCCGGGATGTCAGCCATGACAAACGACTTATCCTCGTGGTAGCTAACAATGCCTAGATTTGGAGTCAGGGTTGTGAACGGGTAGTTGTCAATCTTGGGTTTAGCGGCGCTCACAACTGAGAGCAGCGTGGATTTTCCTGCATTGGGAAAACCTACCAAACCTACGTCAGCAAGAACTTTCAGTTCGAGGATGAACCATCCTTCTACGGAAGGCTCCCCCGGCTGTGCAAAACGGGGAGTCTGGAAGGTGGACGACTTGAAGTGGGTATTTCCCATCCCTCCGCGGCCTCCTTTTACAAGTATCTTCTCTTCGCCCTCGCTCGTGATCTCAAGGATGAAATTTTCTGTCTCTGCCTCTCTTACCACTGTTCCGAGCGGCACATCGATATAAATATCTTCTCCGTCAGCGCCAGTCTTCTGGTTTGATGATCCTGATCCGCCGTGGCCGGCGAACAGATGTTTCGTGAACTTCAGGTGGAGCAGGGTCCAGAGCTGGGGGTTACCCCGCAGAATTACGTCGCCCCCCCTGCCGCCGTCGCCGCCGTCAGGGCCGCCTCTGGGATTGGATTTTTCGTGCCGCAGATGTGTTGATCCAGGGCCTCCCTTGCCTGAGCGGCAAAAGATCTTTACGTAATCTACGAAGTTAGTATCAGCCATCAGCTAGACCACGGTTTCTATCTCTTTGCAGAGCCTGTTGAAAATGTCATCGATGGATCCGACGCCGTCGACGCTCCTCGAGACACCGGCTTTTCTTCCGAATTCAATGACAGGTTCTGTTTTCGCACGGTAAACGGCAATGCGATTGTTGATGATTGACTCATCGGCATCGTCAGCCCTGCCAGATACAAGTGCACGCTTCTTCATGCGGTCCGTAAGTTCGGCATCGTTCACCTCCAGAACAAGCATGAGATCAATCGCCATGCCTCTCTCATGAAGCATTGACTGCAGGGCTTCTGCCTGTTCCACCGTTCGCGGAAAGCCGTCAAAGATAAAGCCCGCCTTGCCGGTGGTGGAGTCAATCTTCTGTGCTATCATTGCAATCACAACATCATCAGGCACAAGTTCCCCTGCTGCCATTATAGCCTCCATTTTCTTCCCCAGCGGAGTGCCTGCGGCGAGCTCAGCCCGGAGCATGTCACCGGTTGAGAGATGAAGTAAGTTATATTTCCCGGCCAGGGTTACCGATTGGGTTCCCTTCCCTGATCCGGGAGGGCCGAACATAAGAATATTTACCATTTGAAAATGTTATTTTGTTAGTTTGTAAATCGCCTTCAGATTGCGGCCATAGCCGTCATAGTCAAGGCCGTATCCAACCACGAAATTATTCGGGATCTCAAATCCGATATAGTCTATCGGAATATCTCTTGTATAGGCTTCCGGCTTGAAAAGCAGGGTGCAGATCTTTATATCAGCTGCCTTTCTCAGCTTCAGCTCGCCGATGACACGCTCAAGAGTTGCTCCTGTGTCAACGATATCTTCCAGAACCACTACTGTCTTTCCGGTTATATCTTCATTCCAGCCGATAAGTTCCTTGATCTTGCCGGTACTGGATGTCCCGTCATAGGATGCCAGTTTTATAAAAGAAACCTGGCAATCGAGACTTATCTGCCGGAATATGTCAGCAGCGAAGAGGAAGACTCCGTTCAGGACTCCGAAGAAGAGGACGTCCTGGCCTCTGAGGTCCTCGCTGATCTTTTCCGCAAGGGCCGTAACACGGCTCTGTATCTCATCTTCGGTGATGTACACCGAGAACTCTCTGTCAAGTACTTTGATCTCGTTCATGGTTGAGGTGGTTGATGCCGCTAAATTATAAATTTAAAGCTTATTTTTGCTCCGGCAATCAGGTAACATTAAAAAAGAGCATATGAATCCGTCAGTCAGCATCATTATGGGCAGCGTCTCCGACCTGAAGGTTATGGAGAAGGCGGCAGAGTTTCTTGACAGTGTAGGCGTTCCTTTTGAGATCAATGCGCTCTCCGCGCACCGCACCCCCGAGGCAGTTGAGAAGTTTGCCCGAGGTGCGGCAGGACGGGGAGTTAAGGTCATAATAGCAGGTGCCGGCATGGCAGCACACCTCCCCGGAGTCATTGCGGCAATGACCCCGGTGCCGGTGATAGGGGTTCCGGTCAGAGCCTCCCTTGACGGCATGGATGCCCTGCTGGCAATAGTTCAGATGCCTCCCGGAATTCCGGTTGCCACAGTTGCCATCGACGGCGCCCTTAACGCCGGCATCCTGGCAGCACAGATGATCGCAACGGGTGACCCGGCCCTCATGGAAAAGCTCATTGCCTACAAGGAAAACCTGAAACAGAAGATAGTGAAGGCGAATGATGAGCTTGGAGCGGTGAAGTTCAGGCACAGGACGAACTGATTTCAGGCATTAGGCAATAGGCAACAGGCAGTAGTGAGAATGGCTTTGCCCTACTGCCTCTTCCCTGCTGCCTGAAACATGATTCTCATCTGACACTTCACCTCCTGCCTCAATCCCTTCTCCGAATCAGTGAATGCGTACTTCACCCTGGCCTCGATGTTGTCTGTCGGTTTCCAGGAGATCATGATGAAGGAGCGGGTCATCTCGCCGCAGAGGGCCGGTACACTGAACGAAGAGAGCAGGTCATTTTCCCATGCATAGAGCCGGCTGTCCCACCCGGAGGTGGAGCAAAGTGCATACCTGAACCAGATCCTAAGCGGAACCTTTCGAAACGAGTGAGTCATATCCTGGCAGAGAAGATATCCCTTCTCCTGAGACGGTGATATAAATGATCCGGATATCCGTGTCGTAAGACGAAATCCGGGGGCCGGTTCGTATCCTAAGATAAAACCTGCCTGTTGTCTTGTGTGCGTCACTGAAGAGGCCATGCCAGTCTCAGAGGCGATATCGTACTCGCGTGTAGAAGAGGTATAGGAAAACGTGAGGGAGATGTCTTCCCGCGGCAGGTACTCTCCTTTTATTTCAATCCTGCTGCCATATGAAGGGGCCGCAGAGCGATAACGGGGTGCGGGGATCCTGTATTGATCAGCCCCTGCAGTGATGAACAGATGCCTTGCAGCCTCCAGGTGCACCGATGCGGCGAGGCCTGCTTCATTGCCGGAGCCTGAACCTGCCTTATAGGCCCCGGAATGGAAGGAGTGATAATCAGGAGAGAAGCAGCGGGCCATCAGGTTGAATGTCACCCTTGAGGATGGCTTTGCCCTGAGACCTCCGATGGCAGCCCACGAACCGGGCATGCTCAGCCCTGTCTCCGCAAATATCAGCACCGGACCGGTGCCGGCCCTGAAGTCAGCAGCAAAATTCAGAAGCCTGTCGCCTTCAAAATCATGGAGATTCTCCGGTCTGCTTTTGTCAGGTATGACGGGCAGGGAGAAGAATGTAGCTGCAGCAGTCAGACCGCCGCGCACCTTTTCCGATCCTGCGGCAAGATGCAGTCCGGCCACTGTCTCGGTGAGGCTGTTTTTCGCTTCGAGCTGCGATTCAGTAGTATGCAGGCCTCCTTTGACAAGATTGCTTACTCCCGTCGCAACACTGTCTTCATTGAAAACAAGACGCGCATCGATCCTGTTAATGGATGAAAAGATTGCGGCGCTGTAATTCCGGCTGCCCATAACACATGCTATTCCGCGAAGGAAATTGTTCTCTTCGGTGGATGTGTAGGCCGACACAGATGATCTGCCTGAAATAAATGACGGCGCACTCAGCCATGACCCCATCCACTGACTGCTGTTAAAAGCGAGTCCCTCTCCAACCCTGAGCTTGTAAT
>JAEYZD010000190.1 GCA_023430725.1 Bacteroidota bacterium | reverse complement strand
GATCGGCCAAGACCACCCCCGGACTGAAGCTCAAGATGCCCTTCATCCAGCGGACCAACTACTTCGAAAAAAGATACATGGAATGGGACGGTGATCCCAACCAGGTGCCGACGAAGGATAAAAAGTTCATTTTTGTTGACACATATGCCCGCTGGCAGATTACAGATCCCCTTCAGTTCTTCAAGCGGCTGACAGACGAAAGAGGTGCACAGTCGAGGCTGGCAGACATCCTTGACGGTGAAACCCGGGACCATATTGCAAGCCATAATCTTGATGAGATCGTAAGGTCAGTAAACAGGACCCCCGTGTCATCTGGTCTGATCGGAGAAGAGACGGGAGACACCCTCAACGATATATCAACCGGGAGGCAAAAGATTGAGGACATGATCCTGATCTCAGCAAATGACAAGGCGAAGGACCTGGGTATTGTCATCCTTGACGTTCGGATAAAGCGGCTGAATTACGTTGAAGAGGTCAGAACACAGATCTATGAGAGGATGAAGAGTGAGCGATACCGGATTGCAGAGCGATTCCGGTCTGAAGGTCAGGGTGAAGCCTCGAAGATCAACGGTGAGAAGGAGCGCGACCTGAAGACGATACAGTCCGAGGCCTACCGCAAAGCTGAAGAGATACGCGGGAAGGCTGATGCCAGGGCGGCAGCCATTTATGCAGGCGCCTACGACCAGTCAGCCTCCGCCAGAAGTCTGTACGGCTTCATGAAGTCAATGGAGACCTTCAGGATGACATTTGATTCAACAACAACGATTATACTGTCTACTGACAGTGAGCTTTACAGGTACCTTACAGGATTCAGCCACTGAACCCCGACTCCCCTCTTCAGGGAGGCGGGATGATTAAATACAAAAGGCCGCAGTCAGAAGACTGCGGCCTTTATTTTTATCCGTTGCGGCTTTGCTCTTATCCCCTGTCAGGGAAGAACCTGCGCCACCAGAAATATTTTCTTATTCTTGCCATAACTTAATTGCGTGCAAATATGCAAACAATTTTCCTTATGGATTATTGTATCTGCCACTATTTTTTAAGCAGGTCACGGATTTCCTTCAGCAGCACAACCTCATCACTCGGGGGAGCAGGAGCAGCCGGAGCGGCTTCTTCCTTCTTCTTCAGGCTGTTCATCCCCTTGATGACGAAGAATATGCACAGGGCAACAATAAGAAAGTCAATTATGTTCTGGATGAAAGAGCCGTACTTGATTGCCACCTCGCCTACTGCAGGCTGAATCACTGTTGCTCCGTCCATAACGGCATCCTGTCCCTTCTGCAGTATTGCCTTAAGGTTGGTGAAATCAACCTTGCCCAGCAGCATGCCTAACGGTGGCATAAGTACGTCATTCACCAGGGAGGTGATTATTTTTCCGAACGCTCCGCCGATGATGATACCAACGGCCATGTCAAGCATGTTGCCCTTTACAGCAAACTCCTTGAATTCTTTGACTATTCCCATAATCTGATAGGTGTTTAAGTTAGAAATACAATCAGGTTAACTACCATCAAATATACAAAATGTATTACATAACTCTTTTAGAGATCGGGATTTAGTTTTGTCTTCCAAAGCTTTCTCTTCCCGCTATTTTTTATTACCTTACACATTCATAAACAAAAGCCTTTGGCAATCGTTTATCTTATTAGATATTAATCCATTAAAATCAAAGACATGGCAGTACTAAAAGTAATTGAAGTTCTTGCGTCATCTCCGGTGAGCTGGGAGGATGCTGCAGCTTCAGCAGTCAAGACAGCGTCGAAGACAGTCAAGGAGATCCGTTCTGTGTATGTGCAGGATCAGAGTGCGGTAGTGGTCAAAAACAAGATCACGGAATACCGGTTGAATATGAAAATAACATTCGAAGTAATTTAACAAACACGCAAAATCATGGGACTAATTTCATTTATTAAAAATGCAGGTGCGAAAATCTTCAAATCCGAAGAGAGGCGTGAAGAGGAAAAAGCGACCCTCATCATGGATCATATCAAAAAGTTCGGGTTTGATGTAAGCAAGGTCAACGTGGCAGTTGATGACGAAAAGGTAATACTTAAAGGATCTGTTGACACACAGGCCAATAAGAATAAAATCATCGTTACTGCCGGTAACATTGAAGGCATATCAGCAGTTGAGGATCACCTGCTGGTCACAGTACCTGAGCCTGTTGCCCCGCCTGAGCCGGAGAAGCAGTTCTATACCGTCAAAAAGGGTGATTACCTTTCGAAGATCGCCAAACAGGTCTACGGTGACGCAAAAAAATACCCGATTATCTTTGAGGCCAACAAACCGATGCTCAAGGATCCGGATCTCATCTATCCCGGGCAGGTCCTTGTCATTCCTCCCCTTGTATAGAGAAAATTTCAGCAATCGAATATGATGTAACGACGGGTCTGAGACTCGTCGTTACTGTTTATACATGCAACAATCGAACATTTTTGTTGTTATATTTGCAGCAGTGAAAAAGATTCGCTTCATATCACCTGTAATCTCAATCTTCCTGATCACTCTCATGATGGCAGGCAGCTTCGGCTTTACCCTTATCCATCATACATGTTTCCATTGCGGCACAGACGAAACAATAGCCACCCTGACCGGTGACCCTGTCGGGGACAACTGCTGCGGACACAGTGAGAGCACTGCCTGCAGCCACGGGGAGTGTGACATACATCATCAGCACAGCACAGGCGAGCCTGAACTCTCCGACGACTGCTGCACTCACGAAGCAGAGAGAATAGTGACCGACGAACTTGTCCGTGCTGAAAAGCAAGACGAAATAATCCCCTATTTCCAGGCCGCTGCGGTAATCGCCGTTAGGGATAATCAGCCAGTCACTGGCATTCACCGGCACACTGCAAACAGACCGGTTCACTGCAGCAGGGACCTGACAACCATCCTTTGCAGGCTGCAATCCTGATTTTTTCATAGGGAAACAACATAACCGGGCGAAGATCATTTTTCTGACCCCCTGATTATGTTGCGACTGATCAGTTCCGGCTCCGGGTATTCTCCCTGCAGCCGACGAACGAATTCAATATTAACTTAATTTATTCTCTATGAAACATCTGATAATAACACTTATACTGGTTCTCTCATCCGGCCTTGCCCTTTCACAGGGGCACATCGAGGGCAAGGTCATGGTTGCAGGCGACGACGGATCCGGCGGCACTGAGATCCTGCCCGGCTCAAACGTGGTCTGGGCCGGAACCACCACCGGCACATCAGCCAATGCTGCCGGATATTTTACCCTTAAAAGAGTCAGGGGGCACAATCTTCTGGTAGCCAGCTTTGTCGGATATAACACCGATACTGTCCTGATTGACCCTGATACCGAATACATTGAGATTTTCCTTAAAGAGAGCAGCATGATGGATGAGGTCACTGTCATCGGCCGTGCCACCGGAGCACATATTGACCGGGATGCGACAATCGCCACCGTGAAAATAACTGCTGCCGAGCTGTGCAAGGCAGCCTGCTGCAACCTTTCGGAAAGCTTTGTCACCAACCCCTCCGTTGATGTCAACTATGCCGATGCAGCCACAGGCGCCAAGCAGATACAGCTTCTGGGACTTGCCGGATCCTATGTTCAGATCCTTACCGAGAACATACCGTCAATGTACGGATTGGGTGCAGCATACGGCCTCAGCTATGTTCCGGGCCCATGGATGGAGTCAATCCAGGTATCAAAGGGAACCTCGTCGGTCCGGAACGGGAACGAATCAATCACCGGACAGATCAATGTTGAGTACAAGAAACCCGCTACCAGCGAGATAGTCTTTGTGAATGGCTTCGTAAGCGATGCGGGCAAGATCGAGACCAATGCCAATGCCTCGGTCAGGCTCAATGATTACTGGAGCACGATGAT
Source organism: Bacteroidota bacterium (assembly GCA_023430725.1). Lineage (GTDB taxonomy): Bacteria > Bacteroidota > Bacteroidia > Bacteroidales > VadinHA17 > SR-FBR-E99. Next base: position 18,381 of record JAEYZD010000190.1, on the reverse strand, counting down.
TCTGGGTCACGGGGAGACACAATCCGGCGCCAGTGATCATAACCACGACGGGTTCCGTGATGAGCCGGATGTGCGGCAGTACAGCTTCATGAACCGCTGGGATTACCTGAGCAACAACCTCACCTTCCGTGCAGGCATCAAATACATGCAGGAGGAAAGGATCGGCGGCGAATTCGACTATGACCGCAATGATATCAACACGTGGGACGGCGGTTACGGAATAAGCATCGGAACTGAAAGGGCTGAAGCCTTCACAAAACTCGGGGGCGTTTTCGGTCCGTCAGACAAAATGTCTTTGGGATGGATTCAGAGCATGACCTTCCATGACATGAAATCATGGCTGGGCTTCAATAAGTACGATGCCACCCAGAGAAGTTATTACACAAACCTTCTCTACCAGTACTTCCCGGCAGATAAGCACACTGTTGATGCGGGCGTAAGCTATCGCTATGACCATTATGATGAGCTTCAGGCAATTTATAGGCCCCTGCTGGGACAGACGGTTGCGGGCCTTGACGCTGAGACCGTTGAATCTGTTCCGGGAGTCTTCCTTCAGTACACTTATACTGATTCGGCAAAGGTGACCCTGCTAGCAGGCGTGCGGTACGATTTCTACAGGAATCACGGAGCTCAGTTCACCCCCCGCATCCATCTGCGGTATGAGATTCTTCCGAAGATGACCTTCAGGGCATCAGCCGGCAAGGGATTCAGAACCGTGCACGTACTGGCTGAAAACATGTATTTCCTGGCCAGCAGCAGGGAGATGATAATTGACGGTGACCTTGATATCGAAGAGGCATGGAATGCCGGCATCAACCTGACAGGTTACATCTCCCTGGGCGGACGCGAACTGCGTCTGACAGGCGAGGCATACCGCACCAGCTTCCTGAAGCAGATAGTGACGGACTTCGATTCTGACGTAGACCGTGTGCTCTTCTATAACCTAGACGGCAGGTCATGGTCAGATGTATTCCAGCTTGAGGCACAGATACAGCCGTTGACCGGACTTGATATCACCGCCGCCTGGAGATGGAACGACGTGTGGCAGACAATCGGAGGAGAACTTCGCGAAAAGCCTCTCGCCTCGCGCTACAAGGGATTGCTGACTGCGTCTTACACAACCAGGATGAGAAAATGGCAGGTTGACTATACCCTTCAGTACAACGGCCCGGGCAGAATACCCTCAACAATGACCAATCCCGAACCCTACAGGAGGCATGACAGCTTCAGTGCATACCCGGTTATGAACGCCCAGGTGACCAAGTACTTCAGGAAATGGAGCGTTTACATAGGTGCAGAGAACATCACCGGCTCAAGGCAACATGATGCCCTGATCGCTCCGGAAGATCCGTTTGGCCCGTATTTTGACGGTGCAATGATATGGGGTCCGGTACACGGCAGAAAACTCTATGCAGGATTCAGGTTCGCCCTGGACCGCCCGCAGAACTGAATAATAAATCTTAAAAACAATACAATGAAAAGAAATCATTTTATCACTGCTCTTCTGCTGATTGTCTTCTCTTCAGTGGCACTGAATGCACAGGATAAAAGCAAGAAGGAGCTTCAGACAGTAAGGTTCGAAACCAGCATCGACTGTGAGAACTGTGTCAACACCATAATGAAGAATATCCCGTATATAAAGGGGGTAAAGGATGTGAAATGCGATCTCGCCACAAAGGAGGTCACGGTTAAGTATCAGGATGGAAAGACCACCCCTGAAGTGCTCAGGAGATCACTCGAGAAGCTGGGATACACCGCGAAAGAGGTGACCGAAAAGAAAAAAGAAGAGGGAGCACAGCAGTAAAACCGGCTGTAAAGTTTTACTTTTGGGTATCAGCAGTTGATCCGAAACCTGTAAAAGATACCCTATGAAACTCTGCCCTTTCTCTTCGTTCCTCGCAGCATTGATGCTCCTTGTCCTTTCAGCAGGATGCAATAACCAGCCCCCTGCCGAAACCTCTCTGCCCCGAAGTAATCCGGAAGCAGAAGGGGTCTCGTCCGAAGCGTTGCTGACTTTTCTCGATTCAGCTGCAGCCGGCAGCCACGAGTTCCACAGCATAATGATACTCCGTCACGGAAAGGTGATTGCCGAAGGATGGTGGGCTCCGTACAGCGCGGACCTGAGACATACCCTTTACTCGGTCAGCAAAAGCTTCACCTCCACTGCTGTCGGTTTCGCCGTTACGGAAAAACTGCTCAGCACTGATGACAAAGTGGTGTCATTCTTCCCTGATCAGCTTCCGGACAGTGTTTCACCCTTCCTGGCAGACATGAAGGTCAGGGATCTCCTTACAATGACCGCCGGCCAGTCGCCCGATCCGTCAAATGAAATTACCTCATCCGGCCGCAACTGGGTACCGGCATTTCTCAGCCTTCCGGTAGTAGACGATCCGGGAGGCCGGTTCCTGTATAATTCAATGGCTACCTTCATGCTTTCAGCCATAGTGCAGAAGGTAACCGGGGAAAAGGTTGCCGATTACCTTCAGCCACGACTGTTCGGGCCACTGGGTATTGAAGGGATTGACTGGGAAACCAGCCCCGAAGGCATCAACGCCGGAGGATGGGGTCTGAGGGTAAAAACCGAGGATATGGCGAAGTTTGGCCAGCTTTATCTGCAGAAGGGAATGTGGAACGGAAAACAGATAATTCCGGCACAATGGATTGAGGAAGCCACCACTTTCAAGATTGACCAGGCCCCGGATGCATCACCGGAGACAAAGGCGGATAACGACTGGATGCAGGGATACTGCTACCAGTTCTGGCGCAGCCGTCACAACACCTACAGGGCTGACGGCGCCTTTGGTCAGTATATCATGGTGATGCCTGAGCTGGATGCCGTGGTTGCAATAACCTCTGAATCACCTGACATGCAGGATGTGATGAATATGGTATGGAACTACATACTGCCTGCAATGAAAGATGAAGCGCTGCCGGAGAACCCTTCTGCTGCAGAAAAACTGACTGCACGACTTGCCTCACTGGCATTGCCTCTCCCGGCAAAAACAGAAGACTCTCCAATTGCCGAAACAATCCGGAACAACAGGTTCCTGCTTGAAGAGAACAATCTTAAACTCAAATATCTCACCCTTGACTTTGCCGGAGATAAATGTTATGTGTCACTTGGCAACGGCGAGACCGTTCGCTCAATACCCTTTGGCAGAGGTGAATGGATAACTTCCAGTACGGCGATGGTGGGACCCGGCATACTCCGCAGACCCGGTGTTGCTTCCTCAAACAAGGTGGCAGGAGCCTTTACATGGGAGGATGACTCCACAATTGTTCTTACACTCAGGTATATCGAGAGTCCCCATCACCTGAAGATGACCTGCAGTTTTGCGGGTGACAATGTTGAGGTTAAGATCAGGCAGAGCACACCTCCCGGCTATGATCTTCCTGTGCTGAAGGGGGTGATGGCCAGGTAGGGAGATACCTTTCCGGCTTCAGCTGTTCCTGCCAGTTCCCTTATTACCACCGAGGCGCAGACTATGCCAAACGCCGCAGGCATGTAAGACATAGTACCCACGCTGGATGCCTTGTTGCTCTCGTCAGAGCCTCTTACTATGAGATTCTTGTCAACCACTTCCGGGCTGTAAACGGCTGTAAACCCTTCGTGAACACCCAGCTTGTGGAGCTTCTTTCGCAGCATCCTTGCCAGGTTGCAGAAGTTTGTCTCTGAGATATCGGCTATCCTTATGGCGGTGGGATCATATTTGCCCCCTGCTCCCATCGAACTTACAACACGGAGGTTCAGTCTCAGGGAATGGAAAACCAGGAATACCTTCGGAGAAAGAGTGTCAATTGCGTCTACGATAAAATCATACTTCTCCTCTTCAAGAATGTCAATCATCCTCTGATCACGAATGAACTCGGTTATGATCCGGAGGCGGAGGTCAGGATTTATGTCAAGCAGCCTCTCGCCCATCACCTCGGCCTTCTTGCGGCCCGTTGTGGATGTGAGCGCCGGCAGCTGCCTGTTCCGGTTTGCAGCAGTTACCACATCGCCGTCAATGATTGTCATGGCCCCTATCCCGGCCCTGCATATCATCTCTGCTGCCCATGAGCCTACGCCGCCCAGCCCTGCCACCAGGACATGTGATCCCTTCAGCTTCTCCAGCGCTTCGGGGCCCAGGAGCATCTCAGTGCGTGAAAGCCATCCGTCTGTCACAGGCTGAAGTTTAGAAGTGATTTGAAATTCCTGCGGATAAGTCTCTCCGCGCTTTGCTCATCATACCCGGTTGCAGCCTCAAACAGGCGGTAGATCTCTGATATCTGCCCGCCTGAATCGTCAGTCTCCAGCAGCAGCCTTTCATGGGAGACCGACCCAAGCACCTCATCTGTCAGTCCTTTAGCTCCCAGCGAGAACCAGAATCCCTCCCCGGCCAGCGATGCTGCCAGGCTGCCGCTTCCCCTGAATCCGTGGATGACCCACGGGCGGCCGGGTTTGACCTCCCTGCGCGCACGCTTAAGCTCATCCCACCCTTTGACGCAATGGATCACCAGAGGCTTCCCCAACTCCTCCGCAATATGCGCCTGGAAGAGAAAGGCACGGTACTGAACCTCTCCCTGCGCCCCTCGGAGCCGGTCAAACCCGGCCTCACCAATCATGACAACGTGCGGGTGGGCAACAGTCAGCAGCAGTTCCGTCTGCAACTCTGGCAGATTATCCTCAGTCAGCTGCCACGGGTGAATGCCTGCGGAAAAGAGAGTATTGGCAGGAAATTCAGCCGGCACCTCATCTCCGGCCATCAGGCTCACAACTCTGACTGAATCATCAGCGCCAGTTAAACTATGGGTGTGAAAATCAATAAATCTTATGTTTCCGGAAGGGGTCATGATCTCGACTATGAGAGTCGCCTGATTCCGTTCTCCAGCCGGTTCAGCGTCTCTTCCCTGCCAATCAGGCCTGCAATGTCAAACAGGTGCGGACCCCGTGAGGCGCCAACAAGCAGCAGCCTGAACAGGTTGAGCATGGTCCCTGTATTGTATCCCTTTGAGGCGATCCAATCTTTCACCGCAGGCTCCAGCACCTCCGGCGCGAAGGGCTGCACGGCGGCAACCATATCGCGCAGCTCAGTCAGCTGCCGGGAAGCATCGCCATTCCACCTCTTCCTGACGACGTCAGGATCATAGCTCTCCGGGGCAACGAAGAAGAAATCAGACTCATTCCACAGATCCTTCACGAATCCGGCTCTCTCCTTTACAAGTGAGACTATCCTTACAAGTGTGGCGTGATCAGGCCGGAATCCCTTTTCGTGCACAAACGGCATGAAGAGTTCAGCCAGCTCTTCGCTGCTCTTCATATGGAAATATTTGGTATTGAACCACTTTGCCTTCTCCGGATCAAATCGAGAACCCGACTTCCCCACTCTGTCGATTGTAAATGCGGCAATCAGTTCGTCCATCGTGAATATTTCCTGCTCTGTTCCCGGGTTCCATCCCAGTAGTGCCAGCATGTTCACAAAAGCTTCAGGGAAGTAGCCCTCTTCGCGGTATCCCGAGGCTGTTTCGCCGTATGGCCAGTAAAGGGGAAAAACCGGGAATCCCATCTTGTCACCGTCGCGCTTGCTCAGCTTACCTTTGCCTGTTGGCTTGAGAAGCAGCGGCAGGTGTGCAAAGAGAGGCGCCTCCCAGCCGAAGCTGCGGTAGAGCATCACGTGAAGAGGCAATGACGGGAGCCACTCCTCTCCCCTGATGACGTGGGAGATCTCCATCAGATGGTCATCAACGATGTTTGCCAGGTGATAGGTCGGCATCCCGTCCGACTTGTAGAGAACCTTATCATCCAGGGTGGAGGTATTGACAACAATATCCCCACGAATAAGATCGGAGAAGTGAATCTCCTCATTGTCAGGCATGCGGTACCTGACAACATAATGTTCGCCCGTTCCTATGCGGTGTTTAACCTCCTCTGCGCTCAGGGTAAGGGAGTTGCACATGCTCATTCGTGTCATGCAGCCATAATTGAAAGTCTCGCCGCGCGACTCATGCTCCTGTCTCAGTCTTTCGAGTTCCTCCGGCGTGTCAAAGGCGTAATAGGCATCGCCGCTGCGAAGAAGCTCATCTGCATACCGATGGTATATCTCCTTCCTGTCACTCTGCCTGTATGGTGCAAAGGGACCACCTTCACGAACACCTTCATCCACCTTTATGCCGGCCCAGGCAAGTGAATCCATTATATATTCTTCTGCTCCCTCCACGTACCGTGCCTGGTCTGTGTCTTCAATCCGCAGAATGAAGGTCCCGCCGTGGTGGCGTGCAAAGAGATAATTATAAAGTGCTGTTCGCACACCGCCTATGTGCAGCGGGCCGGTGGGGCTTGGGGCAAAACGAACCCTTATCTTTCTGTTTATCATATTCTGAATCTATAACTTATATGGCTCCCTATAGGTGTAATGCAGCATGGCGGTTGCGGCACCGTCAGCATCACCGGTAAATGTTTCTGTGGCAGGATCCCACCTGAGAGTGCGGTTAAGCAGCACGGCAATGTTCCCGAGGGTACATACGGTGCATGTGCTGTGTCCAGTCTCCACAGGCACTATGGGATCAGTCCGCTTGCGAACGGCATCGATGAAGTCAAGCTGGTGGGGTATCTTGGTCTCATACGGGCCTTCAGCCTCTCCCTCCCCGGCCGGTGGCGGATTAAGAGCAGGGTCTGAAGCTGCAAAGTGCTCGCGTGACACCTCAATCCATCCCTTTTCACCCCAGAACCTGACACCTTTTGTTTTCTTTTCGTCAAATGGTTCCGAAGTCATAACTGTGCCGGTTGAATACACCCATTTGATGTACTCTGATCCGTCGCCAATCGGAGAAATCTCAACAGGTCCGCTTCCATCCATACCCAGCCCCCACTGAGCCACGTCAAACATATGTGCTCCCCAGTCGGTGGTAAAACCGCCGCCGGTCTCGCGGTACCATCGCCATCCTGCCCAGAACTCCTCGTCCCTCGGAGGATCAAGTGATATCGGCGGATTGAGTTCGGGGTTATAGTGTATGGTTTCAGGAAGAGGTCCGAGCCAAAGGTCCCAGTTCAGTCCTGCCGGCAACTGTTCTGCAGGCAGGTCATATGGCTTTGGAGGTGGTCCGACATGGGCATTGACCAGGGTGATTGTACCAAGGGCCCCTGACCGCACCATTTTTACAGCGTGCTGAAAATTGGGGTCCGATCTCTGCTGGCTGCCAACTCCAAGTATCCTTCCGGTCTCACGCACCGTCTTTCTCAGCTGCTGACCTTCATGTATAGTAAATGTCAACGGCTTCTCAAGATAGACATCCTTCCCTGACCTGAGAGCTGCGATAGCAATAATGGCATGGGCATGGTCAGGAACGGCAATCACAACAGCATCTATATCCTTCCTTTCAAGCAGGTCATCATATCTCTCATAAGTGTCAACCTTTACCTTTCTTCCTTCCTCTGAATAGTGTTTATCTGCCCGGTTCTGAAAGCGAGTCCGCTTATCGGCATACACATCACATCCGGCGACAACATCTACGCCGGGTATCCTGATAAATCCGTCCATCAGGTACATGGCCTGCCGGCCAAGGCCGATGAAGCCGAGCCTTATCATCCCCGGATCTTTCTTTCCGGCACATGAGCCTGCTGATACAGGAATAATCACTGTCCCGGCGATGCCGAGAGCTGCACTTCCCAGAAATTCCCTCCTGTTAAGTGATCTGGATATTGTTTTCATCAGCGTATAATTACGGATGATTTGTCTTCAGCTGGCAAATATAACTCTAATGATGATTTGACTCAAGCCGAAGTTATAACATAATGTAAAGTTCTGATTTTACTACCCGCCGGACCATCCGGCAAATAATGGCAGGAATTGTCTCCGGTCATCCCTCCCCGGCAAAAGGCCATCCGGTGATTTAACTATTATTGTAATTTTAAGACCAGATCAATTCACCCGAAATGGAAATTACAATCCGCCAGGCACAGGAAATGGTTGATACCTGGATTAAGCAATACGGCGTCAGGTATTTCAGCGAGCTGACCAATATGGCTATTCTCACTGAGGAGACTGGTGAGGTGGCAAGAATAATAGCACGGAAGTATGGTGACCAGTCTTTCAGGGGCAATGAGGAGTCAGAATCTTCTCTTGCCGGTGAGATGGCCGATGTATTGTGGGTGCTTATCTGCCTTGCCAACCAGACAGGGATTGACCTGACTTCGGCACTTGAGGAGAGTTTCCGCAAAAAGACCGAAAGAGACAGTAACAGGCATCTCAGCAACCCGAAGCTTAAGTGAGCCGGCATGAGCCTGCCGAAAACCTGGTAAAACCGGTTAACTGATATCTTCGTCAGCCTCCGTCAAAAATCATATTTTGTTACTTCGGTTTGTATTACTTTTACATCATAACGAATAAATCATCACTCCCGATGAAAAAGATGAAAGCTCTCGTCAAGGCCCAGGCTGCCAAGGGATTATGGATGCAGGAAGTACCCGTTCCTGAGCCAGGCTACAATGATGTGATAATAAAAGTCAAAAAATCTGCCATATGCGGCACTGATCTGCACATCTACGAATGGAACGAGTGGGCTCAGAAAACGATAAAGGTGCCCATGACAATCGGCCATGAGTATATGGGATTTGTCGAAAAAGCCGGACCGGGCGTCACAAATGTCAAGGTGGGCGACAGGGTAACCGGTGAGGGGCACCTCTTCTGCGGCACATGTCGTAACTGCCGTCGCGGCCGTGAACATGTCTGCGAGAATACTGTCGGTATAGGTGTGCACATTGACGGTTCATTTGCTGAATATGTGAAGGTTCCTGCCCGAAACGTGGTGTTGCTTGATCAGCGTATACCTGATGAGTGGGCTGCAATTATGGATCCTTTCGGGAACGCCACCCACACGGCGCTGGCATTCCCGTTGCTGGGTGAGGATGTGCTGATCACCGGCTCGGGATTGATAGGCAGCATGGCAGTCGCTATCGCAAGGTTCGCGGGTGCTCGTAACGTTGTGGCAACAGACCTGAGTGACTATCGCCTTGAACTGGCGAAAAAGATGGGCGCCACGAGGGTTATCAATCCTAAAAAGGGAGAAAGGATCAGCGATGTGCTTGAACCGCTGCACATGAAAGGCTTCGATGTGGGGCTGGAGATGTCAGGTTCGCCGGCGGCCTTCCGCGAGATGATAGCCAACATGTATAACGGATCCAACATCGCCCTGCTGGGGATACTACCCTCCAACTTCGAGGTGCCCTGGAGTGACATCATTTTCAAGGCTCTGACCCTTAAGGGCATATATGGCCGGGAGATGTGGGAGACATGGTATAAGATGCAGATGATGATAATAGGCGGCATCAACCTTGATCCGATCATAACCCACCGGTTCCACATTGATGAATTCCAGAAGGGATTTGACATAATGGAAGAGGGCAACTGCGGCAAGGTGATACTGAGCTGGTGGGAATGAGTCGCAACTTAGCAACAGACTGAATAGTAAAATCAAGGATATGTATACTGAATACAGGAATTTTCTGGAGAAAACAATTGGTGAGATAAAGGAGGCCGGACTCTACAAGAATGAGAGGGTCATTGTGTCACCCCAGGGAGCGGAGATCACCCTCAACACCGGACAAAAGGTGCTGAACTTCTGTGCCAACAACTACCTGGGTCTCTCCTCAAACAAAAAGCTTGTTGAAGCTGCCATGGAAGCGCTGGAGACCCATGGTTACGGTATGTCATCGGTGCGGTTCATATGCGGAACCGGCGACCTGCATAAGGAGCTGGAGCACAAGCTTGCGGAGTTCTTCGGAACCGAGGACACAATTCTCTATGCTGCCTGCTTTGATGCAAACGGAGGTGTTTTTGAACCGCTTCTCTCCGAGGAAGACGCAATCATATCCGACTCGCTGAACCATGCCTCTATCATCGACGGTGTCAGGCTCTGCAAGGCACAGCGCTATCGCTATGCGAACGCCGACATGAACGACCTTGAAGAGCAGCTTAAGGCAGCACAGGCACAGCGCTTCAGGCTGATAGTCACTGACGGTGTCTTCTCCATGGACGGGAACGTGGCGCCGCTTGACAGGATCTATGAACTGGCAAACAAATACAACGCCATGATCATGGTCGATGAGTCCCACTCCGCCGGCGTTGTGGGTGAGACCGGCCGCGGTGTCACCGAACTCCATAACCTTAAAGGCAAGATCGAGATTATCACCGGTACGCTGGGCAAGGCTTTCGGCGGTGCCATCGGAGGCTTCACAACCGGAAAAAAGGAGATAATTGAGATGCTTCGCCAGCGCTCCAGGCCATATCTGTTCTCCAACTCCATCCCGCCCCTGGTTGCAGCAGCAGGTATAAAGATGGTTGAGATGATGACCGAGACAAATGAATTGCAGGATAAGCTCCACCACAACACCAGGTACTTCATGGAGAAGATGCTGAAGGCAGGTTTTGATATCAAACCCACACAGTCAGCCATCTGCGCCGTGATGCTCTATGATGCAAAATTATCACAGGAGATGGCCGCAAAACTTTTAAATGAAGGCATTTACGTCACAGGTTTTTATTATCCTGTTGTACCGAAAGGCCAGGCCCGCATCAGGGTGCAGCTCTCAGCAGCCCATGAGCCGGAACATCTTGACAAGGCCATTGCAGCATTCACAAAAGTCGGCAAGGAGCTTGGCGTTCTGAAAGAGTCCTGAGCCGGGAATTGAAATAAATTAACTCAATTAAGGGGATTGATTTACTTAATCCCCTTTTTGCTTGCATTTTTCAGTGAATTTCATATATTTACTGAAATATAACTGAAATGTTGCAACAGTTAAACCTTCAAAAGGCACTGAAAAGTGTAATATTCTTTACGGCCTGCCTGACAATGACGGGTTGCTACAGCCTGAAATCCGTATCAGTAAACCAGATTCCCCCAGAGAGAAAGATTCTGGTGATTCATGCTGAGGAGAGCTCATGGACTACAACCGGTTATGCAATTGCTGACGGTATTCTCACCGCTCAAATAGGTGCCGGTTCCATCAAGCTGAAAAAGGACAACAGCGCGCATATCTACGTTGCACCCCTTTCAGCCGTAACCATTGATGGTCAGACACTGACAGTACCTGTCCGGAATATTGCCAAGGCGGACTTCAGTGATTTAGACTTTGCAGATACCATTGGTTTCGGAGCCCTCTGGGCATTAATAATCATGACGGTGTTGGTGTTCTTTAGTTGAATATCCGGGGTTTAGCCGGTACATAAACCTGATGCCGGGTTCCGGGGCCATATCGAACAATTAAACAGACCACGATGAGAAAATTCAATACAATTCAGCAGATAACAGCAGTTGTGCTGTCAGTCCTGATACTGATCCAGTTCTCTGGTTGCCGTACCCTGACCGGGATAAGTCGGACTGAGATACCCTATTCTGAAAGGACCAACTTTTACATCCACAGATCAGACACATCCTTCCATATTACAAATACATATCTTGCTGACGGGTTCTACTCAGGAATAATGACTCCCGCCCCTGAGAAACCCGGCAAGGGTGATGTGATGCATATATATGTTGCCCCTGATTCAGCAATAATTGCTGACGGAAACAAAATCAGCATACCGGTTGCCAATATTGCCAAAGCTGAAATTTTCAAGGTTGAAGCCGGCAGAACAATCACTGCTGTTGCCGGAGCAGCAGCGGGCGCCTTCTGGACATATATAATTATTGTATTGATTACCAAAGGGATTTCATGTCCGTATGTTTACAGCGAGAGTGCTGCGGATATCACCCTCGAAGGGGAGTTATACAGCGGAGCAACGGCAACACCAATCGAAAGAGATGATTATATAACCCTGAAGGCAATCAGCCCGGTGGATAACCAATACAAAATCAGGATTACAAATGAGGTGCAGGAGATACAGAATACAAACCTGGCTGAACTGCTTGTATTTGACCATCCGGCTGACGCTGAAATAGTGGTGGATAAATACGGTGTTGCCCATTCAATGACTGATATCAGGCAACCCCTCAGCGCCACAAATGCCTATGGGAAGTCAATCCTGGCCGAACTGACTGATTATGACAGCAAAAGGCATATCAGTGAAATCCGGGATGATGCACTTTTAATGGACACAATAAGCCTCTCGTTTGACAGGCCGGCAAACAGTGACAGGGCTAAGCTTGTGATATCAGGGAAGAACACAATGTGGCTTGATTACATGTTCGCACAGTTATCTGATATGTTTGGCAACAGGTATGATGAGTGGGTTAAGATAAGGAACCGGAGGTCACGGGAGGATTTGCTGCAATGGTCGCTGGACCAGGGCATTCCGCTGGCCGTCTGGCTTGAAACAAACACCGGGCTCAGATTTGTTGACTATTACAATGTGCCCGGTCCGGCGCGGGACAAAAAGGACGTGCTGCATTTTGACCTTTCCGGCGTCAGCGGCGATAAGGTGAACGTCAAACTTGTCTCAGGGGTATTGTTCTGGGAACTTGATTTTGCAGGGATGGACTTCACTGCTGACAGGGAAATGGCAAAATCAGTTGTCAGTGTGGAGTATGCCGCTGATGAAACCGGAAAAGAGGTAACGCCGCTACTGAGAGCTGATGATGATATGTACCTCGTTCAACCGTTGATCAATAATGAGGCGAGGCTTACTTTTAAGACTCCCCCTGCTGTACCGGGGACCGGAAGAACAGTGGTCCTTCACAGCAAGGGTAACTATGAACCGATACGTACTGCCACAGGCAAACCCGACATGAAACTGCTTGTGAGCATGCGCCAGCCCGGGATGTTCACCGGTTTTGCCAAGAATCACTTCCTGAAGTACTATGCAAACCGTAAAACAAGCGAAAAGGCACATTGAAAGAAATATACTTTTTTAATCCTTCCATTTATTAATAGGTATAAGAGCGGTTTAAAAAATTAAAATAAATGCAACTTTCCCTTGCTTTCTTAAAATATTACCTATTTTTGCCAATCAGAAATGAGACAATGAACCATACATCACTATTTATTATTGCCCTTTTTATTCTCATCGCCATAAGCGGATGAACGGGGAGTAATATATAGTCAAGAAAAAAAGTATACGAAAGCTTCCCGGAAAACCGGGGAGCTTTTTTTTTAACCCGGCACCAATGAAGAGAGAACTCAGGAGCACACGGACAATGACCGGAAGGACAATGGCAGGAGCCAGAAGCCTCTGGAGAGCCAACGGGATGACGGAAGAACAGTTCGGCAAACCGGTGATCGCGGTCGTCAATTCTTTCTCGCAATTTGTACCCGGTCATGTCCATCTCCATGAGATTGGGCAGATCATCAAAAAGGAAATAGAGAGCCGCGGTATGTTCGCTGCCGAATTCAATACAATTGCAATTGATGACGGTATTGCCATGGGACACACCGGGATGCTCTACTCTCTTCCCTCGCGTGAACTGATTGCCGACAGTGTCGAATACGTCTGCAATGCACATTGTGCTGATGCGATGATATGCATAAGCAACTGTGACAAGATAACCCCGGGGATGCTTATGGCCGCCATGCGCCTGAACATACCGGCCATATTTGTCTCCGGCGGACCCATGGAGGCAGGAAGGGCAGCCGGGAAAACCGTTGATCTGATTGATGCCATGGTGGCCGCGGCTGACGACAGCATCAATGACGACAGTCTCCTGGAGATAGAAAAGTCGGCCTGCCCCACCTGTGGCTCCTGCTCCGGCATGTTCACCGCCAACTCGATGAACTGCCTGACTGAAGCGCTGGGTCTTGCGCTTCCGGGAAACGGCACGGTTGTGGCAACCCACACGAACAGAATGCATCTCTTCACCCGGGCTGCCGGGCTGATAACTGAGATGGCAAAGAGATACTATGAAGAGGGAGATGATTCAGTACTGCCCCGCTCCGTTGCCACCAGGGCTGCCTTCATCAATGCGATGTCACTGGACATTGCAATGGGGGGATCGACCAATACGGTGCTTCACCTCCTTGCCATAGCCCATGAGGCCGGCGTGGATTTCACGATGAAAGACATAGATGAACTTTCCCGCAGGGTGCCAAACATATGCAAGGTCTCTCCTTCATCCTCCTACCATATTGAGGATATCAACCGTGCCGGAGGGGTCTTTGCAATCCTCGGCGAACTGGAACATGCCGGCCTGCTTGACACCACCGTGAAAAGAGTTGACTATCCCTCACTGGCACAGGCTGTAAATGAGTGGGATATTATGAGGCCTGAAGCACTGCCGCAGGCACTTCAGCTCTTCCTCAGCGCACCGGGCGGAGTGAGGAGCCTTCATGGCGGCACAGCATCACGTATGTACTCTTCCCATGACAGGGACAGGGTCAGCGGAGCAGTAAGAGATGCCGGTCATCCCTATAGCGCTGATGGGGGCCTGGCTGTGCTGTACGGCAACCTGGCGCCGGACGGGTGCATAGTTAAAACAGCCGGCATCGACAGTTCAATGTTCACCTTCCGCGGAAGGGCGGTAACCTTTGACTCCCAGGAGGAGGCCGTCACCGGAATACTCAACGGACAGGTTAAAGCGGGCGATGCTGTGGTGATACGCTATGAAGGTCCCCGTGGCGGACCGGGGATGCAGGAGATGCTCTACCCCACCTCATACCTCAAGTCAAAAGGGCTTGACAAGAGATGCGCCCTTATTACTGACGGCCGCTTTTCAGGTGGCACCGCAGGGCTGTCCATAGGTCATGTCTCTCCTGAGGCTGCTGCCGGAGGAACAATAGCGCTGATCCGCGACGGAGACATAATTGAGATCAGTATCCCGGAAAGAAGAATCACAATAATTGCAAGGGATGTGACCCTGGAGGAAAGACGCCGCCTGGAAAGAGAAAAAGGAGACCTGGCGTTCAGCCCTGCCGGAAGAAACCGGGTTATCCCTTCCTCTCTGAAGGTATATGCAGCCCACGTGAGCTCGGCAGACCAGGGGGCAGTGAGGGTCATCTGACTGTAAAACAGAAATTATGAAAGAGAAGATAAAGACTGCGCCAGAGCAGGAAAAAATAAGCCTTGAACCTCAGGTCACGGGAGCCGAAGCTCTTCTGCGTTGCCTGATTGAGGAGGGGGTTGATACAATATTCGGTTATCCGGGCGGGGCCATAATGCCGGTCTACGACAAGCTGCTCGATTACAGTGACAGGCTCAGGCATGTTCTCGCCCGCCATGAACAGGGTGCGGCTCATGCCTCCCAGGCCTATGCCATGGTCACAGGGAAACCGGGAGTTTGTTTCGCCACATCAGGACCGGGAGCCACAAACCTGGTGACAGGTATTGCCAACGCTTTTCTTGATTCAGTACCCGTGGTCTTTATCACGGCCCAGGTTACATCAGGACTGATTGGCACCGATGCCTTCCAGGAGACTGACATCCTGGGCATATCCATGCCGGTGACAAAATGGAACGCACAGGTCAAGAAGGCTGAGGATATTCCTGATGCAATTGCAAAGGCCTTCTATATAGCCAGGTCAGGCCGCCCCGGACCCGTACTGGTTGACATTTCAAAGGATGCACAGTTTGCAGGCCTCAGTTACAGCTACCGGAAGTGCACATACATAAGAAGCTACAATCCGGTTATACCGCTGCAGATCAGAGATATCGAGTCAGCTGCCGTCATGATCAACCATGCCGAAAAGCCGCTGATCCTGGCAGGCCACGGGATTATCCTCTCCGGTGCGGCTGAAGAACTGCGGGCGCTTGCGGAAAAGGGAGGCATACCTGTTGCCGCAACCCTTCTGGGCCTTCCGGCCTTTCCGAATAAGCACAGACTCTTTGCAGGAATGCTCGGTATGCACGGCAACTATGCCCCCAACGTACTGACCAACCAGGCTGACCTCATCATTGCCATAGGAATGCGTTTCGATGACCGGGTCACCGGTAACCTGAAAAAATACGCGCCCGATGCCAGGATTATCCATATCGAGATAGATAAGGCGGAAATCAACAAGAACGTGCGGGTCGACCTCGAGATCAACAACGACGCCCGCGAAGTCCTCGGAGCCCTAATTCCCCTTGTGCGGCAGGTCAGCAGGGAGAAGTGGATAAGGGAGTTCCGGATCCTCGACAGGGTTGAATATGAAAAAGTTATCAGGCCGGAAACAGAGCCGGATGCTGGAGAGATCCGCATGGGCGAGGTGGTGAAAGCAGTCTCGGACCTGACAGAGGGAGATGCAGTGATTGTCACTGACGTCGGACAGCATCAGATGGCTGTGGCACGCTACTACAGGTTCAGTGAGAAGAGCACACTGGTGACATCGGGAGGGATGGGCACAATGGGTTTTGGCCTCCCGGCCTCGCTGGGAGCAGCCTCAGGAAATCCCGGCAAGCCGGTAATAGCATTTATCGGTGACGGCGGATTCCAGATGACGGTACAGGAACTGGGTACCATAATGCAATATCAGATCCCTGTCAAAATAATACTCCTCAATAACTGCTTCCTGGGAATGGTGCGGCAGTGGCAGCAGATGTTCTTCAACGGAAGGTATGCATCCACCGAGATGGTCAATCCCGATTTCATGGCCCTCGCAGGTGCATACGGCATACCGGCACACAGGGTAACAAACCGTGAGGAACTACGCGATGCAATAGTGACAATGCTTGCCGCTGAAGGACCATATATCCTGGAAACAGTGATTAGTCGTGAAGCCAATATCCTCCCGATGGTTGAGCCGGGAGCATCAGTATCAGAAGTAACACTAACATACAGATAACAGTCATGCAACAGGAATACACAATATCGCTCTTCACCGAGGACCACATAGGCATCCTCAGCCGGATTACACTCATCCTGACCCGCAGGCAGATAAACATTGAAAGCATAACTGCCTCCGAATCAGCAGTCAGGGGTATCCAGATGCTTACAATGGTCGTCACTACCACACCTGACATGGTGAATAAGGTTGCAAGACAGATTGAAAAGCTGGTTGACGTGATAAAGGTATTCGTGCACACAAACCAGGATATTATCAGCCAGGAGATCGCCCTTTACAAAGTCGCCACCAGGGGACTCATGTCAGGCAGTATGATCAGCGATCTTGTCAGGGTTTACCATGCACGCATACTCGAGGTAACACCGGAATACATAGTTGTTGAGAAGAGCGGCAGCAAGGAGGAGATCACCGAACTACTGGCCTTCCTCGAACCCTGCGGGGTGCTCCAGTTTGTCAGGTCCGGCAGGATAGCCATCACCCGGCAGGTCAAGGAACTTAATGCCTACCTGAAGGAGATGGATGACGCTGAAAGAACCAGGCATGAGCCGTCAGAGGTATATAATTAACTGAATAACACTAATCTAACAATAAATAATTATGGCACAGATTGATTTTGGAGGAGTAACTGAGACTGTTGTAACGAGGGAAGAGTTTCCGCTCTCAAAAGCGCGCGAGGTACTGAAAAATGAGGTTGTAGCCGTCATAGGTTATGGCGTCCAGGGACCTGCCCAGGCATTGAATATGAAAGAAAACGGCATCAATGTGATAATAGGCCAGGCCCCTGAATTCAGGAATGACTGGGACAGGGCCGTGGCAGACGGGTTTGTTCCCGGCACCACCCTCTTCACCGTTGAGGAGGCGGCGGCGCGGGGCACTGTTATCCAGTACCTCGTATCAGATGCAGCACAGCGTCTGTTGTGGCCACAGCTAAAGCCCCATCTCACAGCTGGCAAGGCGCTCTATTTCTCTCACGGTTTCTCGGTGACTTACAAGGATCACACCGGGGTCGTCCCTCCGAAGGACATTGATGTCATCCTCTGTGCACCCAAAGGTTCAGGAACCAGTGTCAGGCGTAATTTCCTGGCCGGCGCAGGAATCAATTCAAGCTATTCTGTTTTCCAGGATTTCACAGGCAGGGCCGAAGAGAGGGCTATTGCCCTGGGCATTGCAATCGGCTCGGGATACCTCTTCCCCACCACCTTTGAGAAGGAGGTGTTCAGTGATCTTACCGGCGAGCGGGGTGTGCTGATGGGCGCCCTCGAGGGGATCATGGAGGCACAGTACCAGGTGCTTCGCGATAATGGCCACTCCCCCTCCGAGGCATTCAATGAAACGGTTGAAGAGCTTACACAGAGCCTCATCAGGCTCGTAGACGAAAAGGGGATGGACTGGATGTACGCCAACTGCAGTGCCACGGCACAGCGCGGTGCGCTCGACTGGAAGCCGAAGTTCCGTGAGGCTACCCTGCCGGTCTTCAGGGAGCTTTATGAAAAAGTCAGCTCAGGCGAAGAGTGCGTCAGGGTACTCAGCTCAACAGGCTCCGCCGATTACCGCGAGAAACTCAATGCAGAGCTCAATGAGATGGGCGGTTCAGAGCTCTGGAGGGCCGGTGCTGCCGTGAGGAAACTGAGGCCGTTGAAATGATAAACAGGGAGCAGTGATAATGGAAAACAACAGGGTAATAATATTTGATACCACCCTCCGCGACGGAGAAC
>JAEYZD010000187.1 GCA_023430725.1 Bacteroidota bacterium | reverse complement strand
TCACTGATCAATTCTCCCTGTTCCATTACTCCGGAAACCAGGAGCTCAGAAAGTATAGCTGAAAAGATCCGGCATGATGGCAGGATTACTAATGACAGTGTTTTTTTTGCTGTCCGTTCAGGTGATGCACGATTGATGAGAGACCTCATCCTCAGGGGAGCGGATATCAACATCAGGGATGAAAAAGGTTGGTCTCCGCTTGACTATGCCCGTAAGAATAACAGAAAGGAGATAAGGGATATTCTTCAGGCCTCCGGGGCTGTTACTTTCCCTAAATCCATACCCGCCATGAAGGACGGCCCCCATGTCAGACAGATCGATACTTTAAGTGCAGAGATATACTACCTGGTTCATGACACTATCACCGGACAATCAGGGATCCTGCGCGATACGGTCTTGTTTTCTGCTATGCCGGTAAATGTGAACGGTGTCTCAGTCACTCCGGCTGACCTTGGGATGGAAGGCTCCAACACAGAACCCATGACAGATTTTAAAACCCGAGGGAAAATATTCGTTGTGGGTGATATGCATGGAGAATATTCAAGGACTGCCGACATGCTGAAGAACAAGGGAATAATTGATGAAGCCGGAAACTGGGCATGGGGCACAGGACATCTCGTCTTCATGGGCGATATTTTCGACAGGGGTAGCGAGGTGCTGGAAGCCTTATGGATGATTTACAGGCTTGAAAAGCAGGCTGGAGAGAGCGGCGGAATGGTTCACATGGTACTGGGCAATCATGAACCTATGATCTTCAACAATGACCTGCGTTATGTTACAGGTGACTATTACTCATTATGTGACAACCTTCAGCTTAACTACAGTGATTTATTTGACAGCAAAAGCCTCCTTGGTTTATGGCTGAGACAAAAACCCGCTGGTATCAGAATTAATAATTATTTATTTGTTCATGCTGGGTTCTCGCCTGAGTTCATAAGGCAGGAAGTCTTGCTCGATTCAGTAAACCGCCTGGTATGGAGATATCTGAACGGTCTGGAGAACCCTGCAGACACTGAACTTCGGCAGTTTATCCTGGGAGGGTCCGGTGTGCTCTGGTACAGGGGACTGGTTGATGAGGACCCATCATGGGATGTTATTGACCGGAAATCACTGGCAGATTGTCTTGAATTTTACGACTGTGACGGGCTGGTCATTGGCCA
The DNA here is from genome assembly GCA_023430725.1 of Bacteroidota bacterium. Taxonomy (GTDB): domain Bacteria; phylum Bacteroidota; class Bacteroidia; order Bacteroidales; family VadinHA17; genus SR-FBR-E99. The sequence goes on along the minus strand of JAEYZD010000187.1, from coordinate 5,863 downwards.
TACCGAAGTTGATTCAATTAAATACTTCTTTGATGGAAGAGTCATTGACGTCAATATCCCAAAAAGAAAATTGGATATACCCGAACAGGGATTGCTCATCAATGGCAGGAATCTTAAAATAATTTACCAGGATGGGACAACGAGGAGGCTTATTAGGTTAAGGAGGTTCAACCGGCAGAATTGGAGTTAATCAGTTTTGCGGCAGAGCCCGAGAATATCTACTCATCAGGTGATTCCATTCTGTTGTCATAAAACCTTTATTTTAATGGATCCTCCCATTGATACCTGATCACCGATGATAATTACGGCTGACAATATTCCGGCAGTTCCTGTTGCTTTTTCAGTTACCGGTACTGCCATTGTCTTGTCCTTTACTTCATTGCAGAATGCTGTTGCGTATGCATCTGCAAGCGCACCGTTGCGGCATGCTATCATGCACGCATCGGCCAGACCGAAACTGAGTGAGTGACCTACCGTCCCGGAAGAGCAACAGAGTGCCAGTGGCGTCTCGGCCGGACCGGGCCGAAGGGCTATCTTCTCAGATAGAGGCGAATCGCCCGCATAAACCGCAATAGTTGCCGGGGCCACAAGTTTGAGAAAAATGTCACCGCCGTTCTCCACAACAACTTCATCAGCCCCGAACTCCGCCAGAAGGTCCCTGCAGATCTGTTCGGCCATGGCACCTGCTACGGCGCTCATCGGCCCGGTGCCTGCAGCAAGGGCAGCATCGCTCATTTCCGTTATTATCGGGTGCACCCCGCCGGGAGCCACCACCGGGCTGAGCGAATCGCGGAACTCCGGGTGCAGGGTAATATGTTCCTCCAGCACCCTGCGGTAATATAGTATGCGGTCCATCGTGAACCTCTCTGCCTCACGGCGGTAATTCTCCCTGTCCATCGCCACCCAGAGGTCAGTCTCACGCCACGAGGAACGGAAACTGGTCCAGCGGCTGTTACCCATGGCCTCCCGGTACAGACGTGGCTGGTATGCCGGGCTCTTAACCAAGATCTATATCGAAGAGTTTAAGCGGGCATGCAGTGAGGCAGAGCTCACACATGACGCACTTCTCGGGATCAAACACAAGCTCTGCCGTGGTGCGGTTCATCGTCAGGGCACCCGCGAAGCAGACCGCCGAACAGGCGCCGCAATGAACGCACAGATCCTGACTGTAGGTGATCTTACGGTCTATGGGAACACACTCCACGTTCTGCTGCTTCATATATTCCATCCCCTCCTTCAGAACCTTCGACGGGGCGGTCATCTCCATCACCAGGTGTCCCACCTGGCCCGGCGTGACGTCGGCCTTGACAATATTAACCATGATGTCAAACTTCCTGATCAGATTATATGTAATAGGCTCACCCGTCGCCTCAGGTGGGAAGGTCAGCACAAATCTCCTGCTTTTCATAGCGCTAATTTTTTAATGTCAAAGTCTTATTTCCAGGTTGTTGAGCCCTGATGTCTTAGTGAACTGTTCCAGCGGAGCCGTCAGGAGGAACCTTCCTGATTCGATCTCGCGACGGAGCGTTTCGGCAATCTCCCTGGCTACCTTCACGCTCGAGAGTGGTGCAGTCCGGATCTTTTTCCCGTTGAGGGTTATCTCGCCGGAAAAGAGCGACCTGTAATCGATACGTCCCAGCGCATCGTGCCCGGGTGTTCCGTAATCGAGTATATTGGTGTGTATCTGGCTGTTGCGAACCATGACCCTTCGTGCCATATCCTCATCAAGCACCGGGATGGGTATCCCCACGCCGACGAATATTGAGACGCCGTACTTCTCGAAGTACGCTGCCCTTATGAACTGTGTGGTCATCTCCTTCGCATTGCCTATGAGTGCCAGTGTGGCCGAGTTCCCAACAGGAACACCGTGTTCGTTTACCGGTTTGCCGGTGTTGAACTGTGTGCCGTGCCAGGCTACATATCCCGTTGCGCCGCCGAAATAGATTCGGGTGCCGATACCTATTGTTCGCATCTCGGGGTCATTCAGCAGGGGACTGAGTTCACCCGATGTTGAGAAGGTGGCGTTGCCGAACGACGGGAGCAGTGTCCCCATATAAGTATATTTCATTTTTGATGTGCTGTTCACCGCCACGTTGTAGTTCTGGTATGCGTTACGCGGATTGAACATTGTCATCTCGTTGACTGTGGCCTTATTAATAAGGGTCTTTACCTCAGTGCGAGGGTAGCAGTCGGTTCCCTTACCCGTGGCCTGAAGCAGGACATCCTTGCCTGCAATCAGTTCTTCAATCACATGAGCCCCTCCGTACTGGTCGTACGGCAGCGCCGTCTCCGTGGCCCCGATATAGGCGTCAACGGCGGCAATGCCCGCAAAGACAGGGACATTATTCAGCGTGATCTTCTCCATGCGCATAGGCGGATCGGTATGACCAAAGTTGATGAACATGCCTGACGAGCACATCGGCCCGAAGGTGCCGGTGGTGACTACATCAACCTTCTCTGCAATCTCAGCGGGTGTTGCTTCGCGGCCCATGGCCGCAACCTGCTCAGCCGTCAGTACTACAGCCTTCCCGCTGAGGATCTTTTCATTGATCTCCGCAATGGTACGTTTCCTCGACATAATGTAAATTTTAAAGTAACTTTACCCAGTTTACAAACAAACTTCAAAGATATGCTTAGATCGCTTATAGCAGTTGCCCTTTCAGCAATTCTTTTATGTTCCTGCGTTACGGCTGATGATCCTGCCATCGATGTGATGACGTTCAACATCAGGATGGACACTCCTCGTGACAGTATCAACGCTTGGCCAAACCGGGCTGTATTAGTTGCTGGCTTTGTAAATGACCAGATACCTGATCTGCTTGGTATGCAGGAGGTTCTGTGGCATCAGTATCAGTATCTCGATTCTGCGCTGGCCGGATACGGATCTGTGGCAGCAGGGCGTGACGACGGTCTCCGTGCAGGGGAGGCATGCCCGGTATTCTACCGGCTGGGCAGGTTTGAAAGGATTGAGGATGGCACATTCTGGCTCTCGTCCACACCCGATGTCCCCGGGTCAATCGGGTGGGGAGCTGCACTGACCCGCATTGCCACATGGGTCAGGCTCTATGATAATGTGAAAAAGGATACTATACTCTTCTTCAATACCCATTTCGATCATATCAGCGACTCGGCCAGGGTGATGAGTTCGGGTGTGCTTCTTGGTATGGTCGGGCAACTGGCAGGAGACAATAATTTTGTGATCACAGGCGATTTCAATGCCCGGCCTGAAAGCCTTGCCATTGAAAGGATGAAGGAGGGCGGCCTGGCTGTGGATTCATATCTTGTCTCAGAGACTGCTCCTGCCGGTGAGTCATATACGTTCAACGGCTGGAGCAATGAGCCGGGAGAGGGGAGAATTGACTACATATTCGTCCGCAACGGCATGAAGGCGCTGTCACATAAGACGCACAGGATCATTGAAGAGGGGGTATTTATCTCCGATCACTGGCCGGTGAGTGCGAGGGTGAACTGAAGAATGGGTATCATAAGCCCTCATTGCCGTTAAGAGCCCGCCTTAACTGAACAGCGACGTGTTCTCGATGAGGATGAATTCCACCGGGATATTGAATGTCTCTGCAATGTGATGTCCCCGTTCCAGGATATCATCATCTTCATCATCATAATACCACTTTACAACAAGCTGTCCGCCCTTTTCCGTTACCTGTGCCATCTTCCTGAGTACTGCCACCAGGATCTGGGTCCCGAAACTGTTAAGGTACTCAAGGGCGATTGTTACAGTGGTGGTCCGGGCAGGATTCTGAAGGTACTTGTCAATGCAATCCAGTAATTTCTCTGACGGTGCGGTCCTGTTAAGTGCCATCGCCCTTCCTTTGATACTGAGCATACCTTCTTCGTCCAGAATAACTTCCGGAGTTTTATCAGTAGGCAAAATATGACAATAGTTGCCCTTCATAATTTAGAAACAGTCCCTTCCCAAAACAATTCAAAGTTAATCAGATGTAACATCCTGTGCAAAAAAAAACTCATATGTATGAGGGAAGAAGGGTGGTGTTCGGAACTCACAAAAGTGACATCCGGTTCAACATTTCAACAGGTTTAAATGTTTAATTTAAAGCTGTCGCGCAGCGGCTGTAACAGAATATCAAAAAGGTGACTTGTCATGCATACAAAGCCTCCTGTAAGTATCGATGAATATATCGCATCGCAGTCCCCGGAGATGCAGGACCTTCTCCGGAAAGTGAGGGCTGCAATCTCGGAAGCTGCTCCGGGTGCGGTTGAGTCAATCAGTTACAGGATGCCGGCATATAAGTTTAACGGTAAGCCACTCGTATACTTCGCCCTGAACAAAAGCCATCTTGGCTTCTATGCCACTCCCTCTGCCAATGCTGCATTCAGTGATGAGCTGAAGGATTACAGGGTATCCAAAGGGGCGATTCAGTTTCCCCTGGATAAAGCTGTTCCTTATGGTCTGATAAGAAAAATTGTTCAGTTCAAGCTGAAGGAGATAAAGTCGTTGACCTTAACAAAAAAGCCATGAGTAATACAGTCTATCCTTCCATATGGTGTAATAACAATGCCTCCGAAATGGCGGAATTTTATTCCGGAATATTCCCGGACACAAAAATCACCGACGCAAATGCCATTGTCGTAATGATTGAGATGAGCGGTCAGAAGATCATGCTCCTGAACGGCGGCGACATGTTCCGTCCCAATCCTTCAATCTCGCTGATGTATCTTACCACATCGCAAGGCGAAGTGGAGAGTCTCTACTCAAGACTTATTGAAGGCGGGAAGGCTTTGATGCCGCTGGATGAGTATCCTTTCAGCCAGAAGTACGGATGGGTTGAGGACAGGTACGGTGTCTCATGGCAGCTATACACAGGTCAGGCTGAGCATATAATTCAGAAGATTGTTCCCACCCTTATGTTTACCGGTAGCAACAATGGTAAAGCGGAGGAGGCAGTTGGTTTTTACACTTCGCTGTTCCCGGATTCCAGACCGCGGGGGATGCTGAGATACTCCGGTGCAGAGGGTGAGACTTCCGGAAACATTCAGCACGGTGAATTCATGCTGAACGGCTATCTTATCATGATAATGGACAGCTCCTATCCTCACGCTTTCGGATTCACTGAAGGTCTCTCCCTCGTAGTTTCATGCGATGACCAGGAGGAGATAGACAGGTACTGGTCCGGCCTGACAGCAGACGGAGGGGAGGAGAGCATGTGCGGCTGGCTGAAAGACAGGTATGGCGTTAGCTGGCAGATCGTCCCCTCAATGCTTGACGATCTTATGGCCCGGTCACCGCGGGTGACAGAGGAGTTGATGAAGATGAAGAAGCTGGATATCCGCAGGTTGAGAGCGGCAGCTCAGGCCAGCCAGTAGGGAAGTATGGTCGTAGAGAATTAAGAATTATTTCCCGTAGGCCCCACCCGCCCGCCCTTTTATTTGGTGGTGACATGTTTATACAATCCTTTATCCCCTACGGGGATCAAATACCAGTCGGCCAGGCGCTTATGCGAAAAGATGGTCGCAGACCATCAGGAATTGGTGTGCCGGGCATGTAATAGACCCAAAGGGTGAGGTTGAATTAAGACCGAGTCCCGAGAGAGCCGTAATGACCGGAATCTCAAAGCCGAGAGCAAGGGTGCCGCGGGTGACCGCGGATCTGAAGGAAGCAGTAGGCGTAATGTTGTTTTGACGAACAGGAATCGGATATAAGGCTTTTGCTCACCGGGTAACCGGCCCATGGACTGGGGAACCCGATAGTCATTCGGAGGTGAGCGGAGGTAAATCCGGCAGGACAACAGGAAGGGTATATTACTTACCCCGGGAGGCCTTCACGAAGTCCGGGCGACCGGATAGGAGTACCGGTAACGGCATGACGAAAGACGTGAAGGAGTCA
>JAEYZD010000162.1 GCA_023430725.1 Bacteroidota bacterium | reverse complement strand
TCACTGGAAAAATACCCCCTCGATCCGTCCGTTGTCAGTCATCTGAACTACGGAACAATGGCCGGAGAGGGAAGGCAGGAGCTATTCAATGCAATCCACGGCACACCATGGAACTCGCCGTCCCGTATCACCGGATGGTTCACCCTCGAAAAGAGAGTCTCAGATCTGACAACTGACCAGCCATCAGGCAGTTATGACCTGATCTACTTTGATGCCTTCGGGCCTGAAAAGCAGCCGGAGATGTGGACAGATGAGGTATTGCACAAGATTTCAGAGGTGACACATCCAGGGTCTGTATTCGTAACATACTCTGCAAAAGGCACTTTAAAGAGAATGCTCCGTTCACTCGGATTTGACGTAGCACTCCTTCCCGGCCCGCCCGGAAAAAGGGTGATCACCAGGGCGGTAAAGAGATGATTTATGGTATATTTGCGCCACTGAATCAGGGAACGGCATCAGAGCCTCCCGTGCAGAAAACAAACAAACAACACAATGAAGATCGTAAAACTCATCACCGTATTGGCCCTGAGCGCAGTTGCACTGTTGCCTGCAGCGGCCCAGAAATCAAAACTTTCCACCTCCGATGACTCCCTTTCCTATGCCCTGGGTGTAGCCAACTACAAGTACTATGTCGGAGACAGCATTAATATAAATGTAAAAATGTTCTCAAAGGGGATGACCGATGCTTCGAAGGAGAAGGCTCTCATGAACGATACAGCAGCCAGTGCATTCATTGTCAGTTATATGCAGAAGAGAGAGAGGGCCCGACTGATGGCTGAGTACAGTCAGCAGATAGAGGCAGCAAGGAAATGGCTTGCAGATAATGCAGCCGCAGAGGGAGTTGTGACAACATCCAGCGGGCTGCAGTACAAGGTACTTCAGGAAGGTACCGGCTCAACCCCCGGACCTGAGGATATGGTAAGGGTCCATTATTCCGGAAAAACAATTGACGGTAACAAGTTCGACTCATCCTATGATCGCGGCGAGCCTGCACAGTTCAGGGTGAATAATGTGATCCGCGGCTGGGTTGAGGGACTGCAGCTGATGAAAGAGGGTTCCAAAATGATGCTATATATTCCCTATGACCTCGCCTACGGAGAAAGAGGTGCAGGCAATGTAATCAAGCCTTTCGAGACACTCATCTTTGAAGTGGAACTGCTCGAAGTAATAAAAGAGGAGTAACAGCTTCGACTTGAAATCCAAAATATTATCTTTGCCACAAATTAAAATTAAAACATACACAATGAAAATCAAAGGTTTAGTTATCCTCGCCGTTGCAGCGGCTATGATCTTATCATCATGCAGTCCCAAATCCAGCGTAACCGGCTCCAAGGTGAAGAGCCCCGAAGACTCTCTCGCATACGCACTGGGTATTGCAAACTACTTTTATTACATGACTGACAGTATTGAAATAGATCCGGTTTTGCTGGCAAAAGGAATGCTTGATGCAAAAGACGGTAAGAATACACTCGATGAACAGGCAGCTCAGGGATATGTTATGACCTATATGCAGAAGAGACAGGCCGACCAGATGAAGAAGATGTACGGCAAGAACATTGACGAGGGTGAAAAGTTCCTCGCAGACAACAAGAAGCGTGACGGCGTTCAGGAAACTGCCAGCGGACTTCAGTATGAAGTCATTACAATGGGCACAGGTGCAAAACCAACCGCCGTTGATATGGTTAAGGTTCATTATACCGGAAAACTTCTTGACAGCACAACATTCGATTCTTCCGTTGACCGTGGCGAGCCCGTTGAGTTCGGTGTCAACCAGGTCATACAGGGGTGGCAGGAAGGCCTCCAGCTGATGCCTGTGGGTTCGAAGTTCAAATTCTATATTCCTTACGAACTTGCTTACGGTGAGCAGGGTACAGGTCCCATTCCTCCCTTCTCAACCCTCGTCTTTGACGTTGAGCTCCTCGATATAGTCAAGCAATGATATCAGCAGAGATACATACCCCTAAGGGGGTGATGAAAGTCATCCTCTATGATGACGATGCCCCGGGCACTGTGGCAAACTTCGTGAAGCTGGCCAAAACCGGATTCTATGACGGACTGGCATTCCACAGGGTTATCCCGGATTTCGTCATACAGGGTGGTTGCCCCTACTCTATTGACATAACCGATCCACGTGTTGGCACCGGAGGCCCGGGATACAAGATCAAATGCGAACTTAACGGTCAGAAACAGTATCATGACCGCGGCGTCATGTCAATGGCCCACGCAGGCAAGGATACCGGCGGCTCCCAGTTCTTCATCTGCCACAGCAGGACAAACACCAAACACCTCGACGGAAAACATACCTGCTTCGGCAAGGTCACAGAGGGACTTGAAGTGATTGACCAGATACAGGCAGGAGACATGATTGACAGGATAATCATAACTGAATCTGTATAATGGAATACCAGATCACCGGTAAGGTTGCTGAGGTTTACCCCATTAACAGGGTCAATGAGCGGTTCCGCAAGCGCGAGTTCGTTATTGAACACAAGGATAGCGGAAGCGGCCAGGCCTATGTCGATTTTATCAAGTTCCAGCTTATCCAGGAAAAGTGTGAGCTGATTGATGAGTCGTGGCTCAGGCAGGATGTGACTGTGACCTTTAATATAAAGGGTAATCGCTGGGAAAAGAACGGGATGGCCAATTACATCACCAACCTGAATGCTCTCTCAGTGTCGCGTGGCATTGCGGTGGCTGAGAATGGCCAGCAGGCTATTGTAAGCCCGCGCCTCGAAGATGCTCCCTCTCCCAGCCCGGAGATGGACGACCTGCCGTTCTGATTTTTCTTCGTTCAAAACATAAATGCCATATTCCGAAAGGGATGTGGCATTTATTTTTTCAGGCAGAAGGCACCAGGCAACAGGCAGTAGTGAAGTCGGCAAGGGCTGCTCCCCGACCCACCCGCCATCAGGAACTGCCAACAAATCGCACATCGCGCATCGCAAATCCCAAATAACTATATTTGTCCAAACCAGATACCTGACCTATGACCCGGAACAACCCCCTTTTGCAGGAATGGGCCACCCCCTTCGCCATTCCGCCATTTGAACTGATCAGGCCGGAGCACTTCAAACCGGCTGTGGATGAAGCCATTGCTACTGCCAGGAAAGAGATAGAGGATATCATTGTATGTCCTGATCAACCAGATTTTCACAATACCATTGAGGCTCTTGAGAATGCCGGCGCACTGCTGAACCGCATCACCCCTATACTGTTTAACCTTAACAGTTCAGACACCACTCCCGAATTACAGGATGCTGCCCGCGAGGTATCACCTGTCCTGACCGCATTCAGCAATGACATTTCACTCGATCCCAACCTGTTCGCGAGGGTGAAGAGCGTATATGAGAACCGTGACAGTCTCGGGCTCAACCAGGAAGAGATGATTTTGCTTGACCGCAAGTACAAGGGCTTTGTGCGCGGCGGAGCCGGCCTTTCAGATGAGTCAAAGGAGCAGTTCAGTGACATTACGGTGGAGCTCTCAACCCTGTCTCTCAGATTTGAGGAGAATGTGCTTGCCGAGACAAATGACTTCACACTGCCTCTCTCCCGCGAGGAGGATGTTGCAGGCCTGCCTGACGGGGTACTCGAGGCCGCCGCGGCTCTTGCATCAGAGAAGGGCATGGCAGGATGGCTGTTCACACTTCACGCCCCAAGCTACGTCCCATTCATGCAATATGCTGACAGGCGCGACCTGAGGGAACAGATTTTCAGGGCATATGCGCATCGTGCATTCCGTGGCAACGAGCATGACAACAGGGAACTGGTTAAACGGATTACGGAATTGCGCCTGAGGATGGCACAACTGCTCGGCTTTCCGGACTATGCATCCTATGCACTCGAGGAAAGGATGGCCTCAACTCCCGCAGAGGTGAACGCCTTCCTTGAGAGGCTGCTTGCAGCCTCCACCCCGGCAGGCAGGAAAGATCTGCAGGACATTGAAGAGTATGCCCGAAACCACGGTCATGAAGGAAGACTTGAGAGGTGGGACTGGGCCTACTGGGCCGAGAAGCTTCGGATGGAGAGATACAGCATAGACGACGAGGCCCTGCGCCCCTATATGCCGCTCGATAAGGTCAGGGAGGCTGTGCCTGGCCTGGCAACCAGGCTGTATGGCCTTACATTCATTGAGAACCGGGAAATTCCGGTCTACAACGAGGAGGTGACTGCTTATGAGGTCCATGACGGAGATAAAGGGATCATTGCTATTCTTATGCTCGACTTCCATCCGAGGAAGGGGAAGAGCGGAGGGGCCTGGATGACAGGCTTCCGTGAACAGTGGAAGGAAAACGGGAGGAGGATAATCCCGGTTGTCTCGCTTGTAATGAACTTCACCCGCCCAACACCGGCCAGACCATCACTTTTGTCGCACAGCGAGATGAACACGTTTCTTCATGAGTTTGGCCATGCGCTTCACGGCATGCTATCAGACTGCACATATGAAAGCCTGTCAGGCACCAATGTAAAGCGCGACTTCGTGGAGCTGCCTTCGCAGATATTGGAGAACTGGGCCTGGGAGAAGGAGTGGCTTGACATTTGGGCTGCCCACTATGAGACAGGCGAAAAGATTCCGGATGAAATCCTTTCAAAACTCAGGGAATCTGTTACATACAATGAAGGTTATGCCTGCATGCGGCAGCTCAGTTTCGGACTGCTCGACATGGCATGGCATACACTCAGGGAACCGTTCAGCGGTGACATAATCGCGTTCGAGCGTGCCGCCATGACACCGGCAGAGCTTCTTCCGCCAGCTGACGGGGCATGCATGAGCGTCTCCTTCGCTCATCTCTTCTCCGGGGGTTATGCAGCAGGATACTACGGGTATAAGTGGGCCGAGGTGCTTGACGCTGACGCCTTCAGCATGTTCAGGGAGCGGGGAATCTTTGACAGTGAAACAGCCATTTCATTCCGACGGACTATACTCGAGAAGGGTGGCAGCAGGGAACCGGATGAGCTTTTCAGGGAATTCCGCGGCCGTGAGCCGTCAGTTGATCCGCTGATAGAAAGAAGCGGGTTCAACAGGCTGTAAAGCGCAAAAGTCATATAATCCACGGATTCCCCGGGATGTAAAATCCCGGAACTCAACCAGCCCGCGGTTACAACAGGTTGAACCGAGGGAAATCAAGTCGTTACTAAATCAAACCCGGCAGACAGATTCATAAACATAAAGCAGAGGCACTGAAATTCAGTGCCTCTGCAGTAACCAAGCCTGATTCTACCCACTGAAGGGCAAAACCTCCAAACTGTACAAAAAAACTATAATGCGGTAAAGACCCTCACGGCGCTGGCCGGTGCTGCAGCCCTCATCCCGGCGAAGATATGATGATACCTCCTGCCAAGGATTCCATTCCACCAGTCAGAATAGCTTACATAAGTGCCGCTCGCGTTCCTTATCTGGAGATCGCCGACAACGCTTCCGTTATCATCAATCACCTTTATACGGTAATCGATGCGACGTTCATTGTCCAGCGGACCTTCTTTAATGAACAGAACCTGCTGCCATCCGGTAGTCTCGGCGAAAGCCACAGGTTCGCCAATGTTAACCAGCTCGTTTGTACGGGTGCTGATATACTGGTACTGCAACCTGAGTGTTGTAGGAACATTGGCGGTCTCATAGAGGAAGTTGTAGAACTTGACCCAGATTGTTGAGTCGTCCTGTACTGTTTCCCTGCGTTCATAGGGATAACCGTTGTCAATCACAACCGGAGGTTTGGTCATGTCGTGAATGAAAAGGTTCTGCTTCCCTTTCGCCAGGGTCACGTTCTGCTCGTACACAAGTGAGTCAACTGTAACCTTGCCCAGTTTATAAAGTTTGATGTTCACATTTCCGGGCTGAACAGCGTAGAATCTGCCGACACTACCGCTCGGGATGGCATTGTAGGTATTAAGCGGAGCCTTGTTGTTGGCGAACATCTGGTTGTTTATGTCTACCCTTGTAAGGTTGTTTGCAGCCACGGCTGTCACAGGAGCAATGTAATGCAACTGGAACTCCGCCATGTCACTGACGTATTCTCCTCCGAATTCAATTTCATGCTTCTCGCAGGAAACCATCAGAGTAACAGCCAGTATCAGAGTAAAGAATTTTATAATTTTCATTTTCTATAATTTATCCGGTTTGACGATTAGTTCTGAGGCATAGCACCTGGATAGGCAAACCACGGTATTGAGGTCTGATAGTTGGGCGCCATTCCTGATATGGGTTTCAGACCCTCAAGTGAAGGTTTGTTCCACATGTATTCTGAGTTGTAGCGCGGACGTATCCTGTAACAGGGTGAACCTTCATTAAAGGTGTTCCATGCAGCCTTGCGGCTCTGGACCTGTGCCGGTGCAAGATAGAGACCCTTGTATACCTTGTCGGGATCAGTATCCCATTTCATCGTAACGGTTGTAAGATCCCAGCCATTGCCGCTCTTCGGATAATCACCCGTATACTCAATATCATAATGATATTTCCTCATATCAACCCATGCTTCGGAAGCTCCCCAGGGATAAAGGGCAACCCACTTCTGCATCATGATATGTGAGAGAGTGAAGTCAGCTTCGGTCAGGCCGTCAACATAGGGACCGGCAGCATACTCATCTGCCATGGTTGTATAAACACCCTTGGTCAGCTTGTCACCGCCGGTAACACCCAGGGTGGTCTGAACCTCGTCAACGATCTTGCCCGGCTTGCCGGTAACTATATACTCACCTGTGAACTCCAGATCAGCCTTGACGCCGTCTTTGAACGCCTGGAGCGATTCTGTCTTGCGGTCAAGTTTCCAGAGAGCTTCTGCCACGCAGAATTTCAGCTGGGCATATGTCATCAGGATATATGGTGCATCATCACGGTAGAGCCAGCGGCCACTGCCGTCATGCGCCGCATCATCGGTGCTTGTTGCAGCTGAGCCAACGTTGCGGCCGTAGAACGAAGGAGCCGTACCTATCGGGCCGCCAGTGCCTGTAAAACTTCCGCCGTAGTACTTACGTTTCTTGATTGCATAGGCATTGTCGAGATTCGTATAGGCTGCATCATCAGTGGTTGCAAGCTTGACTGCAACACGCGGATCATAGTGGCCGGGAACGGTAATGATTGTATCGCAGACAATCTGCTTATCAGCAAGCTGGTAAGGATAATAACTGTTGCCTGTTACGGTAGTCTTGTTTCCGGTTGCCTGGTCATATACAGGTACGGTTCCGGTGAAGACCTGAACCGCATATTCATGCTGGAAGTATGAACGTGAAAGGTTGACGCGAGCTGTTCCCCAGAAGTTATTGTAGGCACCCTGAGCAGCAGCAGCACCTCCCCCGGTCACCCTGACCGTAGCATTATCAGAGTTTGCAGCAAAGGATTTGGAGGCAGCATCAAGAAGTTCGGTTGCATACTCAGTTGTGAAGTCAGCCTTGTTGGAAAGGGATGCAAGGTTGCTCACAATAACTCCGTAAGCAAATTTCTTCCACTTCTCAGGATCACCACCGTAGATATAATCATTGGCGCTGATTTTTGTACCGTAACCCGTTGCATCAGGCATGCTGAGGTATTCAACTGCCTTGTATGCCCAGTCACGGACTGACTTATAGATCGTATCCTGATAATCATACCTGTGAGCCAGAAGTCCGGGAACGAATGCATCCTTCAGGATGAGCTCACCGTGTAACTTGGTCATCTGATCCCATGAATATGCCTTGATTGCATAACCGATCCCTGCCAGGGTCCAGTTTTCTGCTGCAACCGACTGGTTTATCATATTCTCAAGGTTCATCCCCTGCAACCAGTAAACAACACGCCATATTTCACCGGCAGCGTCACTGCCTGCGCTGTAGTAGTGTTGTGCAAAAGTCGTATAGGAAGTGGTACCCATCATCTGGGAGAGGGGGCCTGTCGCACGGATATCCCAGTACATGCCCTGGTATTGCTGGATGATCCCCGCGAGGTAGAGATAACCCTCCACATAATCGGGAGCATCCACGTTTTTGTTGACATCCAGCCAATCCTCACAACTTGTGGTTATGAACATGAACGATGCCAGCAAAACAACGGAAATTGATATCTTTTTTATCATTGTTTCAGTTTTTTGTATTAGCAATTATTTGAATGTCACATTAATACCCAGTGAGATACCCCTCGGGTTAGGAAGTGAATACACATCGATACCCTCGCCTCCTGTTCCACCGGCAGCTGCTGAGACTGTGTTGCCCACAGCGTCAATACCTGAGTAGTTGGTCCAGACTGCAAGGTCATTGCCTGTTATGAAAACACTGGCCTGTGACAGGATTGTGGTCTTGTTCATCCATTTTGCTGGCAGGTTGTATGAGAGACGCAGTTCCTGCAGACGCAGGTAGTTGACATCCTCCTCAATCCAGTCCTCATCACCGCCTGTATAGGTGGTGTTGAAGAGATTCATATCAACCACGATATTGTTTTTGGTGGGATTGGCTGTGTTCTCGTTGCCGTCCTGCAGCACACCCTCAAATACATATGAACCGCTTTCACGCATGGTAACAGACTCCCAGCTCAGACCTTCCTGCATCATCAGACGCTTCGTGCCGTTCACGACTGTAGCCTTGTACCGGCCCGAGAACATTGCTGACAGACGGAGACCCTTATAGCTGAGTGCTGAAGTCATACCGTAGCGAAGCTTGGGTTCACGGTTGCCGACAACAGTCCAGTTTGCATTCACAACAGGAGTGCCTGTTGTCGGACTGATGATGACATCTCCTGCATCATTGCGTAGCCATGCCCTGCCGGTGATAGTTGTGACAGGATAGCCGAGCATGATACCGTTCCTGATGTTTCCTGAGTTCCAGGTGTATGCATTGTAGTACTCTGTAACGTTTGCAGGAAGGTAAACCACCTCTGAGTCAGTATGAGAGGCAGTGAAACCAAGGTTCCAGCGAAGACCGTTACCCAGGCGGAGTATGTCACCGTTGATCATACCTTCCCATCCCCAGGTCTCAAACGTACCAACGTTCATGTTGTTGAGCACGAATCCGGTACCGTAGCTGAGACGGAAGCCCTTTACGATCTGATCATCGCAATGAGTCCAGAAATATGTGAAGTCCACATTGATCCTGTCATCAAGGAAGCGACCCTCGAAGCCAACCTCCTTAGAAGTGGTGATCTCTGGTCTCAGGTTCCTGTTGGGGCCGGTGAATCCGTACTTGTAACCGCCGCCTGTAAGAAGTGTGGGCTCAAGCTGAGGATCTATCTCAAGCGGACCTGCATCCTTACCAACCTGTGCAATCGAACCTCTGAGCTTCAAATAGTTGAGTACACTGTTTCCCTTGATGAAAGGAAGCTCTGAAGCAATGAATGATCCCTCCACTGCTGGATAGAAGTAACGGTTGTTTTCTACCGGAAGAGTTGAGGACCAGTCGTTACGGGCTCGGAGAGTCAGATAAGCCATCTGGTTGTAGCCAAGTTCCAACTGACCTGAGAGAGCCTGAATCCTTCTCTTTGTGTGGCGCTGCGATGAGCTGATCGACAGCGGGTCGCAGTTATTTATCGACTGGAAGTCGACAACGGCAAATTTGGTACCGTAAGTACCAAGCCTTGTCACCCCGTTTTCAAGCTGGTGATAACCGAACTGTGCCGTTACGGACAGTTTGTCATTCAGAAAGTTATTTGAATAACCGGTCAGAACGTTCAGGGTGGGATCGGAGAAGTTCGACTTGGAAATGTTATAGATTCCGGTGCCGTCCTGATAGGTGTCATAGTATGGGTGCCTGGTTGCGATGTAGGTCTGCATACCAACATCCCATCCGATCTGTGCACGGACGAATGTGTTCGTCAGGGGAACCAGTGTTGCTGATACGTTTGAAATGAACCTGTCGGAATCGTCAAACAGTTTATTCCTGTTAAGGCCGAAGATTGGGTTAATCAGGTCTCCGTCAAGATAATAGTCCGGTGTGCTCATGTGCGATCCGTCCTCTGCAAGCCATTCTCTCATGTCGTCAACCATCGGCCAGCGCATTGCCATGTAGAGAGGGCCGGAAACACCCAGCGGAACCTTGTTGTTCTCCGTGGAAGCATACTGCATGGTGGACTCAACAGTCAGCCATTTGGTCACTTCTGCTTTTCCGGAGAGAGAAAGGTTGAACCTTGAGAAATCAGAGGTTATGATAACACCCTGCTGATCAAGAGTTGAAGCCGAAGCACGAAGTGTAACCCTGTCAGAACCGCCTTCAACCGAGATGTTATGCCTCATAGTGAAACCGGTCTGGAGGATTGCATCAACATTGTCATATAGGGTCATCCCCGGAACATACTTGCCACCGAAACGGGTGAGATAATAATAGTTGGTGGTTCCGTAATAGCCGCTTGTATATTTGTCCTGCAGTTCAGGAATACCGTAGGCATTGTCCCACCTGAATGAATTGTTGTATGATACCTTGCCTCTTCCGGCAACACCTTTCTTGGTTGTGATGATGATGGCGCCGTTTGAAGCGTCTGAACCGTAAAGGGCAGCGGCAGCAGCACCCTTGAGCACTGTCATTGACTCTATATCCTCAGGGTTGAAGTCGTTTCCTCTCGATGCAAAGTCAAGGTTGCGTACCGCGAAGGTTTCAACCGGCTGAACCATGCCAAGCGGGTCAAATGATGAGTTGTTCATCGGGATACCGTCAATTACATAAAGCGGCTGGTTATTCCCGGATATTGAGGTAATGCTTCTGAGTACGACCGAAGTGGAAGCACCGGGAGCACCGCTGGTGCTATTGACGGTCATACCTGCCACGCGGCCCTGCAGTGCCGTGATGAAGTTATCACGTCCGGACTCCGCAATGTCGGAGGCCTTGACGTTCTGAACCGATGATCCTACAGCACGGGACACACGCTTCATCCCGAATTCTGAGGTGATCACCACATCCTCTATCAGCTGAACGTCCGGAGACAGGCTTACGCTTATCCTGTTCCCCGCTCCCACGGTCACCTCACGGGGAGCATATCCCAGCGAACTGAACAACAGCACCTGACCGGGGGCCACCGTAATGGCATAGTTCCCCATGGGGTCGGTACTGGTACCCGTGGTAGTGTTCTTGATTATCACGTTGACGCCAGGCAACGTCTCATTCGTTGTGGCGTCAGTGACAGTTCCTGTCACGATCTTAGACTGAGCATAAATGCTTTGTGAAAGCATCAGTCCCAAAACCGCAAACAACATTAATAGTTTTGTTCTCATGTGATTGGATTTAGGGTTAAATAGTATTGATTAGGTTATATATTTGATTGATTTCCGTACACCACATCCCACAAGCAAGATACATATTTATATGCAGGATGTATTACAAGTTTCAACTTTTTTTCTCTGTAATTCCTATACCGGGCCGGTCAGGCAGAACGATCTTTCCGTCTACCACAGTCATGCCGTCATATATATCATTACTGATCAGCAGATTACCGTCAAGATCCGCCCAATCGACCAGCGGTGAAAGCTGGGCAGCGGCGGAGACAGCGCAGGAAGTTTCGGTCATACATCCTATCAAAATCTTCATGTCCATCTGCCTGGCCATCGTAATCATTTTGTAGGCTGCATGCATACCGCCACACTTCATCAGCTTAATGTTGATGCCACTGTAGATTCCCTTCATGCCGAGAAGCTGGCTGACGGTCTGCAGCGCCTCATCAGCAACTATCGGCAGAGGACTCCTCTCTGTCAGCCATGCAATATCTTCCACCTGCTCCTTGGGCATTGGCTGCTCTATGAACAGCGCGCCCCTCTCGCTGAGGTAGTTAGCCATCTCCAGTGCATAGTTCCTGTCCTTCCATCCCTGGTTCACATCGACAAAGACAGGAACGTCAGTCACTGACCGGACGACATCAATCATCTCCTTGTCATTGTCACGCCCCATCTTGATCTTAAGCTGCCGGAAGGCGCTGGCCTCAAGTGTCTTTTCCCTTACCACATCAGCAGTATCAATACCGATTGTAAAGCTTGTTACCGGTGCTTTCTTCGGATCCAGTCCCCAGATCCTGAACCACGGCTGCCCGAGAAGCTTGCCGGTAAGATCATGCAGTGCGATGTCAATTGAGGCCTTGGCAGCATAGTTGCCGGGCATGACCCCTTCAACATAGGCCAGGATATCCTCCATCAGGAACGGATCACTGAATTGCTCCAGGTCAACTTTTGACAGAAAATTGAGCACCGACTCATGGCTTTCGCCAAGGTATGGAGGCATCGAAGCCTCTCCGAAGCCAGTAACACCGTCATAATCAATTGACGTAAGAACCACCGGTGTTGTGGTTCTCGAGTTGGTCGCAACCGTAAAGACATGACGCAACTGCAATTCGTAAGGCCTGTAGCTGAGTTTCAGCTTACCGCCTCCCTTGCCTGCAACTATGCCCCTGCCTGACGAACCGTCAGCAGTGGAAGCCTTGCACCCGGCAATGATTGCACCTGCTGCAAGGCCCCCGATCTTGATAAATTCACGTTTTTTCATATACTGTCAGAAATACCAGCTGTGTTGAGAAACACGTTCCAGACCCTTTCCCTCTGTGAAAGTTGTCACCCTCCTGGCACCCTGCAGTATCTCAAGCAGATAGCCGCTGTAGTTCGTCCTTGTAGAGTCGAAACTGTTAACCTTTACCATTCCTGATGAATGGATGAACTCAGTGTCACCTATGTACATTCCCGTGTGTGTAATGCGCGGTTTGCCGTCCCTCACCCTTCCGAAATAGAGCAGATCACCGGGTGCCAGAGTCTCGAGCGGCTTGTCAATACTCACCTCATCACCGTACCGGAACTGGCCCGAAGCATCACGTGTCAGAATGACACCTCCGAAATAATATATCATTTTTGTAAACCCACTGCAGTCGACCCCTTTCGTAGAGGTTCCGCCCCAGAGGTACGGAGCGCCCATGAATGATTTCGCAAAGCGAACAAGACCTTCTGGCGCAATACCGGCTCCTTCAGCCCAGGTGCGGAAATCAGCACAATCGCTTTTCTTTATCTCACCGCTCCTGCCGTCAGGAAGCAGTACTGTCCAGCTGTCTCCCCGCGAACCGGTCCTGACTGCAACAACCCCGAAGACAATGTCCGAAACTGTCTCACCATTGCTGTCTGCAACAACCCCGGTATGTCCTGTATAAATAATTCTGTCACTTCCCTTCCAGGCAGCAAGCTCCTCATCACTGAGCTCGGCCAGGTCATTGTCAGTCCAGCCTGTATATGAATCCGGTGTCTGAACCAGGTACCAGCCGCTGCGCTTGTCCAGAATCCTGACGGGCGTACCCATCAGAGCCTGTGTCGACTGTTCCGCCGCATGTGACGGACGGGTCCTGATGTTGCATACACTGACTGTGATCAGCCCATAAGGCTTTTCAACGACAGCAGGATCAGGCATGACCGTGATGCTGTCAGCATATTCTACGCCTGCGTTCTCAAGCATCTCAATTATTGCACTTTTTGCAGCAGGAAGATCTGTCTCTCCCCTGGCCGTAATCACGCCGCCATCTGACATCACAAGAGCAACGTCAACAATGGATTCGGCACTCTGAGGTACCATCTCAGCCGCAATGCTGTCAAGCTGCTCCTGCAATTCTGCCGGAACCTCTTTTTGCTGACACCCTGCAAGCTGAATAATAAACAATAAAAGAACAAAGTAGTTTAAGGGTTTCATGAAAGTTGTATTACATCTTACAAATCCAAAAATAAATATTTATAATATTCAAGTCAATAGACAATTGAATTTTATTTAATTTGTCATAAAGATTTTTTTTGAGCCGGGCGGAGAGCACTTGTATTATATAAGACAAATCAATTCTGCCTGCAGTTCAGCCCGGATTGAAGATAATTAACGAAGTAAATCAAAACACCAGATATGAATACTGCTATTAGGAGATTCTTGAATTCAGGGCTTGTTTCTGTTCTGGCTTTAGCGCTGTCAGGCCCACTGAGCGGACAGAATGTTGCAACCGGGGTGGAGACCCTGATCAAAAGCAATTTTGAGATCCTGAAGGGGAAAAAGGTAGGACTGGTTACCAATCCCACAGGCGTTGACCGCTCACTGAGGTCAACCGTTGACATACTTCACAATGCACCGGAGGTTAACCTGGTGGCGCTGTACGGCCCTGAACACGGGGTTAGGGGCGAGTTCACCGCCGGGGAGTATGTCGATTTCGAGACCGATCCCTCAACAGGTCTCCCGGTTTACAGCCTGTACGGCAAAACCCGCAAGCCATCTCCGGAGATGCTGAAGGATATTGATATTCTTGTGTATGATATCCAGGATATAGGTTCCAGGTCATACACCTTTATAAGTACGTTAGGGCTCGTTATGGAGGCAGCAGCCGAAAACGGTATACCGGTAGTTGTGCTTGACAGACCTAACCCGCTTGGCGGAATGCGTATGGAGGGAGCCATCACCCGTCCCGGTTTCTTCTCCTTCGTCAGCCAGTTCCCGATTCCCTACATCCACGGGATGACCGTTGGCGAGCTTGCCATGTTCCTCAACGGTGAAAGACTTCTCTCCGGCGGGGTTGTTTGCGGACTTCATGTGGAGAAAATGACGGGATGGCACAGGTCGATGCATTTCAGTGAGACAGGCCTCCCATGGGTCCCTTCATCCCCCCAGGTTCCTCACGGAGACACACCTCTGTATTACCCTGCCACAGGTATTGCCGGAGAACTTTATGCCGTCAGTATAGGAGTTGGATATACAATCCCCTTCCAGACCTTCGCCGCCCCGTGGATCAATGCAGACTCACTTGCCACAGGCCTTAACAAACTGAAACTGCCGGGAGTGATATTCAGGCCTATACATTACAAACCCTATTTCAGCACCCTTGAGGGAAAAATGGTCCACGGAGTACAGATTCATATCACTGACCCCTCAACTGCCCCGCTAACACTTCTGCAATTCTACATCATGCAGGAGGCACACCGGCTCTGGCCGAAGAAAAACCTCTTCACAATGTGCGATCCTTCACGCCACTCGATGTTCGATAAGGTTTGCGGAACGGATGAGGTGCGACTGACCTTCACGAAGTCATTCAGGGTTGATGATATCTTGGATCTGTGGACCCGTGACATACCGGCTTTCAGGGCGAAAGCTGAAAAGTACTTCCTGTACGACTGATCCTGCAGGACAGACGTCTCAGTGAATATTTGCCCCCTCAACGCTCTTCTCAAGCTCACGGGCATGCTGAAGGAACTCCTCCAGAAGCATCTCCTTATAGTAGACCATCCCGTGTGTGCCCCTGATCTTGGGACTCTCGTTCTCATAGAAGAAGTCCTTGCCCAGTATCAGCTGCACCTGCTTGAACTGCTCAACCCACACCTGCTGCGACAGGTCACTGAACGGACCGTCATACGCAGGGCTGGGGAAAGAAGCGTTAACCTGGCTGACATAACAATCGCGGAACGACTGGTTCAGCACCGCCATTGAATTGAGGGAGACAGGCACAAACACATTCGCCTCAAATGGAAGGAACCTGAACCATACGTTGCGGTAGCCAATCACTTTCAGTTCTGAGAGGTCCTTTTCCTGGCTCCATTGCCTCAGGGCCTCGGCAATTGCCTGCAATACCTTATAATGAGTATCCGGCCCCGAGCCCTCAGGGTCAAAGGCCAGACTTATGATATTTGGCTGTATTCTTCTCAGGCACTGCAGTATAGGCTCAACATCCCGATGCTTGTCAGGCTGCTGAGTGAAAATATCTCCTGTGTAGAATCCAAGCCGCAGGTGCTCTATGTTGCGCACCGGCACACCGTAATGCGCCCATACCAGTTCCTCCTCAAACTCCCGGAGCATCCCCTTGAGCTTCTGTATGTCAGTTGGATTCTTCTCACCGCTGTAACTTCCCCTTATCAGGTCAATATTCCTTTGAATCTGTGAATCAAGCTCATCCTTAGATTTCAGACGGTAAATATCCACCATTGCCCTCACTATCCTGTGACAGAGACCCCTCATCTTGCCGGCCTCGTCCTTGTCAGCCACCTTGTCGAGATAGTGACTCACATCCTTGTCCCACTTGAATTTGTAGCCCGACTCAAAGAAGTCAGGGTACCTGAGCATCTGAATCATGCCTGCCGCGATAAGACGCTGTGTCTCCTCCAATAATTCGAGAAGCATGCTGTTTGTCACCGCGGTGAATCCGGATGTGAGCACCGAGAAGTGAAACCGGTTTGTGATCTCCCTCAACTGGGGTATTATCGCCGGGAAGATGCCCAGCATGATGTCATCATGGTGCGGACCGGTATGAAAGAACGTAGTGTTCCGCTCCCGCCGGAGCCCTGCCTCTATTTTTCTCTTTGTCGACTCAATAACGTCAGCCACAGTATTGAGACTGAGACCCGGTATCAGGGAACAATACTCGTCGTTCTCAAGATCCTCAGGCACAAGTTTATGCGCATATTTTTGTATTTTCTGACAGAGGTCGAAGACCGCCCTTTCGGTTTTCTCGAAGGACCATTCGCCCTCCCTGAAGTATCTCTCAACCGAGTCATGGAGCTGCACCGCTGCCCCCTCAGTAAGGTAGAACCGGGCATTTTTCAACCCCTGCAGCACAGTTGCCGGATAGAGGTTGTCAGGGCCGCTCTCGAGAGCATTTTTCACAACAAGCGCCTTTGCATCGCCTGCGGCAAAGATAATTGCAACAGCCTCAGGATTGTACGTAATGGTTCCAAGACCGATAGTTATGACCAGCCGTGTCCGTGACACCTCGATTCCTCCGAGGTCCCCGGCTGAGGCCGCCTGTGTCTCGAAGTTGGTTGCAGTGAGCCTCGTGGCAGAGTTATGATCACTTCCCCTTGTATTAAAAGCAATATGGCCGTCAGGTCCTATGCCGCCAAGGAAGAATCCGATACCTCCGAGAGCCCTGATTTTTTTCTCATAATTCGTGCACCAGTTGTCAATCCGGAAGAGCGATTCCTGCTGAAGCTTCTCCAGCCTGCTGACGGCCTCCCTGTTACGGAGGGTCAGATCTATGGTATTTTCGGGGAAGACCTCAGAGTAGTGTTTTCCTTCAGCGAGGATTATCTCCTCTGAATTTATCAGCAATGCCTTGGCCGGATCAAGGTCGAAACCTTCGATATAGAACTTGCTTACATAATCGAAGAAGCTGTTGTGCTGACGCGGGTTGATCGGGTAGAACTCATCTATCTGGACAAAATGCAATCCTCCAAGTGATGGCTTATCCTTCAGGAACAAGCCGTTCTCCTCGCGGATCCTGACTGACTCCGGACTATCCCAGTTATTCAGCATGTATTTGGTCCACTTGATGAAATACTCGGGTGTCTTCCCGGTTGGAAGGCTTATGACCCCGTGCGGGTTCTCCGCCACCCACTCCAGGAAGCGGAGCGCTGTCATCAGTCCAAGGCCCGGAAAATTGTCAACCACGACATAGGGCATCTTCGTGGTCATTGTGTTCCTTCCCGACCGGTTGAAAAATGCTTGTTCAACCTTACTGAATCCTGCTGTGTTCATCCTGATCCGTTTTATTGTTTCAATTCATTTAATAAGAGCATCATGCAATACCTCCACCGGGTGGAGAGCCTTTCGTCCCGTGCCGTCTGCAATATGATGGCGGCACGATGTCCCCGGCGCAGTGATGACCGTTTCTGCTCCGGCTGTCCTGACTGCCGGGAAGAGAACCATCTCCCCGATCTTCATGCTCAGGTCGTAATGTTCCTTTTCATATCCGAATGCGCCTGCCATCCCGCAACAGCCGTCGTTGATCTCCTCAACCTTGTAACCGGCGGGCAGGGACAGCATCCTGATCGTGGGTGCGGTTGAGGCAACCGCCTTCTGCTGGCAGTGACCGTGCAGCAGTATCTTCTTCGGCTGAGATGTAAAGCTTTCAGAAGAGATATTGCCCCTGTCAATCTCGCGGCAGATAAACTCCTCGAACAGCAGTGCATTGCCGGCGAGCCTGCGGGCATCCTCTGCCAGGCTTTTCCCGGCCATCTCCGGATACTCGTCCCGGAAGGTGAGAAGGGCTGAGGGCTCGATGCCCACCAGCGGCCGTTCATCCGTTACAACATCGCGGAGCATAAGAATGTTCTTTACGGCTATCTTCCGGGCCGACCGCAGCAGTCCCTTGGAAAGGAATGTCCTGCCACTCTCGCGGTGACGGGGTATAACCACCGTATAACCCAGCTTCTCGAGCAGAATGACTGCCTTGATGCCAATATCACTCTCATTGTAGTTTGTAAACTCGTCGGCAAAGAGGTATACGGTTCCTTTCGGGCAGGGATGACCAGGCTGGACATTACTGCCCTGATGGCCAGACTGACTATTGGCGCCGGGATTGCCAGCCAGAGCGCCGGTGCCGGTCACGTCTGATTTGTTAATCGTTCTTCCGTGCCGCTTCTCCCAGCGCCTTAGAGTCACCGGTGAGAGGGCAGGTATCGGACGTTTTACGGAGAACCCGATTATCCTCTTAAACAGCGAAGTCCCGGTTACCAGGTTGGTAAACGGTCTTAAGAGCATCCCTGGCGCATAGAGCCTCGGCAGCCATGCAATAAGCCACGCGCGGAACGGCACATGGTGAAGGTCATAGTAGTGCTGCAGGAACTCGGCCTTGAGCCGGGCCACATCAACATTTGAGGGACACTCGGACTTGCATGCCTTGCACGAGATGCAGAGATCCATTACCCTGTAAATCTCCTCGTGGTCAAAAGGCTCTTTCCTGGAGGAGCGGGTAAGAAACTCCCGCAATATGTTGGCCCTGGCGCGTGTCGACTTGTCTTCGTCGCCGGTTGCCATGAAGGTGGGACACATGGTTCCGCCCATCAGAGCACTCTTCCGGCAATCGGCCGAGCCGCTGCATTTTTCCGCAGCATAAAGGATTCCCTCCTCTTCAGGGAATTCAAATACCTTTCCCGGGAACCTTCTTCTCTCACCTGCGGGGTAGCGCAGATTCTCAGTTATCGGGGGAGTGTCAGTAATCTTTCCCGGATTGAAGAGACCGTCAGGATCCCATGTCTTTTTGAGTTCCCTGAGCAGGGAATAGTTATGCTGTCCGAGCATAAGCGGTATGAACTCTCCGCGCAGCCTGCCGTCCCCGTGCTCGCCGCTGAGTGATCCCCTGTACTTCTTGACCAGCCTCGCAATATCCTCTGCCAGACTCCGGAAAGTCCTGATGTCATCCGGATCCTTAAGGTCAAGCAGCGGACTGAGATGAAGTTCGCCCGTGGCGATATGCGCATAATAGGCGCAGCTGAGCCCGTGCTTCTTCAGTACGGTGGCAGCCTCCTCAATGTATTCAGGAAACAGCTCCGGCATGACAGCAGTATCCTCAATCACCTGTACGCTCTTTCTCCTGCCGGGGATGTTGAGAAGAACACCCAGGCCCGCCTTTCGCAACTCCCAGACCCTTGCCATCTCATCTGCCTCCGTAAGAA
>JAEYZD010000142.1 GCA_023430725.1 Bacteroidota bacterium | reverse complement strand
AACTCCAGCCCGTAATCGATGAACGGATCGTAATTTATGTAGCTTTCGTAGTTGCCCCTGTAGCGCCGCGGATTTGAATAACGTTGATTCCACTCACTTACATAAATTCTGTTCTTGTTTTTGTAATACTCCACGGAATACTGGTTCTGAGGCTGCATAAGCAACCATGTCTCAAATCCCTGGTCAAAGACCACGAGTTCATATTCCGTGCTGTCAGCCTCAGGTTCAATCTGAACCCCGCCGTGCCCCTGAGTGCTCCCTGGCCTGAAGAGTGCACAGGCAGGCAGAAGAATGACCACCAGGGCCAAAAACATCAGCTTCTTCATTATATTTCCCTCCCGTTCTTATCGTTAATAACCCAAAAAATAAGGCGATTCAGGTCTCTTAAGTTTCTCTTTTACCTATCTTTGACAGCTTAAATTTAGCAAATAGTCTGCCAATAGCATGATTAACTTCAACAATCAGAAAACCTTTCGGAGACTGGTGACATATTTTATTGATAATCAATATATTGACATAGAAGGCACAACTATTATAACCTTAATTCTTTAACCGCTGGAAATGAAAGTATACAAATTCGGAGGCACCTCGGTTGGCAGTCCTGAACGGTTCAGGGCTCTGGTTCCCCTGATAAGTGACGGAGAACAGAAGATAGTGGTGCTGTCTGCGATGGCAGGCACTACAAATGAACTTGTTGAGATATCCGGGCTCTTTTCTTCAGGTGACAGTGACGGTGCGAAGCAAAGGAGTGAACAGCTCCGGACAAGGTATCACACCGTCGCGAAGGAGATCTTTGCCTCTGCGACATGGTCTGAGCGTGCGCATGATATAATTGACGAACATTTCAACTACCTCGACACTCTCTTTTCAAGAGAGTTCAGCAGGCACAATGAGAAGCGCATACTTGCCCGGGGTGAGCTGTTGTCAACCGCCCTGCTCCACTTCCTCCTTTCCGAGCTTGGGATAGCCTCTGCCCTCATCCCGGCGCTGAACTTCATGAGGGTGGACAAAGACGGTGAACCCGATTATTTCTACATCAGGGAAAACCTGAAGCGGGAGATGGCAGTAATTAAGGATGAGCAGATCATTATAACCCAGGGATTCATCTGCCGGAATGTATTCGGGGAGACCGACAACCTCCGCCGCGGGGGAAGCGACTACAGTGCCACTATAATAGGGGCCGCACTGGGTGCTGAGGAGGTGCAGATCTGGACTGATATCAGCGGACTGCATAATAATGACCCCAGGTATGTTGAAAACACAAGGGTCATCAGGAGCCTATCCTTCAGCGAGGCGGCCGAACTGGCCTACTTCGGCGCGAAAATACTTCATCCTTCAAGCATTAACCCGGCACGGATGAAAAACATACCGGTCAGGCTCAAAAATACGATGGAGCCTGCCGACGAGGGCACTCTTATCACCTCTTCCTCAACACTCCAGGATTACACGGCTGTGGCTGCCAAAGACGGCATCACAGGCATCAGGATCCGATCGGACAGGATGCTGATGGCATACGGATTCATGAGGAGGATCTTCGAGGCCTTCGAGGCCTTCAAGACACCTATTGACATGATCACCACCTCGGAAGTATCAGTTTCGCTGACAATCGAGGATCCCGCTCACCTTGACGAGATAGTGAATTCGCTCAGCTCCATAGGACATGTGGAAATCGATCATCATCAGACAATCATCTGCATTGTGGGAGACTTCCGACCTGACCGTGTAGGATCAGCACCGGAGATCTTTGAAGCGCTGAACGAGATCCCGGTCAAGATGATATCATACGGCGGCAGCGACCACAGTGTGTCAATCCTCATCAATACAACTGACAAGATTACGGCGCTGAGGGCGCTCAATGAGAAGTTATTTGCACAGAAAGCATGATTACCAGAGACATTACCGAAAAACTCGCGAGACGCGAGACCCCATTCTATTATTATGACCTCGAAATGCTGCGTGAGACGCTGGCTGTGGCTTCTGGCGAAGCTGCCAACAGGGGTTTTCATGTCCATTTTGCGGTCAAAGCCAATTTTAACCCGGTCATAATGAAGATCATGGCGGGATACGGTTTCGGGGCCGACTGTGTCAGTGGTAACGAAGTTGTACATGCAATTGCCTGCGGATTCGAGGCCAGCGAGACTGTCTTTGCCGGAGTCGGCAAGAGCGATCGTGAGATTGAGACTGCCCTGGAGCTTGGAATCAAGTGTTTCAATGCCGAATCAGCCGCCGAGCTGGAGGTCATTGACAGCATCGCAGGAAGAATGGGCCGGAGGGCTTCCGTCGCCCTGCGCATCAACCCCAACGTAGAGGCTCACACAATCAAGAACATAACCACAGGAACCGACGAAAACAAATTCGGTATCAGGATCGTTGAGCTTGAAGGGGTGCTGAACAGGCTGAAGGAACTGGAAAACATCGACTACAGGGGTATCCACTTCCACATCGGGTCACAGATCACCGACCTGCATGTCTACCGCAATCTCTGCACGAGGATCAACGAGCTCTGGCAGTGGCTGACAGACAGGGGATTTGAGCCTTCCGACATCAATGTCGGCGGCGGGCTTGGGGTGAGTTACGAGGACCCTGACCGATTCCCTCCTTTTGCTGAATATTTTGATGTCTTCAGGAATCACCTTGACAGCCGGATCAGGAGCACCGTATCCTTCGAGCTTGGCAGGTCCCTCACTGCCAACTGCGGGTCGCTGATTGCGAGGGTGCTGTATGTCAAGCCCGGCGCAGCCGAGACGTTTGTGATACTTGATGCAGGGATGACTGAGCTTATGAGGCCGGCGCTTTACCATGCCTATCATCGCATTGAGAACCTGACCTCTGTTGGGCAGGAGAAGAAATACACGGTTGTAGGACCGATCTGTGAGACCACAGATACTTTCGGCAAGTTCATCGCACTTCCGGAGACCCGCCGTGGTGATCTCGTTGCCATCCGTTCCGCCGGTGCCTACGGTGAGGTTATGGCCTCGCGTTACAATATGCGGTCACTGCCCCCGGCGGTCTTTTCCGATGATTTGTGATTGTCTCTGAGGCAGTAGCCAGCAGGCAACAGGATGGTCGCAGACCATCATAATTGTAATTCAGGACCTACCCTTTGCGGAAGATGGTCGCAGACCATCAAGAATTGTATAAAGTGGGTCCCACCCACCCTCCCCGCCCCCTATTTTTTTGGGCGCCATGTCTATACAATTCCTGACCCTCTACGAGGGTCTGGTCTTTCTTCCATTCCGCGATCCTACAATTCTTTACCCTCTACGAGGGTCTGACGTCTCTCTATTCATCTGTGCTACATTTCTTTACCCTCTATGAGGGTTTCCACTATACTCAGATCACAGATCACAAATAAAAAAAGCTGCCTGAGCAGCTTTATTTTATGAGATTCCATAGTTATTTTCTTTTCATCAGCTTCTTCACCGGTCCCGAGAAGAAGAGCATGATAAGTCCGAACAGCAGGGTCAAAACACCCGAAATCAGGTTTACATTTATGTTCAGTGAACGGGCATACATGGCCTCATTACCCAGGGTGGCAATGCCGTAAATGGTTATGATCAGCCCGAAAATCGAGAACATCAGTCCAATCGGAAATCTTATATCTAACATGATCGTCGTTTTTTTTAAGGTTACCAGAATATAATTGAGAGCACAATCA
>JAEYZD010000189.1 GCA_023430725.1 Bacteroidota bacterium | reverse complement strand
GTTGTCTCCTTTGCTGCAGTTGTCATCCAGCGATAGAGCCCGGCCGATATCAGTCCGTGGACCAGCGGGTCATTCCGGTATGCTTTTGCCACTTCCGGATCACTCGAGAGGTATTCGGTTTTGAGTCCTGACGGCTGAGTCATTCCCGGCATCAGGGTGCCGGCCACATTGGCCAGAAGCATCTTTAGCGGATGGGGCGACTCAGAGAGGATCACCCACGGTGAAGTCACAATTGCTCCGGTAACCTCAGGTTTGCGCCTGATCAGGTAGTTGAGGACTATCCCTCCGCCCAGGCTGTGGCCATATATGAAAAGCGGAACGCCCGGGTAAGTGCCTTTCATCTCATCAAGGATATTGTCAATTGTGTCATAAACCTTTTCGGGTGAGGGTATCACGCCCCACCGGCCTTCGGTCCTGCCATGCCCCGGAAGATCAAAGGCATGCAGCGTCACTCCTCTCTCATTGAATCTGGCAGCCCATCCGGCATAGCGGCCTGAGTGTTCGCCCAGACCGTGCACAAGGAGTATTGCAGCACGTGGTTCACCCTGAGCCTCAAATCTGTAAAAGGCTGTTTTTCCTGTAGGATAATCTCTTAACTCCATGAAGGTCTTTTTTGTAAATATAGTCAAATCCGGAGAAATGTTGTGATATGCTCGCCCGTGAAAGAGCTCATGAACAAAGAGTTCGCATATTGGTTACTGCCTATAACTCTGATTATGTGCTACATATCTGCCCCGAAAATGATCCGCCCGCTCCTTCCCTGCCATCCTTCAGGTATGCTTTCATAAAATAATACCTTTCTATCTTAATTTAGACGTATCAGTATTATGTTGCTGTTTATAAGTTTCTTATCAATTAGAATAAACCCCCTGCCGCATCACTTTAACAACATATTAAGATATTCGGATTTGGTTATCCGATTTTATCTGTTTAGCTTTGTGTCAACAAACAAAACGAAAAGAGATATGACTGCACAGGAATTTACAACCAGTATAATAGATCTGAAGGGCAATCTTCAGAAGTACGCCCTCAGTCTTACCCTCGACCGCGACAATGCGCTTGATCTCGTTCAGGATACATTTTTAAAGGCAATACAGAACCAGGACAAATTTGTGGATGCCACGAACCTCAAGGCCTGGGTTTTCACTATAATGAAAAACACCTTCATCAACAATTACCGCCGCAAGATGAGGGAAAACACAATGATGGACGGTACGCAGGAGCTTTACTACATCAACTCACCCTCTGACAAAGGGAGCATCTCCCCGGAGTCGGCCTATGCCGGCAACGAGATTGAGAAGGCCATTAATGAGCTGCATGACGACTACCGCCTCCCGTTCCGCATGCATGTTGACGGTTTCAAGTACGAGGAGATAGCCGAGAATCTCAACCTGAAGCTCGGTACGGTAAAGAGCCGGATTTTCTTCGCACGGCAGAAACTTATGAGTGTTCTTAAAGATTACAACGGTTAGATTTTTGAATGGTAACGATGGGGCTGCCGGATTGCAATCGTCCGGCAGCCTCTGTTTTTACGGCAGGGTTTTTGCAAATCATGGTCGTATTGGTCATTTTAAATACCTTTATATAAAATTGAAACATATGAAAAGATATCTTCTCGTTGCCCTGTTGGTGGCAGCACTCTGTTCACCCGTTCTTGAGGGTCAGGAAAAATACATACAATCGCCTGTCACCCATGTGACTGTCTTCAGGCAGGGGGCTCAGCTATCAGGAGACGCAGTTATTGCCGTACAGCCCGGAACGTGGGATTTTGTTGCCGGAGGGTTGTCTCCCTACATTGATCCCAACAGCATCCAGGTGAGAGGTGAAGGTGATTTTATGATTATGGGTGTGGCCCATCGCAACAACTATCTTGAGAATCCGGCGGAGTCGGATGCGATAAGCACTCTTCGGGGCAAGATCAAAGCCCTTGATACCAGGCTCGAGGATGAAGGCACGGCACTGGAAGTTCTGCTGGAGAGGGAGCGATTCCTGAAAGCCAACTATGATGTTGTGGCGAACAAGAGCACAATCACTCCCGAGCAGTTCAGGGCTCTGATGGAGCTCTACGGGACCAACATGGAGAGTGTCAAGGGCGCTGTCCTCAAAAAGAGCAGGATCATCAGGGACCTGAAAGAGGAGAAGGAGAAGCTCGAGCAGCAGCTTTCAGGCAGCCTGGACCGTTCAAAGATGCCCACCGGCGAGATTGTTGTCACAGTCAGCGGCAGCAAGCCCGCCAACGGGAAGCTTAAGCTATCGTATGTTGTCATGAATGCCGGATGGAGTCCGTCATATGACATCAGGGTGGATGATGTATCCGATCCGGCTGTCATAATTTACAAGGCCGACATCTGGCAGAACAGCGGCATTGAATGGAAGGATGTGAAGGTCAGTCTCTCAAATGCCGCCCCGATGACTGCCGGTTACCTTCCCGAACTCAGTCCGTGGTTCGTCGACTTCTACCAGGAGTATTCGCTGAATGAAGTGGTTGTTATGGGCTACGGAACAAAGGCCAGGCCGGCGCGCCAGGCGAAGGCCGAGGAGGCAGCGATGATGGACCTGGAAGCGAGTGCTCCCATGCCTGTCACAGTGACTGAATCAAACATCAGTTTCAGTTTCGACATAAATGTGCCCAGGACGATATCATCCGGCGGCAAGCCCGAGACAGTTGAGCTGCAGAGGCTCACCGTTCCAGCCACCTACAGTTATGCCGTCACCCCCAAGCTGGCTTCCACTGCCTACCTCATGGGATACATTACTGACTGGGACAAGTACAATCTTCTTCCAGGGGAGTCAAACATTTACTTCAGCAACACATTCACCGGCAAGGGTTACATAAATACGGCCGAGCTTACAGACACCCTGCCCGTTTCCCTGGGTGCAGACAACAGCATCACGGTAAAGCGTGACCGGAGGACCGATTTCACCTCACAGAGGCTTATCGGGGCCAACAGGATCGAAACCCTCTCCTTCCTCATCTCAGTCCGCAACAACAAGAGCAAGGCAGTTACCGTCAGGCTTCGTGACCAGATGCCCCTGTCACAAAACAGTGACATAACGGTTGAGGCCGTGGAACTAACCGGTGGCAGGCACAACATCACCACCGGGGAAGTTACCTGGGACCTGACAGTTGCCCCCGGGCAGACGAAGGAGGTCGTCTTCACATACAGCGTGAAGTACCCCAAAAACCGTAAGGTCATCCTTGAATAACAGACAGTTGGAGAATTCTGACACACGAGGTTATCAACAGTTGTTGATAACCTCGTTGGTTTACGCATATATCGCTAGCCAACAGGATGTTATTATTGTTGATAAACCTGTTCATTTCATGTTGCTTTCTTCATGACATTATCATGCAGAAAAATTTGCCTGAGAGGGTTTCAGGGTCTATATTTGTCAGACCATGTGAGCGATAAAGGGTCGCTCTGAGGTAAGAAGGTTCTTTCGAATGGTTTAATTATCACTCTGGATTAACATCAGACTTCAGAGTCTCACGCTGATGAACCACGGTTCGGAAGCGTCCGTCACGGGTGCAGGCTGAGAAGCCTTCCCATCCTGGCGGTCTGACGGAGCAATCATCAAACGGTGTAACAGCCGGGCGGGGAGAGCAACACGGATGCAAGGCTGAAAGCTAATAAGGCAGCAAAAGTGTCCGTTCAGAGAGAGGATCATCATGCCACCCGAACCGGCGAGGATAGGATGGAGATGATCCGGGCATGACAGCAGTTGTCCCTTCGGGGAGTGTCGTGCTTCAGGGGTTCATTACTCCGCATCTCAGTATGCGCCCGGAAAGCCGCAAGGCCGGTACGGATAACAGAAGAGAAAGCTGAACAGGGAAAGCGGTAAGCCTTCGGGCAGACAGGCAGACCGGGGAAGTGAGGAGGAAGAGAGATGAACCGGCTCAATAACAGTAGCATGGCGGCAATGACGGTCATGGCCGTCACTCGCCGGAATGGGAACTATTACGTACAGTATGGTTCCCATTCGTGTTTTATACCCCTGTCATGTCAAAAATGACATTACCCACAGCCGGTTGCTCCACCTGACAGTGTCCGGTAACAGCACGTAAGCACCGGAAAGAGAAAAAAAAAGGGGCTCAACGCCCCCTGATAACTCCCCTTGCGGAACTTCTTATAAACTGTATAATGTAATCGCGCTCCGGTGTGGATCCGAAATTGGCTTCGATATATTCCAGCGCCTTTGTTCCGTTCATACCCATGTTGTAATAGGCACGGTAGATCTCATGAAGTTCATGCATCTTCTCTTTCGTGAATCCCCGGCGCTCAAGCCCTACGCTGTTAAGGCCCATGTAGGCCAGCGGCTCCCTGTCTGCCTTGATGAACGGAGGCACATCCATTCTCACCTTCGAGCCTCCGCCAAGAAAAGCATGATTACCGATACGCACGAACTGATGAACGACAGTGGCTCCGCCCAGCGTCACCCAGTCGCCCAGCTCAACCTCCCCCGCTATGCCGGATGAAGCAACAATAATCACATTGTTACCTACCTTGCAGTCGTGCGCCACATGCACATAGGCCATCAGGAGGCAGTTGTTGCCAATGGTGGTCTTACCGCGTGCACGGGTACCCCTGTTGAGGGTGGCAAATTCCCTGACGGTGGTGTTGTCACCTATCTCAAGGGTAGTCTCCTCGCCGCTGAACTTCAGGTCCTGCGGTATTGCCGAGATTGAAGCGCCGTTGAAGATGCGACAGTTTTTTCCGATCCTGGCACCGTCATATATTACAGCCCCGGACCCTATCCATGTGCCGTCGCCAATGACCACATCACCGTAGACGGTTGCAAACGGCTCAACAGTGACCCCCTCGCCTAGCTGAGCCTTCGGATCGATAAATGCCAATGAAGAAATCATATAATTTATTTGTTCTTAATGACCTGCGCCGTCATCTCCCCCTCGGCAACCAGCTTCTCACCCACAAAGGCCTGGCAATACATGATTACTATGCTTCTCCTGATCGGTTCGGTCAGGTCGGCTCTCACAACGATTGTGTCTCCGGGAATTACCTTGTGCTTGAACTTCATCCTGTCAATCTTGAGGAAATAGGTGGAGTATCTTTCCGGGTCATCCACATTGCTCAGGACAAGGATCCCTCCTACCTGAGCCATGGTTTCCACCAGCAATACACCCGGAAACACATGCTCCTGTTCGAAATGGCCCTGAAAGAATGCCTCGTTGTAGGTTGTGTTCTTTATCCCGATAACATGATTCTTTGTAACCTCAAGTATCCGGTCAACCATCAGGAACGGGAACCGGTGGGGCAGAAGCTTTTTTATCTGCTGGATATCCATTGCGGCAGGCTTGGTTGTATCAAGAAGGGGTATCTCCTTCTTTGTTGTCTGCCTCTTTATCTGCTGCCTGATCAGCCTTGCCAGCCTTGTATTTGAATAGTGTCCGGGTCTTGTTGCAACCACCTTCCCCTTGATTGGATGTCCCACGAGCGACAGGTCTCCGATCAGGTCAAGAAGCTTGTGGCGTGCCGGTTCGTTGGGGTATCTGAGCTTCGTATTGTTGAGGACGCCGGCGTGATGCTCGGTTATACCGGGCTTATTGAATATCTTAGCTATGCGGTCAATCTCCTCCTGTTCAACCTCACGCTCGAGGATCACCACGGCATTCTCCAGGTCACCTCCCTTGATGAGACCCATGCGGAACAACGGTTCAAGCTCATGGAAAAATACGAAGGTGCGGCTTCCCGCTATCTCCTTTTCAAAGTCGTCAATCTGGTCCAGGATGGCATACTGGTTACCAAGTATCTTCGAGTTATAGTCTATCAGGACATGGGCGCTGAAGTGGTCATCAGGATAGACGATGAGGTCAACACCGTGCTCCTCGTCGGAAAAAGTGATTTTTTCCTTTATTACATAATAGTTGCGTTCCTCCTCCTGCTCAACAATGCCAGCCTTTTTGATGGCCTCCACGAACATGCGTGAGCTGCCTCCCATGATCGGGGCCTCGGGACCGTTTATCTCGATGAGTGCGTTGTCAACGCGCATCCCTGCAAAAGCAGCCAGAACGTGCTCTATTGTTGCAACCGAGGCTTCACCCTGCACCAGCGTGGTTCCCCTCGATGTTTCGGTGACATGGTCCGCCAGGGCATCAATGATCGGTGCTCCGGGCAGGTCAGTACGGCAGAATTTATAACCGTGATTCGCAGGAGCCGGTTTGAAGGTTACTATCACATCAATTCCCGAATGAAGACCCTTACCGCTGAGACTCACCTCATTAGCCAGCGTCCTTTGCTTATCGCTCATATCAGATCAGTTTTAATCGTGCAAATAAAAAGAAAATTTTCCGAACGTCATAATGAAAACCGCTACATCTGTGTGATGTTCAAATCATTTCATTTAGACCGTCTTGCGGAACTACCTGTTTTTTAAAGACTCCACGGTTTTTGCAAGAGCATCCAGCCTGCTGCTCAGTTCGGGGAGCTTACGGATATGAACAATGCTTTTGAGAAACTGTTTGCTGTCGGTGGCCGGGTAGCCAAGCAGAATTGAATTCTCCTCGCTCACCGTGCTCATGATCCCTGACTGAGCCCCTATCTTGCATCCGTCGGCAATGCTCAGATGACCTGCCAGCCCCACCTGTCCCCCGAACATGCAGTTGCGGCCCACCTTGGTTGAGCCTGCCAGGCCCGACTGGGCGGCAATTACCGTATTCTCTCCTATTTCGACGTTATGTCCCACCTGGATGAGGTTGTCAAGCTTGACCCCCTTCCGTATCACTGTTGAGCCCATGGTTGCACGGTCAACGCACGTGTTTGAGCCAATCTCCACATTGTCTTCAATAATAACATTGCCGATCTGGGGTATTTTCATGAAGTTGGCCTCACTGACCGGGGCAAAGCCGAAGCCGTCTGCACCGATCACTGCGCCTGCATGGAGTATACAGTCATTCCCTATTACGCAGTCGCGATAAACCTTGACCCCCGGATGAAGGGTGCAGTTTTTCCCGATCTTTACATTCTCCCCGATGAAGACCTGCGGATGAAGGGAGCAGCCGTCGCCTATTACGGCATTTTCGGAGATTACCGCGCAGGCACCGATGAACACGTCAGCCCCGATGTTTGCCATTTCGTCAATTACCGCGGAGGGGTGAATCCCCTTCTTTGCCGGCCGTGCCTGCTCATAGAAGGCGAGCAGGCGTGCCAGTGCCTGGTACGGGTCATCAACCCTGATGAGGGTGGCAGTCACCTCTTTTACCGGCGTGAAGTCGTTCTTCACCAGCACGGCCGACGCGGCAGTGATGTACAGATAGGGTTCATATTTCGGGTTTGAAAGAAACGAGAGAGCGCCCGGACGGCCCTCCTCAATCCTGGCGACTGTATTCAGTTTCGTCTCCGGATCACCCTCTACGGTGCCATTGAGGACCCGGGCTATCATTGCAGCAGTAAATTCCATTTTTCAGTTTTTGTATTATTTCACAATCTCCTTCGGGTAGCAGAGGTAGTATTTTGTAACCTTTTCTGACAGAGCCTCCTTGTCGAAGAGGTCAGACACGGCAGTGATATCCCGCGTGGTTCCGTTTTTCAGCAGTATGCGTACCTCGGGGGTGCCGGGTGCATAGGTCTGGTTATATACGTCGCCAGTGTTGACATAGA
Source organism: Bacteroidota bacterium (assembly GCA_023430725.1). Classification (GTDB taxonomy): domain Bacteria; phylum Bacteroidota; class Bacteroidia; order Bacteroidales; family VadinHA17; genus SR-FBR-E99. Next base: position 6,077 of record JAEYZD010000189.1, on the reverse strand, counting down.
AGATCACCTCATCATCCTTCAGTCCGAGGAGAGCTTTCGCCCTGCGGCCCGTTTCCGCAACCTTTTCAGCGTCAAAAGGTGCGCGTTGCAGCTCGATTCCCAGCAGATCCCTGTTGACGAACCGCCTGCAGAGGTCCTCAAGCACCCTGTCGCCGCAGCTCATCCATACCTTGGTGGCTGAGAGGATATCACTCTCGTCGAGCGCCGTAAAGTGCCCGACAAGTGCGGTACGTTCCTCCGTTGCCGCCATATTGTGGCGTGGTGCAAGGAACCAGGCGAGGGCCGGCGGGGCAAAGAGCTTCACGCCCGCCGCCGTAACCAGGCGGGCCCTGACCAGCAGGCTGGTCAGCAGCTTCTCTGCCGATACCACCGTGCGGTGGTTATATACCTGCCAGTACATCATTCTCCTGGCTATCAGAAACTTCTCAACCGAATAGATCCCCTTTTCGTCCACTACCAGCCTGTCGTCCGACACATTCAGCATCCTGATGATCCGGTCTGACCCGACTGATCCCTCGATGACGCCTGTGAAAAAGCTGTCGCGTCTGAGGTAGTCCATCCTGTCCATATCCATCTGCCCTGTGACCAGGTCATGAAAGAACTGCCTCGGATACTCACCGCGAAAGATCGCAATTGCGTCTGTGAGCCTGCCGCTCATCAGACTGTTCAGTTCTTCCATTATCAGCACCGACATGACCTCGTGGGGTGTGTCTTCAATGAGGGAGTGCTCCAGTGCATGGGAAAAAGGTCCGTGCCCGATGTCATGCAGCAGGATGGCCACCAGAACAGCCTCCTCTTCAGCTTCAGAGATCCCGATCCCCTTGCTCCTGAGGGTATGAACCGCCTGCCCGGTCAGGTACATCGCCCCAAGACTGTGCTGAAAACGGCTGTGCACCGCACCCGGATAGACCAGGCTTGACAGCCCCAGCTGCCTTATATTGCGAAGCCGCTGAAACCAGGGATGCCCCACCAGATCATATATCAGATCATTTGGCAGACTGATGAACCCGTACACCGGGTCATTGATAATCTTTCTCCTGTTAGTCAAACAGTACCGGTTTTGTCTTCGCAAATTTATTCAAATGTTTCCAAATCAGGACAAGAAAGGCTTCATTTAGAGCACTCTCTTCAATTTTCAGGCAATACGTTCATTGTTTATTGAAAAAATGATATTATCTTTGCACCCGAATAGCAGGGTAGATTGGCTCAGGGGACAAAAGTCCCCTATTTTGTTATCAAAAATCAGACTGTGATTACAAAGGACCATATCAGGAGACTCGTGACGGGCTTTATAAGCGGCACCGGCATCTTCCTCGTGGATGTCAGGCTTAGCAGCACCGGACGTATCACCGTCCTCATTGACAGGCCTGAAGGTCTGAAGATTGAGGACTGCGTAATGCTCAGCAAACAGATAAGCAACGACCTTGGAGAGGAGCTGGGTGATTACGAGATGAATGTCTCATCACCCGGACTGGACATGCCCCTGCTGGTGCCGGAACAGTTCTTTAAGAATGAAGGCAGGATGGTGGATGTCACCACCGGTGAGGGAGAAAGGCTGAAGGGTGTCATGATAAATGTTACAGCCGGAGGATTTGACCTGCAGACCGAGACAAAACAGAAAAAAGAGAAGGTCACGGTTGTCAGATCATTTAATTATGAGGATGTTAAGTCAGTAAAAGTAATTATATCATTCAAATAAAAGTATAGATTACAGCAATGGAAAATGTTAATCTTATAGATACTTTTTCGGAGTTCAAGGAGCTTAAGAATATTGACAGGCCCACTATGATGAGTGTGCTCGAGGATGTTTTCAGGGGCATGCTTGCAAAGAAATACGGGTCAGCAGACAACTTTGACATCATCGTCAACATTGACAAGGGTGACTTTGAGATATGGCGTAACCGCGAAGTGGTTGAGGATGATCAGCTCACCGATCCCATCACCCAGATACCGCTTTCCGAAGCCCACAAGATTGACGAGGATTACGAGGTAGGCGAAGAGGTCTCCGACGAGGTCAAATTCCTTGACTTCGGCAGAAGGGCGATACTGGCCCTGAGACAGAACCTGGTGGCCCGGATCCTCGATCTTGAGAAGAACAACATCTACATAAAATACAAGGACCGTATCGGTGACATCGTCACGGGAGAGGTTTACCAGGTATGGAAGCGCGAGACCCTCGTTCTTGACGATGACGGCAATGAACTCATTCTTCCGAAGCCAGAGCAGATACCTTCGGACCATTTCCGCAAGGGCGATACAATCCGGGCGGTAGTTATCAGGGTGGAGATGAAGAACAACACTCCCAACATAATTCTCAGCCGTACATCACCTGTCTTCCTCGAGAGGCTCTTCGAGCTCGAGGTGCCTGAGATCTTTGACGGTCTCATAACTATCAGGAAGATTGTAAGGGTACCTGGTGAAAGAGCGAAGGTTGCAGTTGAATCCTATGACGAACGCATTGACCCGGTGGGAGCATGCGTGGGGATGAAGGGTTCGAGGATTCACGGCATCGTTCGCGAACTGCGAAACGAAAACATCGACGTTATTAATTACACATCGAACATACAGCTCTTTATCTCAAGGGCTCTGAACCCGGCCAAGATCTCATCAATCAAGCTCATTGAGTCTGATAAAAAGGCTGAGATCTATCTCAAGCCGAGCGAAGTGTCACTGGCCATTGGCAAGGGCGGCCTGAACATCAAGCTGGCCGGTCAGCTCACCGGCTATGACATCGAGGTGTACCGCGAACCGGACAACGAAGATGAGGAGGATGTCAGCCTTGACGAGTTTGCAGATGAGATTGAAGGCTGGATAATAGACGAACTTAAAGCAATTGGCTGTGACACGGCACGAAGCGTACTGAGACTCACAGTCCATGACCTGGTCAAGAGAACAGACCTGGAGGAAGAGACAATCAAGGAAGTTGTCAATGTCCTCAGATCGGAATTTGAAAAGGAATAACATGCTTCCCGGCAGGCAGCAATATAAAACTTATTAAGAGGTATCATAAAGGGATATATGACTGAAGACAAGAAAGCCATACGTTTAAGCAAGGCAGCCCGCGAATTCAATGTCGGGATCCAGACGATCGTTGAATTCCTTCACAAGAAGGGATTTGAGATCTCCCATGATCCCAACTGCAAGATTCCGCCAGAGGCTTACGTTCTGATAGTCAAGGAATACAGCAGCGATCTTAACGTAAAGAAAGATGCTGAGAAGCTGGCGCTTAAGGAAAAAATCACCCCCAAGAAGTCCCTTTCCATCGAAGATATGGAGACAGGCAAGGAGGGTGACAGCGGTGAACCCGATGAGGATTTCCTTGTGACCGACATCTCAGGAGTGAAGAAGCATATTGATCTTCGCACCGAGATAAGAAAGCCCGAGATCAGGACCGTTGGCAAGGTTGATCTCACGCCGCCGGCCAAACCGGTTCAGAAGGAGCCCGAGGCTCCGGTTCAGAAACCTGCTGCTCATGCAGAACCGGTAGTTGAAACTGTTGCCGCAGTCACACCTGCTGAACCCGAAACACCAGGCGGCCCAAGGCAGCCCAAGGTGGTTGGCAAGGTAGATCTTGACAAGTTTGCCAGGCCGGAGAAGAGTTCCAAAAAGGCAGCACCCAGGCAACCGGAACCGGAGCCTGTCGTTGCTGAGAAAAAGCCTGAACCTGCACCTGTTGCAGAACCTGAGGCAGTAACAGCACCACCGGCTGCGGAGCCAGAAGTTGCTCCTGCTCCCGCTTCGGCTCCGGAACCGAAGGAGACTGAGATCTTCCGCCCCGGATACGAGAGACTTGCAGGCCCGAAGATTGTTGACAAGATTGTTCTTGTGCCTGAGGTGAAGAAGAGCAGGGATCAGTCTGCAGACGCCCGCCAGCGTCATGACAAGAAGAGGGAGAGGATTAAACCCAAGCCACGCGAGAAGGTAGCCCTGGACGCACCTCCGGCACCTGCTCCTGACAGCAAAAAGGATAAAAAACCTCAGCCGAAGGATCACCGCGGCGGCGACAGGAAGAAGTCGTTCCGTGCCCTCAGGCCCGAAGTTGACAAGGAAGACGTATCAAAGAACATCAGGGATGTAAACCTCCTGATGAGCAAGAGTAAATCCAAGGTGGCCAGGTACCGTCGTGACAAGCGCGATGCCATCAGCCAGAGGATGAGGGACGAGACTGAGAAGAAGGAACTCGAAAAGAGTGTTCTCAAGGTAACTGAATTCGTGTCAGTCAATGAGCTGGCCACGATGATGGACGTTCCTGTGGTGGAGATCATCTCCACATGCATGAGCCTTGGACTGATAGTTTCGATCAACCAGCGTCTTGATGCCGAGACAATGGCCATGCTGGCCGAGGAGTTCGGCTTTTCAGTCGAGTTTGTCAGCGCCGAGCTGCAGGAAGCAGTCAAGGAGGAGGAAGATGATCAGACAAATCTCCAGCCCCGTCCGCCGATTGTTACTGTCATGGGACATGTTGACCACGGAAAGACAAAACTGCTTGACTATATCCGCAACGCAAACGTGGTTGCCGGCGAGGCAGGTGGCATAACTCAGCACATAGGCGCCTACAGTGTCAACCTTGAAGACGGCAAGATCATTACCTTCCTCGACACCCCGGGTCACGAAGCCTTTACGGCCATGCGTGCCCGCGGTGCACAGATTACTGACATCGTCATTATCGTTGTTGCAGCTGATGACGGGGTGATGCCTCAAACCCGCGAGGCAATAAACCACGCGCATGCTGCCGGAGTACCCATCATATTTGCAATCAACAAGATAGACAAACCCACAGCCAACGCTGACAAGATCCGTGAGGAGCTTGCTGCCATGAACTTCCTGGTTGAGGAGTGGGGCGGCAAATACCAGTCGCAGGAGATCTCCGCCAAGAGCGGACTTAATATAGATGTACTTCTCGAGAAGATTCTGCTCCAGGCAGAATTGCTCGAGCTGAAAGCCAATCCTGACAAGCTGGCTGTTGGTGCAGTGCTGGAGTCATCGCTTGACAAGGGCCGCGGCTTCGTGGCAACAGTACTTGTCAAGGCGGGGACGCTCAGTGTAGGTGATGTTGTGATTGCAGGCAGTTGCTTCGGTCACGTCAAGGCAATGTACAATGAACGCAACCAGAAGATAGATGAGGCCGGGCCTTCAATGCCTGTGCTGATACTCGGTCTTAACGGAGCGCCTCAGGCAGGTGACAAGTTCAATGTGATGGAGTCTGACAAGGAGGCAAAGGACATAGCCACCAAGAGGGCACAGTTGCAGCGCGAACAGGGTCTGCGCACCCAGAAGCACATCACCCTCGACGAGATCGGGCGCCGTATTGCTATCGGCAACTTCCAGGAGCTCAATATCATTGTCAAGGGTGACGTTGACGGCTCGGTGGAAGCACTCAGCGATTCACTCATCAAGCTGTCAACTGAAGAGATACAGGTTAACATCATTCATAAGGCCGTTGGCCAGATATCAGAATCGGATATCCTGCTTGCTGCAGCATCCAATGCGGTTGTCGTCGGCTTCCAGGTGAGGCCTTCGCTCAGCGCAAGGAAAATTGCGGAAAAGGAAGGTATTGACATCCGCCTCTACTCGATCATCTACGATGCAATAGAGGAGATACGGGCAGCAATGGAAGGAATGCTCTCGCCGGAGATCAAGGAAGAGATCGTGGCCACCGTGGAGGTGCGCGAGGTCTTCAAGATCGGAAAGGTGGGTACTGTTGCCGGCTGCTTCGTGCGTGACGGAAAGATAACCCGTAACACGAAAGTGAGGGTGATCCGTGACGGTATCGTGATCTACACCGGTGACCTGGGCTCACTCAAGAGGTTCAAGGATGACGTTCGCGAGGTTACCTCAGGCTACGAGTGCGGACTAAACATCGACAACTTCAATGACATCAAGGTCGGTGACGTGGTCGAAGGCTACCAGACTGTACAGGTAAAGAAAACGCTGTAGGAATATCAATCCAGCGCCCTGGTGACGGGGTTTCCGTCAAACAGGATCTCGTAGGTTTTACCGTCAGGAATTGTCGTGACTTTAAATGTCCGCTGCATGTTGCCGTTCATCCCCAGAACTGACGGATCAATTTCAAATGT
>JAEYZD010000055.1 GCA_023430725.1 Bacteroidota bacterium | reverse complement strand
GGCCTATCTCGCTGGTGCAGGATGAAGTTACCGACTCGGCCGTCCGAAGGCTACTCTTTGAGGCCGGAGAGGATGTTGACGACCTGATGTTGCTCTGCGAGGCAGATATCACCTCCGGCAACAGGATGAAGGTGCTGAAGCACCGCGACAACTTCGCCCTTGTGCGCCGCAAACTCAAGGAGATAGAGGAGAAGGATGCAGTGCGTACATTCCAGCCCCCGGTACACGGAGAGGAGATCATTGCCACATTCGGCATACCACCCGGCCCGGTGGTAGGCATCATCAAAACCGCCATCAAGGAGGCCATTCTCGACGGCATCATCCCCAATGAACACGAAGCCGCCCATGAATTCATGATAAGAAAAGGTGAGGAAATAGGCCTGGTTGTACAAAAAAAGGACTAAGTTTATTCCCTGCAAAAGGAAAGTTTGTTTTTATCACCTAGCCCGTATATCTCCAGCCCATTATGAAAAAAGCCCTTTTATTGCTGACAGCAATCTTGTTTGCCTTTATCTGTACCGGACAGAACCCTGAAATTAATAACATAATTAAGAAACTGCAGTCGGGGCAGCAAATCACTCAGGCCGAGCAAGCCAAATTGAAACAATGGGCATCGAAGGCGTCGCAAGTGGGCTCCGGTACGGAATCTAAACAACAAAACTCCCTGTCCGTACAATCCTCCGGAACGAGAAAGACCGGCGGAATTATCTGTCCGAGACCTGCGAAGACTTTACCGGAAGTGGCTGAACTAAACCGGGAAAGTTACATCACTCTCGTAAAAGAGCTGATGACAACATTCGGTCCCAGGATCGGGGACAAACTACCTGAAATAAAAATACTTCTTGAATCCACTTCCAAACCCTCCGAAGGAGCCGATATGGGTGGTTTGTTTCTGATCTCCGGGTCCGGGTCATCAGCCATCTACTGCGCTGCCTGGAGCGCAGTCAGACTGCCGGAAGATATCCTTACAGCCAATACTCTGGGTGTGGCCCTGAAAGATATGGGAGAATATGTCAGAGCCCTTCAGGTTCTCAAATATGCTCATAAACTCAGACCGGGAATTCCATTAATTTCTGTAAACACTGGATGGGTTTATTATGAGATGGGGGACGCTGCATCCGCAAAAAAGATGTTCAACCAGGCCCTGCAGATGGAACCGGAACTCACCTCACCACATCTCGGATTGGGTCTGATTGCAGAGTGCGCGGGGGATCACAATACTGCTGAGAAACACCTTCGCATAGCACTTGCCGCCAATTATTCCTCTGCAGGTATTGCTGCCTATAAACAGGCAAAAACTGCCAGGTCATCAGCCCAGGGCACTGAACAGGGAGGAGAAGGGAATACAGATTCACCGCTCCAGGATGAGAGAGGCAATGCAGAAGGCTTTGATCTTCCCTTACTCCCTGATCTGCCACAGCCTGCCTCAATGGCAATGCAGGCAATGCCTCTGACTTCATACATAAACCGGATTGACAGCAGGATTGCGTCACTAATAAATGACATGGCATCCGTTTCCCGGACAGTCAGTTCCCAGATAACAAGAGCTAATCAGAACCCTGAAGGCTCAATTGTATTTGCCCGTGACTTTGCAACAGAGAGAATGATGTATGAGGATGTGGTTGAGCTCCTGTTCGGTCCGAACAGCAATCTGAGCAGGGCACTAAATGAGGGCACAGATAACTGCGATAGCAAGTCCGGCCAATTAATGAATGATGCGGCTGCCACACTTCAAGATTTGGAACATTCCAACAGGTTGATGGAAAAAATGACTGAGTGCACTTTAAAATATTCAAGGGCAATGGAAGCATGCGGCGGTAGTGATATCTGCCTTAAAAAAGCTGAGGCTGATTACCATGCATGCTACGATCAACTCCGGGCTGAGTATGATCAGGTATTATTCCGGATGTGCAAAAGAAATAAAAGTGGTATGGATCTGGTGCTGGGATGCCACCAGAGGCTTTACAGGCTGTCAAACTCAGCCTTCAGAAGTGCTGCATCAGATCTTTACGCCTTTACCGAACCTATCCTCGGAAGAGTTTATTCCCCAAGCTACAACGAATTGCTGAACATCAGCCGGGAGCTGACAGTTCTCACTTTCCAGAATACCCTTGCTGGTATTGCATTGGGTATTGCTGAAGAAGCAAAGGGATATGAAGACATGGAGTGTATTGAGCCCGAACCCCCTCTGCCACCTCAGGCAGTTGCCGACCCTTCATTGCCCGACAAAAAAGGCGATGACTGTCCGCTTGGTGACGGCATCAGTGGAAGTGCAGGAGCCTTTTCAGCTGAACTGACCTGTGACCATGTAACTATCTCCGGAGGTAATGGAATTCTTGGATCGGTCACACGCGATTTTAAAAACCACCAGACAAAAATATGGGTCGGTGCAGGTGTGGACGCCGAGTTTGGAAACGGCAATCTGACCGCAGAGGCCACTGTCGGTGTGGAGGTTACAGTCGGAGACGACAACACTGTAACCGATGTGGCGCTGACAAGCAGTGTAAAGACGGGCCTTGGTGGTCTTGCAGAGGCAGAGGTGAGCGGGAGAATATCGCTTGAAGGCGGACCGGAAATCAATACCTCAGCAGGATTTACCACACCTGAAATTCCGGGAATGCAAGACCTCGCTAATGATTTATGATTCTTACCAAAACGGAAAGATGATCCGAATAACCGCCTGACCACCTGTATCCTCCATAAGTCGGGAACGGTTTCAGCCCGGGATAAGTTTCATCTTGCATAAGAAGGAAAGGTGCTTCCACAACCTTGAAAAAGCCGGGTTGAGTATGGAAAGCAGTAGTTGAATCGAGCATTGATGACGAGACAAGGATCTGGTCTATCATCTCCCACTTGCCCTGATATTTGTATGACCCTTTTCCCTGCTCTGAGAGCAGGGCAGAGAGGTTGACAAATTTGCCGGCTCCTGTCAGAGCTGACATCAGCTCATCCTGCGGTGTGGAGTTGAAGTCGCCCATGACAATCACTGCCGCTCCTCCGGCTGAGGCTTTCATGATTGAGTCAACCCTGTCTGCTGCCAGGGTTATCATCCTCTCACGCAGTCCCGCTGCGGCCAGCACACCGCCTCTTCTGGATGGGAGGTGACAGAGAACCAGATGAAGTGTGTCTTCAGCTTTGGTTACTTTAACATATAGCAGGTTACGCGTCAGAACAGGAATACTGTCGTGGCTTTCGGGGAGCCATGCCTGCACATCGGAAATCCGGAAAAGATCGCGCCGATACAACAGGGCCACATCAATTCCCCTCGGATCCGGTGAATCACGGTGAACTATGCCGTAGTTGCCGGCTGAAAGGATGGTACCAAAGACCAGGTCCTTCAGCACCTCTTCGTTCTCAACCTCGCACAGGCCTATCAGTGCAGGAAGCTCCCACTCCCCTGCGGCAGCCACAGTACGGGCAATTGAATTCAGCTTCCTGTGATACCTGGATGAAGTCCATCGCCTCTCTCCCCCGGGAAGAAACTCATCATCATTCTTAACTGTATCGTCAACCGTGTCAAACAGGTTCTCGACGTTGTAAAACATGACAGTATAACCCTGCCCCGATAACGGTAACAAGATCATTAAAAGGAATGTCATGATTGAGAGTCTTACCCTCATTGCAATTATTAGAGCACTTGTATAAGTAGCAGCAAGTCAAATATACTGTATTTGGGAAGGATTGTCAATACCTTATAACCGGTTCCCGGCCAGGCAGAATGTTTACTCTTTGCGCTTCTCCCCTCTTTGCCGCTCGAATGCACCAATGTCGGAGCCGTAATCATATGGCCTGGGCTTGTTCCTTATGTCAAACGGCCATGCACCCGTCTCTGTCCTGCCAGCCCGGTCGAGCAGAGGCGAGAGGGTATCTGGCCTGAAATCCCATTCGGACTCACTAATGAACCGAGGTTCAGGCTTCGTTATGACATGACGAAACAGCACTGTTGAGTACCACGAAGCTGTGACTGTATCAACCTTGATCAACGAGCTGTCTGCGCGGAATCCCGCCGCTGCCACCTGGGCGGAAGCATCTATAAGCAACTCATTGCTGAGGCTCCCGCTCACGACCGAATTGACAAGCCTTACCTCAGGCATGCTCCAGGTGCCGGGGTCAATCAGCAGGGCAGGCTCAGGCCGGAAGCTGTACTCCCACCTGTTGCTCACCGTGCAGTGGATGAACTCATAGTCTCCTCCATCCCTGAGGCTTACTGTGCTGTAACCGGAATGGACAAACAGTGAGTTGACGGCGAATACCTTTGCACTACGGGCTGCCAGCGATGCTACGGTATTATGCATGATCATGGCTCCGTTCATCGACAGGTCAGGCTCCGAAGTTGCACTGCCCTCAATACTGACAGCGATCTCCGCGTTCCTGACCGTGGTATGGTTCAATACGTTGCCTTGACTGCAGTCAAGAAATCTCACCCCCTGCCACCTGCCCGGCACATCCTGATAATCCTTCTCAAGACGGTCTGTTGCAATTATTACGCGCTTCTCAGCCGCACCTGAGGATTGCAGTGTTCCCGCCACGGTTACCGAGGCGCGGTGATGCATGTAAACCCTTGTTCCCGGTTCAAGCGTCAGTCGGGCCAGAGTGTCAATGAAAAGAGATCCGTCAACAACATAGGGTTTACCCTCTGTCCAGACAGTGTTGCCGGTGATCGTGCCGGAAACAACCCTGATATCCTGTCCCCAGGCCTCGAGAATGACCCGTCCGGCGTGGTTTCCCGATCGAAAATTCACCGAATCGGTGACGGCAAGGGGGAGGTCACCGCCAACGGGATCTATTGTTACTTCGATAAAGATGAAAATGCTGTCGCCCTGCGCAATCACTGTCTCTCCGGTTTCGGTAACAGGATCTCCGTTGATATTCAGCCGGAAAGGCGAAGTTGTGCCGCCACCAAGCCAGATGCGGTCAATCCGCATAGGCTCATTTCCCCGATTGACTGCCCTGAGCTCCATGGTGGCTGATCCCTTGCCGGTAAAAACGGTGTCAAAGGAGATCGTATCCGAGGAGAAGCTGAGTGGGCCGCTGACTGGATTGGCCAACGGATCGCAACCAAGGCAGGCTGCAGCAACAAGCAGGAGGAAAAGGGTGCTCCTCATCAGTATTTGTTGATCCACCTGTACCGTCTCGGGTTGTCACCGAAGCGGGCCAGGACGGTCAGCTCATGTGTCCCGTAGGTGTAGCTTCGGATCTCTGACATCGTGAAATCAAAGGCATAACCGATGTAAAACCTGTCGACCTTGAGACCGGCAAGCATCACAATGGCATCGCCGGTGCGGTACGAAAGCCCGAGCCAGTAGTCGTCCTTGTAATATACCCTTCCTGTCAGGTCAACCTGGAATGATTTGAAGACCATGTCGGACGACTTGAGCATAATTGACGGTTCGATAATCCAGTCCACTCCGGGGTATAGTCTGATGCCTCCCGTCAGAAAATAGTGACCCAGTTCCGAACGGCCGTTTTCGCCCCCATTGCCAATCATCAGAGTGCCCCTGAAAAGGTTGGTCATCGCAAAGCCGGCATAATAATTTCTTGTCATGTAGCTTACCCCAAAATTGGCATCGGGAATGTATACAACCTGGTCATAATTATTCAGCAGGTCATCCTGCACATCGTCAGGCATGACGGCTCCCCCTATGTCAACAAAATACTGGTATGCGCTCAGTGATATGCCAAACGACAGCTGCTGATCTATGCCGATGGGAAGATGATAGGCATATGCCAGTTGCAGGCCTGTCCTGTGCATGATACCATTATGGTCCGAGAAGAGGTAACCACCCACTCCTACCCTTCCTCCCTTCGTGGGCCTGTCAATCTTCTTCCTGACAGCAGTCGATTTCGTGATATAACTGTCATTGAGTATTCTGGTCTGGAAAGCGGCGGCATATGTGCTGGGCGCGTTTGGAAGAGAGAGCCACTGTTCGCGGACAGTCAGGCCGAAGGTTGTGTAGTAATCGCTTCCTGCATAAGAGGGATTGAGCAGGAACCCGTTCATAGTGTACTGGCTGTAAAGCGGGAACTGCTGTGCCGAGATGCCAGGCATAACCGCCAGAAGGCCAACCACTGCTATAATTCTCAATATTTTCATATCTCCTTCGGGTTACCTGGTTATTTACTGATTATAGAGATTATCCCGGTACGCGGTTCCGAACCGTTGTTCAGATGAATCACGTAGTGGTAAGAGTCGTTAGGCAGCAGTTTTCCGTTGAAGGTTCCGTCCCATTGATCGGTGGCATTGGCGGAATGATATACAAGCTTGCCCCACCTGGTGTAGACGAAGACTTCAGCGTCAGGATAGAGTTCTGCATTGCGCAGGTACCAGGTGTCATTGCGCCCGTCTCCGTTGGGAGTTATGATCTCGTAGATCCGCAGGCAGTTCTCTCCGGTTACTCCAAGCGTTACCGCAGATGTCTGCTCACAGCCGTTTTCATCGGTGACAGTAACGGTGTACTCACCGGAAAGAATCGCAGTCCGGTCAGCCGATGTCACACCGTCATTCCAGAGATAGGCCAGGGTTCCGGATCCTCCAGTGACTGTCAGATCAATGCTTCCGTCAGGAGTGTCTGGACAGGAGGCGTCCGAATCTACAACAGTTATGTTCATGGACTCTGGTGCAGTCAGTACGTAATCTTCATTCCGCACACATCCCACGGCATCAACGATTGCCAGGTTATAGGTACCGGCACTGAGAGATGTAAGTGATGTTTCATTTGAGGTGAATCCTCCGGGACCGGTCCATGTGAATTCCAGCGGAGGAGTTCCTCCCTGGGCGGTGACCGATATTGATCCGTCGGCAGAACCGGGACAGGTCACACTGAAACCGCCGAAATCGGAAATGAGGGATCCGGTGATCTCAATAGCCGCTGGTTCCGTTATGACCTCTATGTAACTGTAGCTTGCGCAGCCGTTCAGATCAGTAACGGTCAGTGAATAGGTGCCAGCCCTGAGCCCGGTAATTGTGGCGGTGGATGCAGTCCAGCCGTCAGGTCCGGTCCAGCTAATGCTGTAAGGTAGCGTGCCCCCTTCCAGGGTAGCATATACAGCCCCGTCTGTGCTGCCATTACAGGTAACATTGAATATGCTGTCTATCACTGCTGTGAAAGGCAGAGGCTCCGTAATTGTCAGGGTGGTGTCAGAACCGCACCCGTTGCCATCCAGTAATTCAAACAGGTAGGTGCCGGCAGCCAGCCCGGTAAAATCACCTGATAACTGGAAGGGAGCTCCGTCGATACTGAACATATAAGGAGCGAGGCCTCCGTCGCCAGTCAACCGTACCACACCATCAGTAAGTCCGTTGCAGGTTATCTGCGTGTGCTCTGTCACTGTGATTTCCGGAATGGCATTTATCGTTACTGTGGCCGATGAACTTACCGTACCGCAGGCTCCGCCACCGGTAACAGTCATTGTAAGGTTAACTGATCCGGCAGTATAATCGGCAGTTCCGAAGGTATATAATGGATTGTCTGCTGAGGCATCATCAAAGCTTCCGTCGCCACTGCTGCTCCATGCCAGGGTGCCGCCGGCATGGGATGCCCCTGCCACCTGGAATCCGGCAGCCGTCATGCAGACTGCCCCGCCGGGACCCGCATCTGCAACAGGTGCTGAGGTAAATGTTATTACAACATCGTCTGTCACAATACCGCAATGACTGCTTGTAACAGTAAGAGTGAGGGTCAATGGACCGGTATCGGCGCTGCCGAAGGTGTAGACAGGATTTTCTGCAGACGGGTCACTGAAGGTGCCGTTTCCTGATGTAGTCCAAAGTATGGTGCCGTTATCGGCTGATGCATCGCTGAGTGAGACTGTGGCAGTGCCTGAGCACAGATCCTTGTCGGCCCCGGCCGAAGCCACAGGTTCTGCTGCAAACGATAGTATCATCTCGTCCGCGAGGATATCAGGGCATCCGTTGATTTTTGTTCCGGTAACCGTTAAGGTAACGCTGGAAATATCAGCCGCACCACGGGTGTAAACCGGATTGATTGCAGCGGGATCACTGAATGTGCCGTTCCCTGAAGTGGTCCAGAGAACCGTCATATTGGAAACTGAAGCGCCGGTTATTGAGAAGGCCGGTTCTGTGGTGCATATCTCATTATCAGGACCTGCAGTGACAGCCGCAGCAAAGGGATCTGTAACATTAACAGCCGATGTGCAGGTTGCTGTATTCCCGCTTGCATCCGTGACAGTTACTGTAACATTGACGCTTCCCAGATCGTCACAGGTGAAGCTCGTCCTGCTGAGGGTGACAGATGCGACCGAACAGTTGTCAGTGGGAGCTGATGCCAGCAGATCGGATGTATCAATTGTTGCATTGCCTGAGGCATCAAGCGGAAGAGTTATATCTGAACAGCTGACAAGCGGCAGTTCGGTATCATTGACTGTGACTGTAAAGATGCACGTCGAGACCATGCCGTCAGCATCTGTTGAGGTGTATGTTACCGTTGTGACTCCGACGGGGAATGTGGCGCCCGGAAGGTGAGTGGAAGTCATCGGGGCTGTTGACACAGGAGCGGTCCAGGTGACAGACGCCGAACAGGCACCGGGAGCGTTGCTGACGGATATGTTCGACGGACAACCGGTGATTACCGGCGGATCATTATCTTCAATATTCACAGTGACATTCTGTGCAGCAAGACCGTCAAAGCTGTTGTCTGAAAGCGACTGGTTTACTGTTACTGCGATTACATCAGTCCGGTCTGCATCAAGGGCATCCTCCACGGCAGTAACTGTTACCACCTGAGGTACATTCCAGTTTGCCGGAGAGAAGGTGATCTGTGATAAATGGGTAGTATGCACCGGTGCTCCGTTTAAAAGGTCAAACACCACATCCGATACCGGTTGGGCATTGAGAACAACGGTAAACTGTCCGGCAGGACCACCTTCATTGATTGTCAGAGTGAGAGGATTGACAGTGAATCCAGCCAGATCATCATTGGTGACATTGACGTTAACAGTGGCTGTGACGCCATCATAACCGTCATATGAAAGTGCATCATCCACTGTCAGTGAAATAGTTGTAGATTCATCAGGGACGGTGCTGTTGTTGACTCCCGTCACAGTGATTGTCTGCGGGACATTGTAGTTGGCTGTGGTAAAGGTCACCTGCGCGATGTTGACCGTTGCCACCGAGGTATTGTTGCTCACAAGGTCAACAACCACGCTGCCAGAGGGAGGCGCCGCGGACAGGGAGACAGTAAAGGTTGCAGTGCCGTTCTCTGCCACCGTGACACTGACAGGATTTACTACGATAGCAGCAACATCATTGTTTATGATGTTGACAGGAATGCTTATGTCCGGTAACGGATCAAACGGGTCAAACGAAAGAGCGTCATTTACTGAAAGGATAACATTGTCAGTAAGATCGCCCAGGGAATTGTTCTCCGCTGCCTGAAGCGTAATCACCTGGTGAGTCGAGAAGTTGGCAGTATTGAATGTCAGTGTTACAGGACCGGAGACAAGGAGTCCTGGAATCAGCGTAGAAACATTGATTGTAACAGGACCTGCGGGCGCATTCGACAGCCATACTTCTATTGTGGCGGTGGATCCTTCGGCCATATTCACTGCTGCAGGTGAATAAAGAATGGCAGGGAGATCATCATCGTCGATGGTTATCACGGCCGGTGCCGGGTTGACTGTCACGGCTGGGGTACCGGAAACACCGGTTATTGTAACCCTGACGGTCTCATCACCTTCGACGACAAGATCGGCCACGGATGTAAGTGTCAGGTTGTAGGCCAGGACTCCGGCAGGCATGACGAAAGATCCCGGAAGTGCCACGAAATCAGTTCCCGAAGTGGCTGTCCCGTTAACTGTATATGAAACAGTCCTTGCCGTTGACACTGCATTGCTGAATGAAAAAGTGAATGTCCCGGTTCCGGCAATACCCGGTCCGCCTTCTGTAATTACAGGAGTAGTGGCGGCAACGCTGACCGTCGAGTTATCATCATTGAGGATTGTGTACGCTGAGCTTATAGCTGCACCTGCAGTCACAGTCACAAAGGTATTCATGCTCAGGTTGACGGTCTCATCCGGTTCTACCGTGAGATCCCCCAGTATGGACAGCACGGAGGCCGGTATTGGTATTGACACCGGAGTTGTGTAGTCTCCGGCAGGGATTGTAACAAGGTTTCCGGTCTGCGACCAGTCAGCGGATGAGGCTGTGCCGTTTGAAACCATGATTATGAGGCTTCCGGGCTGACTGATGATGCCTCCGCTGACGACTATCTGAAGCGCCGAGACCGGTGCTGCAGCATTACCCTCAGCACCGGAAGCAGTGGCTGATGAGAAAGATGCCCGGACAAAATCATCACTGATGATAGTGTATGTATGACTGCTTCGACTGCCTATAGACAATCCCGCGGACGGATTTGAGATGGAGGTGATGACTGTCTCATTGGGTTCAACCAATGCATCGTTAATCACATTGATAGTGAATGACCCTGTAACAGACCCGGCGGGTATTGTAACAGTCCCGGGCACAAGGGTGTAGTCGGAACCTGCCGTGGCTGTTCCGCCTGTGGCGGCAAAGCTGAATGATACGTCAGATGTATGCGGGTAGTTTAGAGATACCTGTACCGGAACGGATGTGACGCTTTCCAGTCCTGAACCTGACGGCACAGTATAATTCACTTCGGGCCGGAAGGCAATGATCGTAAGACACTGGCCATCTGTTATGTTAAGATCAGCTGTATAGACTCCTCCTGACAGTATGGGACGATGCATGGTTGCTCCTGAACTGAAGTCGCCGTCATTGTCAACCAGTATCCCGACAATCGAGTAACCCGCGGGCAGGGCCGGCAGTGAGCTTGCCGGGATGCGGATGGTCACATTGCCGACATCTGATGTCTCATCAAAACGCCATTCCCTGGCCAGTCTGAAGGTACCTGACGCCGGAACCTCTGTGGTGGTCCACGTTTTGGCTCCTGCCTTATTGTGACCGAAGAAGAGGTATTCACCCTCGCTGAGGTCGGTTGGTGATGTTACCGAAAGCATGGATGTTGACCATGCATTGGTGAATATTGTTCCGTTGAATGCTGCAATGCCTGAGACATCATGGGAATGTGTTGCTTCCCATCCGTAATGATCGTCGGCGATCGGTATCAGGTACTTCGCACCAAGGTTATTCTGTAGCACCACCCTCTCTGCATCATTAAGCTGCCCGGAGAAGACCGCGATCTCCGTCATGTCACCGTTGAAATAGCCTGCCGGATTATATACACCGTTCATCTGTGTGGCTCCCACAAGTGCATAGTTGGAGACCAGCGACGGCACAACCGCAGAGACGGAACTGCCGGCAAGAGGGGTTCCGTTGAGAAGAGCCGCGTAAGCAGTTACTGCAGCTCCGGAAGGGTTGGTATAGTATATTATCTTCCAGTCGCCTGCCGTATGACCGCCATTGAAGACCTGGTTCTGACCGTTGAACCTGACTGCATCATTGTATTCGATCCCGTAACTTCTGACAGCATTGGCCCCTCCTGCATTCTTCTGTCCCATATAGAGCCCGCCGTTCTGTTCGTCGGCCGGGGTTGTGTTCCGGGCAACAATTACAACTGTTGCTGCATCAGTACCTGTTATTCCAAGCGAACCGTTATATCCCAGAAAATCGCCACTGACCCCGCCCTGATCACTGAAGGAAACTACAGGATAACCGTTAATTACGTTTGGCGTCAGCGTCGGCACCGTCTGACCCATTACCACCGCCCCGAAATCGCGCAGGTGACCTGACAGGTCAAGCCAGCTTGTTACGTAATTGAGAGGCTGTATTGCAATAAGGCTGTCTGACTTCAGCCATAGCTGGGTATTGGTTAGACTTCCTACTCCTCCGGGACCGACCTGCGCAGTGGCTGATTGCTGCGGCAGCACCAGGAGAAGGGAAAGGGCAAAGGTTAACAGGCGTATTTGTTTCATGACGGTCAGGATCAGTGTTCAGGCAACATATCACACTATTTATCAAACAATTGAGATTACAACCCTCAATCAATTTTCCCCGGATTGTAACTCATTAAAAGCCAAAAAGTACTGAAAGCTAATATAAATATATTCCTATAAACGAAATCATCACTGCTTTGCGTATAATTAACAGAGTTAATAAAATGATTCACAATGTAACCGGATGGTTTTACGAAGGGCGATTTAATTTGTTCCGGCATGCTGTTTTTAATTTCGAACGCGCTATTGCGGAATAAAAAATAGAATTTATATTTGCACTCTCTTTCCGGGCGATTAGCTCAGTTGGTTCAGAGCATCCCGCATCCGCCGGCTGGCGGATCGGGAGGGTCGTAGGGCCAGTGAGATTGAAATAGGGCGATTAGCTCAGTTGGTTCAGAGCATCCCGACTCACAAGTGTCGGGAGGGTCGTAGGGCCAGTGAGATTGAAATAGGGCGATTAGCTCAGTTGGTTCAGAGCACCTGCCTTACAAGCAGGGGGTCGTAGGTTCGATTCCTACATCGCCCACAAGTAAGATTCCATCTTAGCAGATGGGATCTTT
>JAEYZD010000158.1 GCA_023430725.1 Bacteroidota bacterium | reverse complement strand
GCATACGATTGTCAGAACTGGAAACCAGCCGGACTGGTGTAATTGAGAGGGTCCACGGTCAGGGAGCTTTCCGCAAAAGAATCATGGAGATGGGATTCATCCGCGGCAGGAATGTGGAGGTAATCAGGAACGCACCGCTACTCGACCCGGTGGAATACCGGATTATGGGCTACAATGTATCCTTGAGGCGCAGTGAGGCATCGCTGGTGGAAGTCATCCCGGGTGAGGAATACCGCATTGAAGCTGCACCCCGTGTAACTTCTGGTGATTACTGCAACTACACCTTCAAAGGCCCGGGTGAGGGAAAAACGATCAGAGTCGCCCTGGTGGGAAACCCGAACAGCGGAAAGACTTCAATCTTCAACCAGGCGTCCGGAGCGCACGAAAGGACAGGAAATTACAGCGGAGTCACGGTGGAGGCAAGGATGGCAACGGTCAGACATGATGCCTACAGGATAGAGATGACTGACCTTCCCGGCACCTACTCTGTCACCGAATATACTCCGGAGGAGCTCTTTGTCCGCTCACATCTCCTTGAGAACAGGCCGGATGTGGTCATAAACGTTGTCGATGCATCCAATCTGGAGAGGAACCTGTACCTGACCACCCAGCTTATTGAGATGAATGTAAGGGTTATTATCGCCCTTAACATGTACGACGAACTTGAGAAAAGAGGTACGGTGCTGAGATACGAAGAGCTGGGCCGGATGATGGGTATGCCGGTTGTTCCGACTGTGGGATTCAGGGGGAAAGGCATTGATGAGCTGAAGAAAAAGATTATTGAGGTTTTTGAAGGGGCGGATCCGGTTGCCCGTCCTGTAAAGATCAGTTACGGATCCACCCTGGAGGCATCTATTGCAGGTATTCAGCGGGAAATCATGAGCAGAGGCCTTGCCACCGGAAGGATCAGGTCTCGTTATCTCGCAGTTAAGCTGCTTGAGGGTGATTCTTCCGTGACCGCGTTGCTGTCTGACAGGGAAGAGGCTGACCGGCTCCTTTCGCTTTGCGCACGTGAAAGGGTCAGTCTGTCAAAGGCTTACGGCGAAGAGGCTGACACACTCATAGCTGATGCCCGTTACGGTTTTATTGCAGGGGCACTGGCAGAGACACTGTCCGGTGGAACCAGCCAGAGGGGTGAAAGCCGGAGAGATCCTGACCACTGGCTGACACACCGGATATGGGGATATCCGATATTCCTGGCATTCCTGTTCATAATGTTTCAGACCACGTTTGTTGTCGGCAGCATCCCGATGGAATGGATAGAGTCGGCCGTCAGCAGCCTTGGGGCCCTTGCCGGAAGGCTGATACCTGAAGGATCGCTGCGCGACCTTATGACGGATGGGATCATTGCAGGGGTGGGGGGTGTTATTGTTTTTCTGCCGAACATCCTCATACTTTTCTTTTTTATCTCACTGATGGAAGATACGGGTTACATGGCCCGCGTTTCGTTCATAATGGACAAGCTCATGCACAGAATAGGCCTTCACGGCAAGTCATTCATCCCGCTTCTGATGGGATTCGGATGCAACGTACCGGCCATCATGGCAACCCGTACCCTTGAGAACAGGAAAGACCGCATCATGACGATGCTGATAGCTCCGTTCATGTCGTGCAGTGCAAGACTTCCGGTCTATGTGCTCATCATCTCTGCTTTTTTCGAAAAACGGCAGGGACTGGTGCTTTTCTCTGTTTACCTTACAGGGATCGTCCTGGCAATTCTGGTGGCACTCATTCTGAAAAAGACAATCTTCGCAGGGAAGGATGTCCCCTTCGTGATGGAACTCCCGCCGTACCGCATACCGTCATTGAGAAACACTGTGAGGCATATGTGGTTCAATGCAAAACAGTACCTGCACAAGATGGGGAGTATTATTCTCGTGGCATCGGTAATTATATGGGCTCTTTCGTACTTCCCGAGGATGGAGGAGGGGACGCGGGTTGAACGGCTGGAGAACTCATGGATCGGCCGTGCCGGACACTTTATTGAACCCGTCGTACAGCCGCTTGGATATGACTGGAAACTTGGCGTCAGCATAGTCACAGGCCTTGCCGCCAAGGAGGTGGTTGTAAGCACAATGGGTGTCCTATACCAGGGTGATGAACCGGGAGAGAACGGTACTGCCGGGCTTTCTGAGAGGCTTCGTGAACAAAAACATACATCCGGCAGGCATGCAGGCGGGGAAGTTTTCACCCCGTGGGTGGCTATCGGTTTCATGCTGTTTGTACTGATCTATTTTCCCTGTGTGGCAGTAATTGCCGCGATAAGAAAAGAGTCAACCACCGGTTGGGCACTCTTCAGCATGTTCTACACCACGGCCCTGGCATGGCTGGTGGCATTTATCGTGAACCAGGCGGGTAAACTGTTGTTTTAGTATTACAGATCATGAATCAGGATATCTTTACATTCACAATCGTACTTGCGGCCGTGGCCTATGCACTGTGGTCCCTCTACAGGGCGGTCAGGCCGCGACGGGCATCAGCCTGCGGGGGATGTGCAGGCTGCGGACCGGCAAAGGAATTACAGGGTTGTCAAACACCAAAAACCTACACAAATGACACAGGTAAGCGTTTATCTCAACTTTGAGCGGGGAACGGAAGGAGCCTTCACCTTCTACAGAAGTATCTTCGGAGGTGAATTTGATGGTGGAATCATGCGTTTCAGGGATGTTCCCCCTTCAGAAAACATGCCTCCGATGCCGGAAGAGGATATGGATCTCGTAATGCATGTCAGTCTTCCAATAATGGACGGCTTTGCGCTTATGGGCAGTGATGCCCCGAAATCGATGGGATTCAGGGTGACGGCAGGAAATAATGTCTATCTGAATCTAATGCCTCCAACCAGGGCAGAGACCAGGCGGATTTTTGCCGCCCTGGCTGAGGGCGGGGTTATTGAACAGCAACTGCAGGAGATGTTCTGGGGCGACTATTTCGGTTCTCTCAGGGACAGATTCGGTGTGCAGTGGATGTTTAACTGTGCAAGCAAGGAATAAACAGATCCGGATGGAATAACTACAGGCTCTTCTGACTCTCATTTTGGGAGTGTCGTTCCGGGGTCTGTTTCTACCTGGCTGTGAGGCCGAACCGCAATTCGGCAACTCTGCCGATCAGGCTCACAGTCTCATCAATGCCCAGAAGGGAGGAATTGATGCAGAGATGGTATGATTCAGCAGCACCCCATGTCTTGCCGCTGAAATAATGATAATAGCCTGACCTTCCCTTGTCAGTCCGTTCGACAAGATCCTTTGCTGCAGCTTCAGAAATATTATGACTGGCAGCGATCCGTTTGATACGGTCAATAAGATCAGAGCTGATGAAGAGATTGAGGCATTCCTTTTCATCTTTCATCACATAGTCAGCGCAACGACCGACAAAGATAGACGGTCCCTGTGCTGCCAGTTTCCTGATCACCTCACTCTGTATCCGGAACAGTGACTCATTGCTGAGATAGTAACTGGAAAAGAAATCGTCTGCCATGGAGTTTCGCAATCCCAGGATACCCGGGAAGAGACTGAAGTGCTTCTGTTCGTCAACCCGTTCGAAGAATTCCTCCTTCAATCCGCTCTGTTTCGAGGCTATCCGGATCAGTTCCTTGTCGTAGAATGAGATCCCGAGCCTTTCTGACAGCTTCTGGCCTATCTCACGTCCTCCGCTCCCAAGCTGCCTGCCTATCGTTATAACATATCTTTCAGTCATATATCCAAAGGTTTTGTCACACTCAAATTTACGATTAAAATCCATTGCCGGTCAACCTGCCGGAGGAAAAGCGTATTTGGCAACGGGGCTTGGACAATTCACGCTGCAATGCAAAAATTCGTACTTTAGTTGTCACAATCTTACCCGATATTGTATTTGCTCCAATGAAAAACAGCTACATACTTTCGCTGGACCAGGGGACAACCAGTTCGAGGGCCATCCTGTTCGACAGGAGCGGGCGGACTGTTGCCGTCGCACGTAAGGAGTTCACACAGATCTTCCCTCGCCCGGGATGGGTGGAGCATGATCCGGAGGAGATATGGTCTTCACAGGCCGGGGTTGCCGCAGAAGTCCTTGCAAGGGCAGGAGCGGTGAGCACAGAAGTTGAGGCAATTGGCATAACGAATCAGCGTGAGACAACAGTAATGTGGAGCAGAAAGACAGGGAAACCTGTCTGTAATGCGATAGTCTGGCAGGACAGGCGCACAGCTGAATACTGCGATATGCTCAGGGAGGAGGGATATGGCAGAATGATCACCTCAAAAACAGGGCTCATTGCGGATGCATATTTCTCTGCCACCAAGATCAAATGGATACTTGACAATATTCCGGGTGCCAGGCAGATGGCTGACAGTGGTGAGCTGGCCTTCGGAACTGTTGATACCTGGCTTGCCTGGAATCTCACGGGCGGACGGCTTCACATCACCGACGTCTCGAATGCCTCCCGCACAATGATTTTCAACATACATACTCTTGAGTGGGACAATGAATTGCTGGACCTTTTCAGAATCCCCTTGTCTGTTCTGCCGGATGTGCGTTCATCAAGCGAGGCCTACGGTCTTACTGAAGGCACTTTCAATTCCCAGATACCGCTCGCCGGGATAGCAGGCGACCAGCAGGCGGCTCTCTTCGGGCAGATGTGCGTTGGGCCGGGGATGGTGAAGAACACCTATGGCACCGGCTGTTTCATGATGATGAACACAGGAGTCAGGCCTATGGAGTCTAGGAACAGGCTTCTTACAACCGTTGCGTGGAAGATTGGAACAGAGACACATTATGCCCTTGAAGGAAGCATCTTCATTGGCGGAGCGGTGGTTCAGTGGCTGCGCGATGGCCTGGGTATTATCCGCCGCTCATCCGATGTGGAGGAGCTGGCTTCGCAGGCTGAATCAGGCGACGGGATCTATTTTGTACCCGCCTTTGCCGGTCTGGGCGCACCTTGGTGGAACCAGCATGCCAGGGGTATGATCACCGGGCTCACACGCGGTGCTACGGCAGCACATATCGCACGCGCAGCCCTTGACAGCATAGCCTATCAGACACTTGATGTGTTGGTTGCGATGGAAAAGGATTCAGGCTTGATTATAAGTGAGTTGAGAGTGGATGGCGGCGCAACCGTAAATGATGCTCTGATGCAGTTCCAGTCTGACCTGCTTCAGGCAGAAGTGGTTCGCCCGGTCATTACTGAGACAACAGCCCTGGGGGCTGCTTTCCTGGCAGGGCTGGCCACCGGGTACTGGAGCGGAATTGATGAACTGAAGAGACAGTGGAGAGCTGACCGGCTGTTCTCCCCGCAGATGCATCCGGACCAGCGGGAGTCTCTTGTGCGGGGCTGGCACAGGGCAGTCAGGGCTGCATCGGCATGGGCAGATGATCCTGAGAAATAAATGCACAGACAGACTACAAAGCAGTGAATATATACGTTATACACGGTTAGAATGAAAACAAAAGCAATCCTGACACTCCTTCTTGCTATGATCCTGCCCCAGGGGGCAAATGCCCAGCAGGCAGACAGTGCCGATGTCTATATGATCACCTGCGCGCCGGGAAACGCCAGCTATTCAATATACGGTCATACCGCGCTCCGGATTGTCATCCGCGGAACGGGCTTCGATATGGCTTACAACTGGGGAATCTTCGATTTCTCAACCCCGAACTTTACATACCGCTTCGCCAAGGGCAAACTCGACTACATGCTCGGTGCCTCCCCCTATGAGCGGTTCCTCCAGGAATACATCGACGAGGGAAGGCCGGTCTGGTCGCAGAAGCTCAACCTGTCAGACGCTGAGAAGGAGAGGCTCTTTGTGCTGATAAATGAGAACCTCAGGGAGGAGAACAGAAAATACAGGTATGACTTCTTCTTCGACAACTGTGCAACGAGGGTACGTGACATTGTCGCTGCTGCGGCAACTGATACAGTCATTTTCCCGGAAAAGGAGAAGCTGAAAAGCTTCAGGCAGTTGATAGATCCGCTGCAAAAGGTATTGCCGTGGCTCGATTTCGGGGCGGACATGCTGCTGGGGATACAGTCGGACCGCAAGGCAACTGTGTCTGATGAGATGTTTCTGCCCCTGTTTCTGAGGGATAACTTTGCGGCATCGGTGATAGTTCATGACGGAGTGAAAGAGCCCCTTGCCGGCCCGGTGGAGACTGTGGTTGATTTTCCACCCCCGTCAGACGTTGCAAAGAGATGGGTGCCCCAGGCAGTCATGTGGCTGCTGTTCATTCTTGTGGTACTGCTGACATTCGTATTCAGAAGACCGGGTCTGGAAAAGGCGCTCGATTTCGTCCTTTACTTTATCTACTCCCTTATAGCCCTGATCCTCGTTTTCACGAATATTTTTTCTGAACATGATGCACTTCACCTGAACCTGCTGTTCCTTGGGATAAATATCCTTATTCCAGTATTGTTTGTGATGCTCTTCACACGCAATAAGGCAGTGAAGATGAGTCGTCTGGCTCTGACGATCTCGTTGCTGTGGATTCCGGCATCGCTCATCGCCGGTCAGGGTATAAATCCGGCGTTGGTGCCGCTTGTACTGACCATAATGGTCAGACTATTCAGGCACTGCGGGTTCGGGAAATAGCTTTAACACTTCTTTAACATCATTTAACAAGGTTTTTTGATATCAGAGATGATCTTTGCGAAGCATTTTTCGCAGAGTAAATACACAGTAACAAAGCATATGGAACACACAACCGACATCAGGCTCCTGAATGAGAAGATCGAGAAGGAGAGTGCTTTCGTGGATCTTGTCAGGCAGGAGATCAACAAGGTTATAGTGGGTCAGCGTCATCTGACGGACTCGCTGCTTATCGGGCTGCTCTCAAACGGCCACATTCTGCTGGAGGGGGTACCGGGACTGGCAAAGACGCTTGCCATCAAGACCCTGGCCTCAGTCATTGACACGAAGTTCAGCAGGATACAGTTCACTCCCGATCTGCTCCCTGCAGACCTTATCGGAACAATGATCTACAGCCAGAAGAGGGAGGAGTTCGTGGTGCGCAAGGGCCCTGTTTTTGCAAACTTTATCCTTGCGGATGAGATCAACCGGTCCCCGGCAAAGGTGCAGAGCGCACTGCTCGAGGCAATGCAGGAGAGGCAGGTTACAATCGGAGACCATACCTACAAACTGGATGAGCCGTTCATGGTTCTGGCAACGCAGAACCCTATAGAACAGGAGGGTACATATCCGCTCCCCGAAGCACAGGTTGACAGGTTCATGCTCAAGGTGGTGATCACTTACCCCGAAAAGGAGGAAGAGCGGCTCATCATCCGTGAGAACCTTGCGAGCGAGTTTCCGACGGCGAAGACCATCCTTAAGCCGGAAGATATCATACGTGCCAGGAGCGTTGTGAAGGAGGTATACCTCGATGAGAAGATCGAAAATTATATCCTCGATATTGTCTTTGCAACACGTCAGCCTGAGAAATTCGGACTCTCGAAGTTCACACCGCTGATCTCGTACGGTGCTTCACCCAGGGCCGGCATCAGCCTGGCGATGGCAGCAAAGTCATACGCCTTCATCAGGAGGAGGGGATTCGTCGTTCCCGAGGATGTCCGCTCGCTCTGCGCTGATGTGCTT
>JAEYZD010000089.1 GCA_023430725.1 Bacteroidota bacterium | reverse complement strand
ACTCACAATGGCTTGCCTATACCAAAACCGGCACCAACAACTTCCGCCAGATCAAGGTTTGGTCAGCGAAGAGTGACGGCAGATATGCACTCACCGACTCATTCGCAGACTCATTCTCCCCGGCATGGGACAGGGACGGCAAGCATCTCTACTTCCTTGCCAGCACCAGCCTGGCCCTGGGCTCGGGATGGGCAAATACCAGCGCCATCACTTCCGACCCCGACTACACTGCCTATGTAATCAACCTCCGAAAGGATGACGAATCGCCATTCAAGCCTCAGAGCGACGAAGAGACAGTTAAGGAAGAGAAGAAACCGGAACCGGAGGCAAAGAAACCGGCAAAGGGGAAACAGCCTGAAAAACCGTCAGCAGACAGTTCCGCTGATAAAAGCAAAGATGCCGTGCCTGTCACAATTGACTTTGCAAATCTGGGCCGGAGAACCATTACCCTGCCTCTGCCTGGCGGGAATTACCGCATGCTGGTGACCGGTCCCGCAGGTACATTGTTCCTCGGCGAAAGCAAAGAGGGCGTGCCGGGCTTTGTCATAAAGAAATTTACCCTTGAGAAACGCGAAGCTAAGGAATTCATCAGCGGCGCCAGCCAGGTCTCAGTCTCTGCAGACGGCAACAAAATTCTCGCCAGAACAGGCAGTGACTGGAAGATAATGAGCACTTCAGCAGCCTCCGGCGCTGACGGCAAGGCCATGAAGATTGACCTGAAAATGCTCCTCAACAGGTCTGAGGAGTGGAAACAGATATTTGAGGAGGCCTGGAGATATGAAAGGGACTATTTTTACGATCCCGGAATGCACGGAAGGGACTGGAATGTGGTATATGAAAAGTACGCTCCCCTTATCCCGTTTGTTAAGCACCGGGCAGATCTGACCTATATTCTCGACCAGATGAACGGAGAACTTTCTGTGGGTCACAGTTTTGTCGGCGGAGGTGACTACCCCACAGTGGAGAGATCCGCCTCCGGATTACTGGGAGCAGACCTCATTGCTGAGAACAACCGCTGGAAGATCAGTCGAATCTATACAACAGAAAACTGGAATCCGGAGCTTTCAGGTCCGCTCGACAGACCAGGTCTGAAGGTAGAAGAAGGTTACTACCTGGTTGGCATTAACGGCAAAGAGCTCACCGCCGCTGATGACCCATGGCAGTATCTTGACGGTACAGTTAACGTGCAGACCACCCTGCATATCAACAAAATTCCTGCCTTTGCAGGCTCATGGAAAGAGGTGGTAAAACCCATCGCCAGCGAATCAGGCCTGCGCCAGAGAGCCTGGGTTGAGGATAACCGGCGGCTGGTTGACAGTCTCTCGGGAGGCCGGCTGGCTTATGTCTGGGTGCCAAACACCGGCGGCCCGGGATTTGTCTCCTTCAACCGCTATTACTTTGCACAGCAGGATAAAAAGGGAGCGGTTATTGATGAGCGTTTCAACGGAGGCGGACTTCTTGACGACTATATGGTTGACCTGATGAACCGCCGGATCAGGGCGGCCCTCACCAATGAGGTTCCCGGCGGCAGACCGTTCCGCCTGCCAGCAGGTATCCTCGGCCCGAAGGTTCTGCTAATAAATGAAATGTCAGGCTCGGGAGGCGACTTCTTCCCGTGGGTATTCCGCCAGCAGAAGACAGGACCTCTGATCGGCACCCGTACATGGGGAGGACTGGTTAAGTCTTCCGTCCATTATGCAATGGTTGACGGAGGTACCCTGACAGCTCCGGACAATGCAGTTTTTGATCCCGTGGCAAAGAAATGGATAGCTGAAAACACAGGTGTGGCTCCCGATATCGAGGTACGTCAGGATGCGGCATCCCTCTCAAAGGGGATTGATCCCCAGCTCGAAAGAGCCGTAAGGGAAGCATTGAAACTGCTGGAACTGGAAGGTGAGACGACAATAACACCACCGCCCTACCCCACCCCGGCAAGGAAATAATAATCAAGGCAGATAAGGAATGAAGGGCTGAGCCGATATCCGAGTCAGCTCCGTCTCCTGATTGTATCAGCAAGGCGCTTAAAGGGATTCTGATCAGGTTACCTGCTCTCGCTCTTTAGAATACTCCAGGAAGAGCTTATTCTCAACGATTTCCATTAACTCCCTGATAGCCATATATATCTCAGTGTATGTAGTATACAGGGGAGTAATCCCGAGACGGATATTGTCCGGATCCCTGAAATCCGGTACGACAACTGCATTTCCGATCTCCGGATCGATCAGGGCTTTACAGATACGGTATGCCTCCGGATGGCGCAGTGATAGGTGAGATCCTCTTTTCTCAGGATCCCTGGGAGATCCGGACCGGAAGCCCAGAGGATAGAGATACTCCTCTGCCATCCTTAAAAGGAACTCAGCCTGTGCAACACTTTTCCGGCGAATTTTTCCCATTCCGGCCTCAATCATCATGTCCAGCGTAGGCTCAATTGTTTTAAGGGACAATATGGGTGGTGTCCCGGCCAGAAATCGTTTTATCCCCTCACCCGGACGGTAATTCAACCCGAAATCGAAGGGATTCTTCTCTCCAAACCATCCCCATATGGGTGAGGAAAGCTTATCCTGGAGATCCTTCCGGACATACAGAAAAGCAGGCGAGCCGGGACCTCCGTTGAGGTACTTGTAGGTGCAACCGACTGCAAGGTCAGCATCTGAATCGTTCAGCTCACCGGGGACCGCTCCTATGCTGTGACTCAGGTCCCAGAGCATCATCGCCCCCTTCCCGTGTGCAAGTGAGGTGATATCCCTCATGTTGTACCTGAAGGCAGATTTGAATGCCACATGCGAGAGTGATACAAAGGCAGTGTTGTCGTCAATGCCCGCCCCAAGATCAGCGGTGTCAACCGTCATGCCGTCCCTTGAAGGGACAATTATAAGCTCGTATCCCGGCCCGAAATCCTTCACCAGCCCCTGGAAAATATAAATGTCAGAGGGAAAGTTCAGCTCATCCGTCACTATGCGGGTCCTGCCCTTCTGATACTTAAGTGCCGCATGGGCCAGCTTGTAGAGATTGACTGAGGTGGTATCGGTAATTACTACTTCGCCTTTGGACGCTCCGGCAATTTGAGCAATCTTGTCTCCAAGTTCGATGTTCTTCGTAAACCAGTCCTCGTTCCAGCTTCGGATCAGTCGCTCTCCCCATTCATGACTGACAGAACGCTCCAGAATGGCTTTGCTCTCAGCGGGCAGTTTGCCGAGAGAATTACCATCCAGGTAGATCAGCTTTTCGTCCCCTGAAACAAACCGTGCCCTGTACCCGGAGAGTTCATCCTTTGCATCCAGGGACTCAGCCTCCTTGTGTGCCGACTCCATATCCATGACTATTCTTCCTTCAGCATTTTAACTATCTCCGGGACCGCAAGCCGGACCCACTCCGTATACATTTTTCCTGAAGGATGCAGGCCATCACTGGCAATCAGCGTTGCATCATTGAGGGCAAGTCTTGATATTGCTGTCACATCTATCCAGACAATGCCTCTGGACAATGTTATCTCTTTGTTTATCGCATTGTACTGGTCTATCTCCCGCGCAATTTTCTCCCTGTCCCTGCCTGATGCAAACGGGGTCACACCCCAGTCGGGAATAGAGAGTACAATGACCCGGCCGGTGTCCCTTCCGGCAAAGAGGATAGACTGATCTATCAATTCCCCGAACTCCTTTTTGTAAATATTTATGTCCATGCCCCGGTACTGGTTATTCACCCCTATCAGCAGGCTGACCAGGTCATACGGGCCCTGCGGACTGGCAGCGGCTATACCGGCTTTCAGGTCTGAAGTGGTCCAGCCGGTTACTGCTATTATACTGGGATCTTCCATGAGGTATCCCCTCTTCTCCAGTGAATCTGCTATCTGAACGGGGTAGCGCATGGAGGGGTCAACGCTTTCACCTATAGTGTAAGAGTCACCCAGTGCAAGATATTTCATTTTCTCCTGTCCCTCTTCCATTTTATCATTGTTATCATCTTTTTCAGGAATCAAGTGCTTCTTTGAATCACTGCCACAGGAGCAAGCAATAAAAATAATCATTAAAACAAATGCATAGGTTTTCATAAATCGTACATCCTTGAATTGAAGGTCAATATACTAAGAATAAGTATTGACAGCGGCTTCAGGCGAATGATTTCAAAAAGGTTTGTCCTCCCGATGCCGTTGTCCGGATGATATATATCACCGTGGTGACCGGCAATAATAATCTCCGGGTACGTTTTACAGTGAACTACCATTGCAACTTTTTCATTCACCTTAAAATCAGGAAAATATGAAAACCCGTACATCAGTAAAAGTCATGATGATATTGGCCGTGATGGCTCTCTTCATCGGATGTGAAAAGACAAATAGCTCAGGCTATAATCCTCCGGCAGATCATACTGTAAATCAGGACGGATATATGCACAAGAGCGGACTTACCCAACCTCTTACAAATTGCGTATCATGTCACGGAGCCGATTTAAAGGGGGGAAGCACGGGAGTATCGTGCTTTGAATGCCACGGCCTTAGTACATGACAAAAAATGTCAACGCACTGATTGTTAATATATTATATGTTATTTGTTGATAAATACATGTCCAATAATTAGCATAAAACCTTGATATTCAATATGTTGGAATAGTACTACCAAT
>JAEYZD010000082.1 GCA_023430725.1 Bacteroidota bacterium | reverse complement strand
GTTCTGGCTTGAGGACCGCAAGACAGGTACGTCCACGGACCTGACGACGAAGAGCTACACGGTAACTCTACCCGCAAATACTTATGGAACGGGGAGGTTTTACATACTTGCCTCGGCGAACACACCGACGGGCATTGGCGGTCCGGAGGCAGACACGGAAGGACTGCGGATATGGAAGTCGCAGGAGAGGATCATCATCCAGGGTGAGGTCAGTGAGGGTTCGCTGTGCGGGATATATGATATCGCGGGAAAGAAGCTGGCCGACACCAGGCTGACCGGGGGTGAGATGAATACAGTTGATTTACCGACAGGGATTCATGGGGTTATTGTAGTGAAGGTGACGGATGGCGGCAGAGTGGTGAGCAGGAAGGTGGTGGTGCCTTGAGGTTACAATTCTTGATCCTCTACGAGGATCGTAGTCAATCCCGGTCATCTTTTACAATTCTCGATGCTCTACGAGCATCTGGTCTTAGATAGTTACCAGTATTGGGATTGAGTAAAGTTGGGTTCATCATAAAAACATTCAGGTTGTTGCGGGGGCATCAGCCGTGGAAGCTGTTGCTGATCTTCGTGCTGACAATGCTGCAGGGGGTGACGGCGGGGTTTTCCATTGTACTTCTGATACCACTGCTGCAGTTGCTGAGCATTGGGAGTAGTGAGCCTGACGGAGTAGCCCTTGCCGTGCGTAACTTCGCGGAGGGGGCCGGCATAGGGATTACCATCGGGGGCATCCTGGTGGTGTACATGGTGCTGTTGACGTTCAGTGCGCTGATACAGTACTGGAAGTCGATCCTCGATGCGCGGTATCAGCAGACCTTTATCTATACTCTTCGCCGCAGGTTGTTCCGGAAGATCATCATGGCCGACTGGCAGCTGCTTAACAGTCGCAGCAAAACCAACCATCTCCAGGTGCTGACCCGCGAGGTGCCCAACCTGGCAAATTATTATTACTTCTATCTGCGGCTGCTTACAACGGTCATCATGACCGGCGCCTATACAGTATATGCGCTGCTGATTTCCGCGCGCTTCACGCTGGTGATCATCGGGGTGGGGGCCGTCACCTTCTTCGCCCTGCGTGCGTTCCTTAAGAAGTCGTTCCGGCTGGGAGAGGGGTATGTGGATTCATACAACAGGCTGCTGAAATATATAGACGACTTCTGGCAGACGGTGAAGATAGCCAAGGTGCACAGCTCGGAGCAGTTTTATTCAGACCGTTTTGACGAGGCCAACGTCTCGCTGCTGAACATGGAGTACATGATGCAGAAGAACTGGTCGCTGCCGCAGCTGATTCAGAGGATTGCGGGGCTGCTGGTGCTTGTGGGTATAGTGTGGTTTGGGTACCGGTCGGGAAGCGTGCCGGTGGCGTCGTTCGTGATACTGGTGTTGCTCTTCTCGCGGATTTTTCCGCAGATGATATCGATGAACACTGACATCAGTATGATTGTTTCCAATGTGGCATCGGTGAGGTTGGTGATGCAGCTCGATGAGGATCTGCCGGATTGCGATTTGCGATTTGCGAAGCGCGAATTGGGGAGTGTGGAGTTAAAGGAGGGGATAAGGCTGGAGGGGATAAGCTTTTCGTACCCGGATGGGTCGAGGTTGTTTGACGGGTTTGGTGCATATATCAGGGCGCGCTCCATAACGGGGATCGTCGGGCAGTCGGGGCAGGGGAAGACCACCCTTATTGACCTGATTGCCGGGTTACAGAAGCCTGCCGCCGGGAGGATACTGATTGACGGCGTGATGCTGGATGAGGATCTGCTGCCCCGATGGAAGGCGGGATTGGGCTACCTGCCGCAGGATCCCTTCTTCATTGACGGGACGTTGAGGGAGAACCTGGTGTGGGACAGTGGCGGAGAGATCACTGACGGGGAGATAATGACGGTGCTGGAGCAGGTCAATGCTGCGCACCTGGTGGCGAGGTTCAGGAAGGGGCTGGATGCTTTTGTGGTTAACTGGCACACATCGTTCTCCGGGGGCGAGTGTCAGCGGCTGGCGTTGGCGAGGGTGCTGTTGCGGAAGCCGTCGGTGCTG
The DNA here is from genome assembly GCA_023430725.1 of Bacteroidota bacterium. GTDB lineage: Bacteria > Bacteroidota > Bacteroidia > Bacteroidales > VadinHA17 > SR-FBR-E99. The sequence continues at coordinate 12,836 of JAEYZD010000082.1, read as the reverse complement.
CTGCTTGACGAGGCCACTTCATCGCTTGATGCGGAGAATGAGGCCACTGTGATGGAGGTGTTGGCGAGGCTGAAGGAGAGGGTGACGATAGTGTTCGTGACTCACCGCGAGTCGGTTACAAGGTGGTTTGATGAGGTGATAAAGATCTGAATTACAGCCTGACTGCATAAATAATCTGAAAAAGGTTATATATGCAGTTATAATGTATGATTGACTTGTGAGACCTGGACTTGCATTACTCAGCAGTCATTATCACGAAGCTGAAAACATAATCGTTTTCGATCGTAACCAGAAATAACCATATTAATTTGCGTTTAGTATCGCAGATAATTTATATTTGTACTTTAAAAATACAGGATATATTAAAGTAGAACTTTAAATTATCATGTTTATAAGAGAACAAAATTTCAGTGGCAGAGATGCTGAAAGTGCATTCCTGTGGGGGGCAAGGCAAACCGGGAAGAGCACGCTTCTCAGGATGATGTTCCCGGGAGTTCTTTATTTTGATCTCCTGCTTTCAGATGTTTTCAATCGTTTCTTAAGCAATCCGGCTCTGCTGCGTGAAACAGTAGAAGCTGACAACTCCTCATCACCGGTAATCATAGATGAAATTCAGAGAATACCATCGTTGCTCAATGAGGTGCAATGGCTTATCGTCAACAGGAACAGGCAGTTTATTCTCAGCGGATCGAGTCCCCGTAAAATAGTAAGATCAGGTGGTAATCTGTTAGGGGGCAGGGCGCTGCGGTATGAGCTTTATCCGCTCATTTACAGGGAAATACCTGATTTTGATCTTTTACGGGCGTTGAACAACGGACTTCTGCCAAGGATGTATCTGTCTGACAAGCCGGCCAGGTTGTTGTCTGCCTATATCGGTAGTTATCTCAGGGATGAAATAATGGCTGAAGCCAGGATCAGGAATATTTCATCGTTTTCCCGGTTCCTGGAGGCTGCGGCATTTTCAAACGGCGAGATAGTAAACTATTCAAATATCGCCACTGACTGCGGAGTCAGCAGTCCTACTATAAAGGAGTATTTTCAGATTCTGGAGGATACCATGACGGGCAGATTTCTTCCGTCATACCAAAAGAAACCGAAACGAAGGGTTATAGTTGCGCCAAAGTTCTGGTTCTTTGATATCGGGATTGCCAATTACCTGCTCAGGAGAGGGAAGATAACAGCAGGAAGTGAGGCATTCGGAAAGGCTTTCGAGCATTTTATTTATCATGAGCTCTATTCTCACAGTCATTATTCGGGTATTAATTATCCGTTGTCTTTCTGGCGGACATCTTCGCAAACTGAAGTTGACTTTATTCTGGGCGACAATGAGGTGGCAGTTGAGGTTAAGGCAACTGAACAAGCAAATGAGAAGCATCTTAAAGGGCTGAAAATCTTTGCAGATGAGTACAATACAAAACGACTCATCCTGGTGTCAAATGACAATCTTCCACGTAAAACCGGCAACATATCAATCCTCCCATGGAGAGTGTTTCTGGAGAAGCTTTGGGTCGGGGAAATAATCAAATGAGTGCAACAGAAGCCGGGATTCCTTGTTTAATGTCAATAAAAGAGGAATCGGTAAAAATATATTGATTAGGACTAATGACCAAAAAGATTTATTTGTGCAGTCCGCACATGGGTGGCGGAGAGATGAAGTACGTAAAGGAGGCTTTTGACTCCAACTGGGTGGCTCCGCTGGGGCCGAATGTGGATGCTTTCGAAAAGGAACTCTGTTCTGCCACGGGGGCGAAGAATGTTGCTGCGCTCTCTTCGGGGACGGCGGCGATTCACCTCTCGCTTATAATGCTGGGGGTGGGGCCGGGCGACTATGTGATCGGAACATCATTCACCTTCTCGGCGACGGTCAACCCTATAGCTTACCTGGGGGCGACGCCGGTCTTGGTGGACAGTGAGACTGAGACGTGGAATATGGATCCCGAATTGCTGGAAGAAGCAATTCAAGTCGTAAATCGTAAATCGCAAATCGCAAATATCAAGGCGATTGTAGTGGCGCATCTGTACGGGATGCCGGCTAAGATGAGGGAGATAATGGCGGTGGCTGATAAATATGGCATTCCGGTGGTTGAGGATGCTGCCGAGGCGCTGGGGTCAGAGTATATGGGCCGTCGGGTTGGCTGTAACAGCAAGTTCGGTATTCTGTCGTTCAACGGTAACAAGATAATCACCACCAGCGGAGGCGGGGCTCTGATCTCCGATGACGCAGCGCTGATTGAGAAGGCGAGGTTCCTAGCAACACAGGCGCGTGATCCGGCGCCGCACTACCAGCACAGCGAGATCGGGTACAACTACCGGATGAGCAACGTGGTGGCCGGTGTTGGACGGGGACAGCTCGAGGTGCTTGACCTTCGCGTTAAGCAGCACAGGGAGTTCAACGCATGGTATCGCGAGCTGCTTAAGGATGTCCCGGGGGTGACGTTCCAGTCGGAGCCGTCGCCGGATTTCCATTCGAACTTCTGGCTGACCTGCATCGTGATTGATCCCGCCGTGGCGGGGACGGACCGCGAAAAACTTCGCCTTGCGTTTGAGGCGGCAAATATTGAATCGCGCCCGCTCTGGAAGCCGATGCACCTGCAGCCGGTCTTTGCCGGGTGTCCGGCTTTTGTCAACGGCACATCGGAGAAACTGTTTGAGAACGGACTGTGCCTGCCGAGCGGGTCGAATATTGATGAGGAGGGGAGGCAGCGGATTGCGGAGGTGCTTAAGAGGGAGCTGATCAGGCAGTAGACCAGTCTGCAGTCCTCAGTCGACAGCCAAAAAAAACATATACATTGGCAATACTGTAACTATCAAAAATCAGAGAAAATTGACAGAAGGTTGATTTGCTGTCAAATCACTTTCGAAAATTATATCAAATGTCAAAAAAAGTTTTTGTCAGTGGATGTTTTGATATGCTTCACTCGGGTCATGTGGCGTTTTTCGAGGAGGCAGCGACACATGGTGATCTGTATGTGGGGATAGGGTCAGACCGCACAATTGGTGAGCTGAAGGGCCGCCGTACCATCAACGGCGAGCGCGAGAGGCTCTATATGATCAGTTCTCTCCGGGTCGTGAAGGATGCATGGATCAACAGGGGCTCGGGGCTGCTCGATTTTGAGGAGGAGCTGCGGGATTTGCGGCCGGATATATTCTTTGTCAATGAGGACGGATATACTCCCGACAAGAAGCGGCTCTGCGATGAGCTGGGTGTTGAGCTTGTTGTGAGCCGGCGGGTGCCGGTGGCGGGCCTGCCGCCCCGTTCCACGACCGCGCTGCGCAGCGAGTGCCGTATACCTTACCGATTGGATCTTGCCGGCGGGTGGCTTGACCAGCCGTATGTCTCAAAATTCTGGCCAGGGGCGGTGCTTACGATATCGATCGAGCCCGACCTGGAGTTCAATGACCGCAGCGGGATGTCGAGCTCCACACGCAAGAAGGCGGTGGAGCTGTGGCATACGGATATCCCGGATGGCGATCCGCATCTGCTTGCACGGACACTCTTTTGCCTTGAGAATCCGCCGGGGACAACCTATGTCAGCGGATCGCAGGATGCGATAGGAATTGTGTTTCCCGGGCTGAACCGGCTGGATTATGCTGCCGGTGAGTACTGGCCGGAGAAGATCACCACGGTGAGTGATCCGGAGGTGCTCGGATGGCTGGAGCAGCGGTTATGGTTCATCACACTGCCGCCTCGTGCCGGGGGGTTCAATGTACTGGACGAGACTAATATTTCCGTTGAGGGGGCCCGGGCGCTTGCCGAGGCTGCTGACGGGGTGTGGAAGGCTGTTCTGGCGCGCGACATTGAGGGGCTGGGTCGAAGTTACCGGGCATCGTTTGAGGCCCAGGTGGCGATGTTCCCGCTGATGAAGAGCCGGGTGGTAAGTGAGACAATAGATCTTTACAAAGACCGGGCATTGGCGTGGAAGCTGGCCGGCGCCGGTGGCGGCGGGTACCTGGCGATGGTCTCAGAGAAACCGGTTGAGAATGCGATCAGAATCCGTATTCGAAGGGAAAGAACCGCTTGAGTAGCTGAAAGCCTGCAGTTTGAGACTGCGACGAAGGCGCCGGTTCAATCCCATGTCCGCCAGCTGGTGTAGCGTGACGGCTATAATGGGCAAAAATGGTTGGATATCAGGGGGATTTTGACTATATTTGGGTATTGACATTGTGTATGTATAGTCCGGAAATAAAGGCTTTTATCAGGGAGAAGAGTACCCTGTTCTGGTCTATCCCAGAGGATAAAAAGGAAGAGATCAGTCCTGCCGTGCTGGTTGAGACAATTCTGAATTACGGCACCATGGATGACGTCAGAAAACTTATCAGACTGATGGGGATAGACGAGGTTGCCAGGGTATTCTTCAGCGCCAGAGGGAGACAGAAATTGAATTATTATCCTGCGATTTACCACTATTTCACTCTCTTTTTTAAGAAATATTCAAATATAGAACCGCCTGAAAAAGTTCGGGAATTGTTTCCTCCACCTGAACGTATCCTGGGGGATTAATCAATTATACCTGGACTTTGTCAGGGTCGTCTGATAGCAGTCTCCTGTCATAATAGATTTTTAGTAATTTTACGTGAAACAATGATATGTCAAAAACAGCACTTATAACCGGCGTGACCGGGCAGGACGGCGCCTACCTGAGCGAGTACCTCCTGAAAAAGGGATACACGGTACATGGCATCAAGCGCCGTGCATCGATGTTCAATACCGAGAGAATAGACCACATCTACCAGGATCCGCACCTGGAGCACCGTAACTTTATCCTGCACTACGGTGACATGACCGACTCGATGAACATCACCCGCATCGTGCAGGAGGTGCAGCCGGATGAGATATACAACCTCGCGGCGATGAGCCACGTGAAGGTGAGCTTCGACACACCCGAGTATACCGCCAACGCTGACGGGATAGGCACACTTCGACTGCTTGAGGCGGTACGGCTGCTGGGGCTGACTGGTAAATCGCGCATCTACCAGGCTTCGACATCGGAGCTCTACGGGTTGGTACAGGAGGTCCCGCAGAAGGAGACGACGCCGTTCTATCCCCGTTCGCCCTATGGCGTGGCAAAGATGTACGCTTACTGGATCACCGTCAACTATCGCGAAGCATATAAGATGCACGCCAGCAACGGGATACTGTTTAACCATGAATCGCCCATCCGCGGCGAGACCTTCGTCACGAGGAAGGTGACGCGTGCATTGAGTCGCATAGCGATGGGAGTTCAGGAGAAGATGTACATGGGGAACCTGTCGGGCAAGCGCGACTGGGGCCATGCAAAGGATTATGTCAGGGCGATGTACCTGATACTGCAGCAGGATGAGCCGTCGGATTACGTGATTGCCACGGGGGTGACGACGACGATACGCGATTTCATCAGGCTGGCTGCGGCCGAGCTGGGTCTGGAGATGATGTTCAGCGGTGAGGGGGTTGATGAGAAGGGATACATTGTCTCGATGGATGAGAAGCGGTTCATCAATTTTGTGGGGGCGGAGTATCTCGAGGGGATAAGGATCAAGATCAGGGAGAAGAAGGAGATTGTGGGTGTTGACAAACAGTATTTCCGTCCCACCGAGGTTGACCTGCTGATAGGTGATTCCACGAAGGCGCGCACGGTGCTGGGCTGGGAGCCGCGTTATGACCTGGCGGGACTGATAACTGACATGATGGAAGGGGATGTCAAGCTCGTTAAGAAGGAAGTGTACTTAAAAAGGGGAGGGTTCTATACACCCAATTACTTTGAATAGGCAATAGGCAGTAGGCAATAGGCAATAGCGAAGTCTGCCATCATGAGGAAGCTCGTAGAGCCTGAATGAATGAAGGCAGAACTACATAAGGGGAATCGTCGTAGACGATAAAGAACTGTAGAAGACAGGATACCCCATCATAAGAAGCTCGTAGAACTTGTCCCGATAGCCGTAAGGCTGTCGGGAGCTTCAAGAATTGTAAAAGATGTTGAATAAAGATTCCAAAATTTACGTCGCCGGCCACCTGGGCCTGGTTGGGACAGCGATCACGGAGGCGCTGAAGAGGAAGGGCTATACCAAGATCATCGGTCGCTCCTTCTCCGAGCTTGATCTGCGTCGCCAGGAGGATACCGAGGCATTCTTTGCCGCCGAGAAACCCGAGGCGGTGATATTGTGTGCCGCGAAGGTCGGCGGCATCATGGCCAACAACACCCTCAGGGCGGAGTTCATCTACGAGAACCTGATGATTGAGGCCAATGTCATCCATGCGGCTTATCTGCATGGCGTTAAGAAACTGGTCTTCCTGGGGAGCAGTTGCATCTATCCGCGCGACTGTCCCCAGCCGATGAAGGAGGAGCACCTGCTTACATCGCCGCTCGAGTATACAAACGAGCCCTATGCTATTGCCAAGATCGCCGGGCTGAAGCTGTGCGAAGCGTATAATCTGCGCTACGGCACCGATTTCATTGCGGTAATGCCTACAAATCTTTATGGTCCGAATGACAATTTCAACCTGACCGGCGGGCATGTGATGCCTTCGCTGATGCGGCGGATTCACCTCGGGAAGCTGCTTGAGAAAGGAGATTTCTCCGGGATTCGTACGGATCTGAAGAAGAGGCCGGTTGATGGCTTTGACGGGAGTGAACCGGAGGAAAAAATCCTGAGCCTCCTGGAACAGCAAGGCATCCACATAGAAAAATCGCAAATCGCAAATCCGCCAGCAGGCGGACACGGTCGCAATTCTCAAATCTCAGTATCTGTTTGGGGGACCGGGAGGCCGTTGAGGGAGTTCATGTACAGCGGGGATATGGCGGATGCGACGGTTTATGTAATGGAGAAGATTTCGTTTCGCGATCTGGCGCCCTCAGGGGCGGCAGAGGTGCGCAATACTCATATAAACATTGGCACAGGTGAGGAGATAACAATAGGTGACTTATCTTTGTTACTGAAGGAGACCACGGGATTTGGAGGCGAGCTGGTGTATGACACAAGCAAGCCTGACGGCACGCCTAGGAAGTTCCTGGATTCATCGAAGTTGCATGGGCTGGGATTCAAGCATGCTACATCCCTGAAGGCGGGAGCTGAGAAAATGTACCGGTGGTATTTGGATAATATTTAGTTGATCCCCTGCGGGGAATGTTATATTTTTATGCAGGTTTTTACAATTCCTGAAGCCCTACGGGCTTCGGGAATAGTAGCAGTTTCAGAATGTAAAATTGCATGGAACAGAAGTACCGCGTAGCGGTTAAAGAATTGTAACACAGCAGATATGAAAAGAACAGCAGTTTATTTGATGACAGTAGTGCTGGCGCTGATGATGGCAGGATGCGCAGCATCGTACATTGATTCATCGCAGGGCCGCGACGGCTCAACGTTCCAGAAGGCAGTGATAGTAGGATCGGTAAGGGCCGAGTACCTCTACATTGACCGTAACTATCCCGGCGCACAGATACTGAGCCAGATGATTGTCGACAACAACGGCAATCCCTATGACGTGGTCACAATAATACCAAAAGGCGAAACGAAGAAGGATGTTATCTTCGACGTTTCGCGCTTTTACCGTAAGAAGACCTACGCAGACGACGTTCAATAGGGTCTGAGAGTCTTAGAGTCTGAGGGCCCCGACACTTCGTGTACGGGGTTTCGTCGCCAAGCTCCTCAATCTTAGAGTCCAGGCAGATTTGTGGGCTGCCCTGATCTTCTGATCTGGATCTCAGCTTCGCTCAGACAGGATTATTTGGCGGACTGGACGAGGCGGATGAACTCGGCACGGTAGCCGTCGGGATCTGTGCCGCGGGCACCGGAGGCCAGCGAGACAACATCCTCAACGGTGGCATTACCGCGGTGCTTGCTGTCACGAAGGATCATACCAAACTCTGCCACAGCGGCGGAGAACCTGAAACGGTCGGTGGTTTCACCGGCCTTTTTTATGTCCGTACCCACCGTCTTGCTGAACAGCTTACTTGTCAGCCCGTCAGGCTCCTTATAGCGAAGCTTTATGTTGCAGAGCTCGCGGGGGGCATCTTTCGGAGCAGGACGCATTTCTTCAGAGGGGCGTGACACAGTGCCGTTACCGTAAGACCCGGCTACATCCTTTTCGCCTGATCCCTTCCCGGCTCCGGCATTGACATTGCCCTGGTACCTCAATGGGTCCACCGTTGGAAACCCCGTCTCCTCTGATCCGGCAGGGATGATCTCGTAAAGGGCAGTCACAGTGTGCCCTGCTCCCATCTCGCCGGCATCCTTGGTATCGTCATTGAAATCCTGATCGGCCAGCAGCCTGTTCTCATAACCCACGAGGCGGTATGCCTTCACATATGCCGGGTTAAACTCGACCTGGAACTTGACATCCTTTGCCACTGTGAGGAGGGTTCCGCCGAACTCCTGCACAAGCACGCGCCTCGCCTCCTGGATGTTGTCAATATATGCATAGTTTCCGTTGCCCTTGTCGGCGATGATCTCCATCTTGTCGTCCTTGATGTTCCCCATCCCGAATCCCAGCACTGTCATATAGATACCCAGTCCCCGCTTCTCCTCAACCAACTGTTCCATCGACTTATTATCCGAAGCGCCAACGTTGAAGTCGCCATCAGTTGCGAGGATTATACGGTTGTTGCCGCCCCTGATGAAGTTCTTTTCGGCGATCCTGTATGCCAGCATCAGCCCGGCGCCTCCTGCGGTTGAACCTCCTGCCTGCAGGTTATCCAGTGCCTGACGGATGATCTCCTTTTTGTTGCCGGGGGTTGATTCCAGCACCACTCCCGCGGCGCCGGCATATACAACAATCGCCACGCGATCCTCTTCGCGAAGCTCGTTCAACAGAAGGCTGAAGGCCGATTTCAGCAGCGGCAGCTTATTCGGATAGTTCATCGAGCCCGAGACATCCAGAAGGAAGACAAGGTTTGACGGAGGCAGTTCGCCTCTGTCGATATCTTTTGCCCTCAGCCCTATGTGCAGCAGGTAATGGTTTTTATTCCAGGGGCTGACTCCTGTCTCGGTGTAGACAGAGAAGGGGTGTTCGCCGGCAGGCTGCGGGTAATCATATTTGAAATAGTTGATCATCTCCTCTATCCGCACTGCGTCAGCCGGCACCTCCTGCCCGAGGTTGATGAATCGCCGCACGTTTGAGTACGAGGCGTTATCTACATCTATTGAGAATGTCGAGTATGGTTCGCGAAGCGGATCACGGTAGCCGTTTTCGCTGATCCCGGCGTAAGACTCTGTGTTCTGCTCAACGTAAGGCTGGTGGTGGTATGACGATTTCATCCAAGCTCCTGCCGGGGCGGCTGCAACCTGGTCATATGCAACTCCCGCAAGAGACTCGCATTCCACGACTTCCATGGCAACATATCTCTCATTTTTACGGTCCTCTTTTTTCTCCTTAGCGGGTTCCCGGTTCATGGCGGTGACAACAGCGTTCTCCGGTTCCATTGTGACGTTGATGACCGTACGACCAAGGATTGGTTCCTCAAGCGGCTTCATCCCGCGGAGGGAGAAGATGATTGTCTTCGCCTCCGGTCCGGCGGTGACTGAATAGCGGCCGTCGGTGCCGGTCATGGCGCTGATGTTGGTCTCCTTTATCATGACCACCACCCCGCTGAGGGGGAGGTTGTCGGTTCCGGTCACCGTCCCCTTGATGGCGATCTGCGTGGCCGGTCCTGCTGCGGTTAGAAGCAGGAATGCGATTACTGATGCGATTGTTTTCATGTGTTTTTGAATTTAGTGTCTGTGGTAAGGATGCGGCATCGGGACGGATTCCATAAAGAGTGATGAAAAAAATGCTGGGTGGCTGATTCCCGGGGTACATCTCTTCGCCCGGGAAGTCCGGATGAATTCTTCGCCTGAGTCAGGTCTGATTACTTCGCTCCCACCCGAAAATCAGGAAATCGTATCTTTAACCTGAAAATGACACTGCCAAAACAGGTATGCCTTCGATATTTCTGAGGAGAAAAATTAAGACGCAGAGCGATGAGGAGCTCCTTGCGAAGTATCGTGTGGAGGGCGAAATCGAAATACTGGGGCAGTTGTATGAAAAGTACATGCACCTTGTCTATGGCGTCTGCCTGAAGTACCTCGAAGAGCGGGAGTGGGCAAAGGATGAGGTGATGAATATCTTCACGAAGCTTGTGACGGCTGTGCCGCAGCAGGAAATAGGTAATTTTAAAACATGGCTCTATGTGGTTACGAAGAACCACTGCCTGATGCTGCTGAGGAGCCGGAAGAGCGAGGCGGTTCATATGGAGGCGATGACAGCCGATCCGATATTTTTTATGGAAAACTCTGTGGAGATGCATCCTTTGGAGGAGGAGGAGAGTAATATGGAAAGGTTAAGGGAGTGCATTGAGCGACTGAAGGAAGAGCAGCAGGGCTGCATCCGGCTCTTCTTCTATGAGGGATGCAGCTACAGGCAGATCAGCGAGAGGCTGGGGATCGGTGAGAACGATGTCAAATCGTACATACAGAATGGGAAGAGGAATCTCAGGATATGTATGGAAAGTCCCGACGCCCGGGGGGCATCGGGATTTCGGAGGCTGCGCCCATAGCTGTCAGCCTCCTCAATCTGAAAGTCGGAAGGTCAGGGAAAGATTATGAAAGAGTATAAGAGAGATAAAAGGGTGCTGATCCCTCGGGATGAGTTCGAGGAGGAGGCCGGGGAAGGGCTCGGCGGACTTGGTCGCGATGAGGCCGAGGCTGATCTTCTTGAGCTCAGGGCCAGGATGGAGCGCAGGCTGAGGCGGCCTCGGGCGATCTGGATACCGGCAGCTGCTGCAGTTGTGATACTGCTTGTTGCCTCCGGACTGCTGGTAACCATGCTGAGAGACCGGCCGGAGCCGGGGTCAGATATGGCGCTTGCTGAGGCAGATATCACGGACACCGCTTATATTGCCATGGTAGAACCCCTGGAGAAGCAGGGGTTTGAGGTGCCGGCTTCTGTTACAGCGGAAAGCGATGCCATTCAAACCAGGGAACTCCGGTATAGTCCGCTTGCTGAGGCGATTGAGAATGAAATTGCCGGTGTGGCGATGGCGGATGAGATTATTGTTGCCGACGAGCAGAAGGCGGACGATGATGTTGTTTATATGGTTTCAGCGGGGCTTCAGGAGGAGATGGCGGAGGTGGTGGTTGTTGAGGCGCTGCCTCAGGTCATAACGACTGGCATGGGTGTTCACTCAAAAACCGCGAAGCGTGAGGCTGCACCAGCCTCCGGCACCAGGAAGGACGAGGATACGGTTAAGGCTGCTGCGAATAAGAAAGCGACAGCTGCTGATGTTGCTGCAGAAGGCAGGAAGGATGCAGTTGCAGCTCCGGCGGCCGCAGCGGTTACTGGTGCCGTGGTACCTGACAATCCCACATTGCCTGACGGGGGCTGGATCAAGTACCGTACGTGGATTGCACAAAACATCAGGTACCCCGAGGAGATCACCCCTGTGGTGCGGCAGGAGGTGATGGTCTCGTTCACGGTGCGGGCAGACAGCACCCTGGCCGAAATTAAGGTTATCCGCTCACCCGGAGAGCCTTTCACCACGGAGGTGTTCAGGTTGCTGCGCGAGGGGACGAAGTGGGTGCCTGCCAGGATCGGCGGGAACGCTGCGGGTGAGGAGGTGACTTTGATGTTTGTGTTTAAATAGGGCGGGGGTATTTTTTTTACCTGTCTTCTACAATTCTTAATGGTCTACGACCATTATATGCATGATTATCATGTTGTTGGCGACCTCGTAGAGGTCGGAGAATTGTATAACCATGCGCCCACCAACAAAAGGGTGGGTGGGTGGGGCCCTGTCTTCTACAATTCTTAATGGTCTACGACCATTATATACATGATAATCATGTTGTTGGCGACCTCGTAGAGGTCGGAGAATTGTATAACCATGCGCCCACCAACAAAAGGGCGGGTGGGCGGGGTCCGCATACTACAAATCTTGAAGCTCTACGAGCTTCCTTAGTATAGGAGAATCATCTGCCACAAGTATTGTAGCCCTACGAGCTGCTTCCTTCAAATTTTTGTGCCCGGAGGAGGGTTTTGCGGAAGAAGGGGGCAGTCAGGTTGGAGAAGGCATAGAGCATATATCCTTCCGTAAATGAGCAGCTAAATCCAAGAGACGAAAGAATCTCCTCACAGTCGGCAGCATCCCTCTTCCTGTGATAGGTGCAGACCGCCAGCTTTACGGAAGGATTTTTAGCCAGCAGGATTGCAGAGCTCCTGATTATACCAGCTTCGGCGCCTCCAACATCCATCTTGATGAAGTCGACCCGGCTCTCACCAAGCAGCCCGTCAAGTGTCACGCATTCACCACCGTCAGTATCCGATGCAAATTTATTGATGATCCTAACCTTGTTCTCCCAGGGCCTGAAAGTGGCTTTCAGAGCTTCTGCCCAGTCGCTGTCGGGCTCAATTATCCAGATCATTCCGGCTTTATCGGTAACATCCAGGGCAAAGTTACCTTCGGCTGCCCCGATGTCCACAACTGTGTCATCCTCCCCGACACTGAACGAATCATTCATATAGCAGTGCGGCGATCTCCGGTCCTGTTCCAGGCAGATGCCGTCATAGGCCTGTCGTACATCGGCTTCCGTCCTGTATTTGCGGCTGTAATACAATCGCTTGCCATTATGCATGACATAGAAAAGACCGTTTGTTTCGTCCAGGTGCACTTCGGTACCTTTTCCGGCGTATTCATAAACGAACGGGTACGGGAAAACGTAGGACCAGTGGTTGCTTATGCTGGAGGAGGAGTTCAGGAAGGCTCTCTCCCGGGAAAAGATATTCCGGCGTGATGGTGACAACGCAAGATAAAAGTTGATTTTCCGTCTGAGCGAAGCGAGGTCTTCATCCAACGCATACCATACCGGTAACGGAGTGAGATTAATAG
>JAEYZD010000081.1 GCA_023430725.1 Bacteroidota bacterium | reverse complement strand
AGGTAATTATTAATCTCTGTATATCAGCAAATAAACAGTAAAATGAAAAAATCCATTCTGTGCCTTTTTGTCCCGGGCCTTGCCGCACTGGCGCTCTTCTGCGGCTCATGCAACTCAGACCGCCCTTTCATTAAGGCATCTGAAACCATTACCTCTGAAGAGCTGCGGGAGTATACTCAGATACTCGGAGCCGACAGCATGATGGGAAGAAAGCCGTTCACCCCGGGAGAGACAATAACAGTCAATTATCTTGCCTCCGAGCTCGACAGAATCGGATTTAAACCTGCCTTTGGCGGCGTATGGTTCCAGGAGGTGCCCATGGTTGAGATAACCACTCGTATCGAAGGAAAGGCTCTGATAACCGTCGCAGGGAAAAAGATGGAACTCTCCGCCCCTGACGACCTGGCGGTGGAATCACCCTCCATGAAGCAATATGTTGAACTCGAGGATATACCCATGGTCTTCTGCGGTTTCGGAATCGTAGCACCGGAATACGGGTGGAACGACTTCGAGGGGGTAGATGTGAAGGGCAAGTGCGCCGTGGTGCTTGTGAATGACCCGGGACTGTATTCCGGCGACTCGACGCTGTTCAAGGGAAGAGAGATGACCTATTACGGCCGGTGGACTTACAAATACGAGGAGGCTGCCAGGCAGGGTGCAGCAGCAATACTTATAATTCATGAGACAGTGGGTGCCGGCTATGACTATTCTATTCCCAGGAAGAGTTCAATCTCCCCCGGACTCTACGCTGTGCCGGTTCCGGGTGAGCCTGAACCGTGTCCCGTAACAGGCTGGCTGAGTGCCGGAGCGGCGGAAAATCTTTTTGGTGCCCTCGGTCACAATGTGGATACACTTCGCAAAAACGCCTGCAAAAGAGACTTCAAAGGGTTTGAGACCGGCGCCTCAATCTCATTGCAACTGACAAACAGCCATGCGATGAACAGCTCCATGAATGTGGCAGGTATCCTTCCGGGATCCGGAAAACCGGAAGAGTGCATCGTAATCTCTGCCCACTGGGATCACTTCGGAATCGGCGAGGTTGAAAACGGTGATTCAATATACAACGGCGCGGTAGACAACGGCACTTCAATGGCATGGGCCTTCGAGATCGGTGAGGCATTCGCCTCGATGAAAAAGAGACCGTCCAGGTCAGTAATCCTCTTCTTTCCCACTGCCGAGGAGCAGGGACTCCTTGGTTCCGGATGGTTCGCCGCAAACCCGCCGGTAAGCAGCCAGAACCTCATAGCCTGCTTCAATAACGACCTGATGCTGCCAATAGGCAGAATGAATGACATAATGGTAACCGGCTACGGGCAGTCGGACCTTGATGATATGCTGGCAGAGGCAGCCAGCCGCCAGGGAAGATACCTGATGCCCGATCCTCATCCCGAGACAGGAATGTACTTCCGCTCTGACCACTTCCCCTTCGCCAAGGCAGGCGTCCCGGCCCTCTTCGCCAGGGGTAACTGTGACAGCAGGGAGTCCGGCAAAGAGTGGGCCGCAGCTCAGGAGAAAGACTACATTGCAACCAAATACCACAAACCCGCCGACAACTACTACCCTGACATGAACTTTGACGGAATCACCGAAGACGCCAGGGCTGTTTTCGACGTTGCTTACAGAATTGTCACGAGCGATATCAGGCCACAGTGGAAACCCGGTTCTGAATTCGCAAACGTCAGATAACCTGTTGTTTTGTCAATAATGGGAAGACATGAAAACAATAAACATCATAATGTTCTGTTATTTTTATAACACTGTGAATATATTCACAAATAATACATATCTTTGCACTGCCTTTAATAATAAAGTGTATTTGAAAGACTGGTAACATGAAAGTTGAAGAGATATGTTCTGTGTTGAACGGTGAGCTGGTCTGCGGCAGTGACAAGCGTCAGCGTGATGTGACACATGCGTTTGCATCTGACCTGATGAGTGATGTTCTTACTGTGAACTGCAACAACCTCCTGCTTATCACCGGGCTTGCCAATCTGCAGACCATACGTACAGCCGAGATGTCCGACATTGACTGCATCCTTTTCGTGAGGAATAAGTCTGTTACTCCGGAGATGAAAAAGCTTGCCGAAGAGCTCGGCATGGCTCTGATAACCTGCCCGTCCACAATGTTCAGGGCTTCCGGAGAGCTCTATGTGGCAGGAATGAAACCGTTATTCTGACAAACCGTGGCAATGAGCTTCGAGTATACGGTCACTGGAGGCGATTTCACCCACGCGGGTTATGCCTCGAGCCAGGTCAAGAAGATGCTGAAGCAGCTTGGCGTGGACAGTACTGTAATCAAAAGGGTGGTTGTATGCCTCTATGAAGCAGAGGTGAATATCGTTGCCCATGCCTGGGACGGCATAATCAATGTCGATCTTGATACTGACACAATCTTCATGAAGCTGACCGATAAGGGACCCGGCATAGCCGACATCGGACAGGCAATGCAGAAGGGGTTCTCCACTGCTTCACCTGAAGTGCGCGAGATGGGATTCGGAGCCGGAATGGGGTTGCCCAACATCAGTGCCAATGCTGACATATTCAATATCACCAGCGAACCCGGTGTTGGCACCACGCTTGAAATAACAATAAACCTGAACAGCGCCGCTGTCTGAGACTATGGAAAAGAGCTTTTTTCATCATGCACTTACAATCCGCGAGGATATCTGCACAGGCTGCTCCCTCTGCATGAGGGTCTGCCCTACTGAGGCACTGCGCATCCGTGACGGCAAGGCAAGGCTGATAGAAGACCGCTGCGTCGACTGCGGTGAGTGTTTCAGGGCTTGCCCGGTGCATGCAATAATCATAGAACAGGATGACTTCAGCCGCATATTTGACTATAAGCACCGCGTTGCCCTTGTGCCTGCAGTGCTTCACGGTCAGTTCCGTCACGAGGTCTCCATGTCAGAGATAAGCGCAGTGCTTAAAAGTTTGGGATTCACATGGGTGTATGAAGTGGAGCACGGAGCGGAAATACTTAAGCCGGCCATAGAGGAGCTGATGAACATCCGTACCCTCCCCCGCCCTCTCATCTCCAGCTACTGTCCCGCCGTGGTGCGTCTTATTCAGGTGCGCTTTCCGGCCCTGCTCAGAAACCTCGCAACCGTGAAGGCGCCCCTCGAGATGGCAGCATTCTACTGCCGCAGGGTGCTTCGCGACAGAGGTGCGCACAACGCTGAGATAGGGGTCTTCTACGTAACCCCCTGTGCTGCAAAGATAGCAGCAGTCAAATCACCTGTAGGGGAAGAATCAACCCCAATCAGCGGGGTGATCAACATGGACTTCATATACAACAAGATAAACCGGACACTAAGGAACAAGGGGGAGCTCCCGCACAGCGATGATCATGCCTACTCTGTCGATCCTGACACTCTCGTGTGGAGCCTCACCAACGGAGAGGCATCTTGTGTGAACGGACGAACCCTGGCCATTGACGGCATGAGCAACGTTACCGAATTCCTGGAACAGCTAGAGAATGATGAGATTTCAGGTGTCGATTACCTGGAACTGAGAGCCTGTGACGAAGGATGTGCCGGCGGTGTGCTGCTCTCCTCCAACCGGTTCCTGGTTGCAGAGCGACTGCGCAACAAGGCCCGCAACCTTCAGCCGGGCAGCAGCCCATCTGAAGACAGGGAAATACCTGATATCGATGCATACTCCGAATACCTGATGAACAAGGTGAGGATAACCGATGAGATTAAGCCCAGGTCGATGTACCGCCTCTCCGGTGACCGTGACAAGGCTATGCGCATGATGAAGCGCTCCCGCCGGCTGATGTGCTGGTTGCCGGGGACCGACTGCGGATTGTGCGGAGCACCGTCATGCCAGGCACTGGCAGAAGATATCGTCCGCCACCGCGGTGACATCTCCCAGTGCGTCTTCATACGCGAATCGAACCTCGAGAAGGAACTGATGGATCCTGAGCGGGCCGCCGGCATCATGAGAAGGATCTGGGGTGACAATAATTTTGAAAAGAACTGCAATAAGAAAGGAGCTGAAAATGAAAGTAACTGACATAGTTGAAAAACTGAACCTGAAGGTTTTCTCGGGTCACGAGGGGCTGGGCCGTGAGATAAGCGGAGGATATGCCTCCGACCTGCTCAGTGATGTGATGGGCCATGCGGATGCAGGTGCGGTGTGGATCACAATCCAGACTCACCGTAATGTCATGGCGATTGCCTCACTCAGGGATCTTGCGGCAGTCATAATCACCTGCGGAGAGAAGCCCGGTGAGGATACGATGACACAGAGCAATGAGGAGGCAATTCCTGTGCTGGGAACGGACCTCCCGACATTCGAGCTGGCAGGCAGGCTCCACTCAATAATTAGCTGACAATGAAACAGATCAGGGCTGACCTGCATATTCATTCCCTCCTTTCGCCCTGCGGCTCACTGGAGATGACCCCCCGTGAGATAATCGCAAGGGCCAGGGCAAGGGGTCTGGATATGATTGCAGTCTCTGATCACAACAGCACCCTGCACTGTGAGCTCACGGTGTCTCTCGGGGAAAAGTCAGGCATTACTGTTCTCCGGGCTGCTGAAGTAACCAGCGCTGAAGATGTTCACTCTCTTGTCATCCTCCCTGACGGGGCGGCACGCGCTTCCTTTCAGCGATGGATTGACAGTCGCAGTGCACACATTCCGCACAATCCCGATATTTTCGGTGACCAGGTAGTGATTGATGAAAATGAGAACATCATCATGGAGATAAAGCACTTCCTCACTGCTGCACTGAACGCCACGATTGATGAGGTGGAGGCTGCGGCACACCGGCATGGAGGACTCTTTATCCCTGCCCATATAGACCGTCCCTCGATGAGCATAACGAGCCAGCTCGGTTTCATTCCGGAAGACCTCTACATTGATGCCGTTGAAGTAGTTGGCCGGACTGCCGAACTGCTCTATCCCGTCATCCGCAACTCTGATGCCCACATCCCGGAACACATCGGAAGACGTTATACGGAATACATGCTTGATCACCCCTCCTTTGAGGAGCTCGCCATGGCGCTCAGGGGTGAGAACGGGAGACATATAATGACTGCAGCTTCATGAAGGAGATAGGGTTGCATATTATGGACATAGTGCAGAATTCTGTCAGGGCCGGAGCAAGCGAGATCAGCGTCACGCTCAGCGAATCCATCTCCGAAGACACACTCACTCTTGCAATTGCCGATGATGGCAAGGGGATGGACGCGGAGACCTGCAGGAGGGCGACTGATCCATGGTTTACCTCCCGTACCACACGAAAGGTGGGTCTTGGGCTTCCGCTTCTTCAGATGAATGCCGGCCTGTCCGGCGGAGGGGTGAAAATTGACTCGGCCCCCGGCAAGGGGACCACAGTCACCGCAACATTCGGTTACAGTCATGTGGACCGGCCTCCTCTGGGGGACGTAAGCGGCACAATAGCCCTGCTCATACTGTCAAACCCGGGTATAAACATCATTTACAGGCATCTCTGTGACGGAAACGCCTGGAGCATATCAACCAGGGAGATAAGGGAGGAACTGGGCGATGATGCCGTCACTGACCTGACCATTGTCAGGCCGCTGAAGGAGATCATAAACGAAAATGTCTCCTCACTCAGAAATATTGAAGCGGGATATGACAAATATTAGGAATTTAGTAACTTATAGAGGATAGATTTGCGGATCAAATCAGGCACAAATTCAATACGGATAAATATAATTTGAAATGGAAAAACTCAAATCACTTGCAGACTTAAAAAAGATACGTGAGGGTGCACGAGAGAAGCTTGACCTGAGGGTAAAGGGAGACAATCCCGAGGGCCTCGTTCTGGTCAAGGTGGCAATGGCAACCTGCGGTATCGCTTCGGGTGCAAAGCCGATCATGGACTTCTTCGTTGAGGAACTCGACAAGAGGGGCATCGGCGCTGTTGTTACCCAGACAGGTTGCATGGGTTACTGTTATGCAGAGCCTACAGTTGAGGTTCAGCTTCCCGGCAAGGAGCCTGTTGTATACGGCTTCGTAGACAGGAAGAGGGCTGATGAAATCATTGAGAAATACATCAAGAACGGTGAACTGGTTGAGGGAATCATACCGGTGAACTATGAAAAAATAGACTAAAACAGGGAGGAAAAGGATAATGTCAAAATTCAGAATGCACCTTCTTGTCTGCGGCGGGACCGGTTGTCGCGCCTCGGAAAGCAGTCTCATACATGAGAGTCTGAAGAGGGAACTTGAAGAAAAAGGCCTCGGCAGCGAGGTTCAGGTTATAATGACCGGTTGCTTCGGCTTCTGTGAAAAGGGGCCCGTTGTGAAGGTTATGCCTGACAATACTTTCTATGTGCAGGTAAAACCTGAAGACGCGGCAGTCATTGTGGCTGAGCATGTCATCAAGGGAAGGCCGGTACAGCGCCTGCTATACGTTGATCCGAAGAGCAAGGAACACATTGCTGATTCCAAGCATATGGGATTCTACCGGAAGCAGATCCGCATCGCCCTGCGCAACTGCGGTTTCATCAATCCGGAAAACATTGATGAGTATATTGCCCGTGACGGTTATGCCGCACTCGGAAAATGCATCTCCGAGCTCAGCGCTGCTGAAGTCATTGACATTATGAAGAAGTCAGGTCTTCGCGGCCGTGGCGGCGCAGGCTTCCCCACGGGGCTGAAATGGGAGATCGCCTCGAAGAACCACGCTGACCAGAAGTATGTTGTCTGCAATGCTGACGAAGGTGACCCGGGTGCATTCATGGATCGCTCGGTGCTTGAGGGTGACCCTCACTCCGTGCTTGAGGCAATGGCTATCTGCGGTTATGCCACAGGAGCATCGAAAGGCCTTATCTATATCAGGGCAGAATACCCGTTGGCAATTCAGCGTCTCAAAACAGCACTCGGCCAGGCCCGCGAATACGGACTGCTGGGCAAAGAGATCCTCGGCAGCGACTTCAGCTTTGACATTGAGCTCCGTTACGGCGCCGGCGCATTCGTATGCGGCGAGGAGACAGCT
>JAEYZD010000080.1 GCA_023430725.1 Bacteroidota bacterium | reverse complement strand
AACTCCTTGGTCACGAAATTCCAGGAGGAGGTTTCCCTCACCCGGCGCACCTCACGCCAGAAATTGATGCCCCAGAGCTGGGAGGCAGACCGTGGAAAACGAAGTGCTGAATAGGGTATTTTCAGCTCAGCAACCCATCCTTCTTCACCGATTCTTGTCCGGCTGTGCCAGACTGCATCCCAGGTATCATTGTGACCCCAGCTTTCAGCGGTAGTCATCTTATTGTCAATCTGAACATTGGATGCCGAAACCTTAAACATCTCGCCATTCAGGCCGTCATTGAAAGGAGAGATCTCAACCCAGAAATGGTCGGCATTGATATCTCCCTCATCCCGCTGGCCCAGCTCGGCGAAGATGCTGTCAGGGCTGCTGTCATGCATCAGAGCACCTATGTAAAGCGCGTCGTCGTCATAAAGAAGAAATACCTCGGTTCTGTAAGATGAGGGAGTTCCGTTATGCGGATTGTAAATAATGAAATCCCCTGCCGGTGCTGCCGTTTGCCATGCCTGCTCATCAAGCCGTCCGTCAATATGCATCTCATCGGCGGTCCGGGTGGCTTCTGCCCTCTTCTTTCCCTGTGCAGAACCCTCATTGCTGCAAAGAAGAAAAATTAGAGAAAGACTGACTGCCAGGAAGTTGGCGCCGGTTTTCTGGTTGAGCTTAAGGGTGTTCATCACTCTCTTTTTCAGGTTCTGCGCAAAGATATCTCTCCTGTTCATTCTGTAACAGCACATTACTCATATTAACAAATATTAACTGCAATGAACCGTTTGCTCCGGAATGGCATGCGGATGACATTTTTTGTATTTTTGCACCTTATTCCCGAGCTCATGAAAAAAACAGAACTTATTACAAACCCTGACGGGTCAGTGTTTCACCTTCACCTTCTTCCGGGTGAGATAGCGGACAGGATATTAATTGTGGGTGACCCCGGAAGGGTTGAGATGATTGGTGAGATGCTCGATTCGGTACGGGTGCGCAAGAGCAACCGGGAGTTCATGACTGTGACCGGCAGCTATCGCGAAACAGAGATAACGGTCATCTCATCTGGCATCGGTACGGATAACATTGACATCGTCGTCAACGAGCTGGATGCGCTGGCAAATATTGACCTTCTGACAGGTGAGATAGCTGAAGAGCCGCGCTCCCTCTCCTTTATCAGGCTGGGCACTGCAGGCGGGCTACAGCCTGACCTGGCTGTAGGCTCCTTCATAGCAACATCAAAAGCAGTAGGATTTGACGGCCTGATTCACTTTTATGAAGGATACGAGTGGTGTCTTGACCATATGCTTGCTGACGCGCTCGCAACCCATCTGGAGTGGCCTGACGTCCTCGCATATCCTTACGTGGTGGAGGCCGATGCCTCCCTTCTTGAGAAACTGGCGTCAGGATTTGCGAGGGGGATCACAATCTCCACTCCGGGTTTCTATGCACCTCAGGGCAGAAGACTCAGGCTGGAACCATTCGACAGTGAGATCAATGACAATATCACCTCCTTCCGTTTCAGGGGTGAGCGTATTACAAACTATGAGATGGAGAGTTCAGCCATCTATGGACTTTCAAAGCTGATGGGCCACAAAGCCCTCACAATCTGTGTAGTGATAGGCAACAGGATTACCGGCGAGTTCCTTAATGACTATAAGCCGGCTGTAAGGGCACTCGCACAGCAGGTGCTTGACGGGCTCAGCTCCTGAATACTGCCAGGATCTCTTTCAGAATAGTTATCGCAGCCTTGCCGTCGCCGTAGAATGCAGGATACTGCAGATCACCGCCGCTTGTCATAAGGTAGTTCCAGTACTCCCTTATCTTAACCGGATCAGCATCAGCAAGCTTAACGGTACCGTTCCTGACAAGCTCAATCCACTCTGTCTCTTTGCGTAAAACGATGCACGGGCGTCCGAAGAAATGGCTCTCCTTCTGCACGCCGCCGGAGTCGGTAATTATCATCCGTGCCTTCTTCTCAAGCAGTATCATCTCCAGGAATGATACCGGCGGTATCACCCTAATGAGAGGATGATCGGAAAGCCTTGCATACAGCTCCGGAACACGGTTGCGCAGTGCGATCATAGTCCTTGGGTGCAAGGGCATGACCATCGGCATCTCATGCGCTTCCGAAAGCTCCCTCATGGTGCTGAAGATCGCGTTGAGCCTCTCAGGATCATCAGTATTTGAATCGCGGTGTATAGTCACCAGCACAAATTCCTTCTCCCCGATGCCGAGTCCGGCTATGAAATCGAGCTTTTTTCTTTCAGCCAGTTCGGCATAGAAAAGGCTGTTGTCATACATTATATCTCCGGTAAGGAAAACCCGGGGATTATTTATTGAGTAAGGAGCAACGTTCTCTGGCCGGAATCCCTCAGCCATCAGGTTCTTGAATGCCGCATTGGTTGGTGCAATAAGGAGTGTCGATGCATGGTCAGCCATTATACGGTTCAGTTCCTCCGGCATTGTCTTGTTGAATGACCTCATCCCCGCCTCGATATGCACAACTGGAAAGTGCTGTTTGGAGGCTGCCAGCGCTGCGGCAAGAGTGGAATTGGTGTCACCGTAGATGACAACGCAATCGGGCTGCTCATTCAGGATCACATCCTCAATGCGCTCCATTATCATGCCTGTCTGCCTCCCGTGCCTTCCTGACCCTACCTGCAGGTTATGGTCCGGCCTTCTCAGCTCAAGTTCATCAAAGAAGACTTCTGACAGTTCCCTGTCATAATGCTGCCCAGTATGTACGACGACCTCCTCAATGTCGTCTGCAAACTCTCCCGCCACCGCCCGGCTGATGGCAGACGCCTTTATAATCTGAGGCCTTGCGCCGACGATGTTGAGAATCCTGAGTTTCTTCATTATTTGGCGTAGTTAACAGCCCTTGTCTCCCTTATTACAGTAATCTTGATCTGGCCCGGATAGGTCATCTCGTTCTGAATCTTTCGTGCTATTTCAAATGAAAGGCTCTCGGTATCCTTGTCTGAAACCTTGTCTGCCCCTACGATGACCCTCAGCTCCCGTCCTGCCTGAATAGCATAGGTCTTTGTCACACCAGGGTATGAAAGAGCAACCGACTCCAGTTCATTAAGGCGCTTGATATATGATTCAATAACTTCACGCCGTGCTCCGGGGCGTGCCCCTGAGATGGCGTCACATACCTGCACTATGGGTGCTATGAGAGTGGTCATCTCAGCTTCGTCATGATGTGAGCCGATTGCATTTATTACCTCCGGCTTCTCCTTGTACTTCTCGGCAAGTTTCATTCCCAGAACAGCGTGCGGAAGCTCAGGCTCATCATCAGGCACTTTGCCTATGTCATGCAAAAGCCCTGCCCTCTTTGCCAGTTTCGGATTAAGACCCAGTTCAGCTGCCATGATAGCTGCAAGATTGGCAACCTCACGCGAGTGCTGAAGCAGGTTCTGTCCGTAAGATGAGCGGTACTTCATCTTGCCCACCAGCCTGATGAGTTCCGGATGCAGTCCGTGAATACCCAGGTCAATTGTGGTGCGCTTGCCGATCTCAACTATCTCCTCCTCAACCTGCTTGCGTGTCTTTTCCACGATCTCCTCGATGCGTGCAGGATGAATACGGCCGTCGGTCACTAGCTGGTGCAGTGCCAGGCGGGCTATCTCACGGCGTACCGGGTCAAAGCCTGAAAGGACAATTGCCTCAGGAGTGTCGTCAACAATGATCTCCACCCCGGTGGCGGCCTCAAGTGCCCTGATATTGCGTCCCTCGCGACCGATTATGCGGCCCTTGATTTCATCTGATTCAATATGGAACACTGTGACTGCATTCTCAATGGCAGTTTCCGCTGCAACACGCTGAATAGCCATCAGGACGATGCGTTTGGCCTCCTTGGTGGCAGTCATCTTGGCATCGTCAAGTATCTCGTTGATGTATGACATGGCGTCAGTCCGGGCCTCCTCCTTCAGCGATTCAATCAGCTGGTTCCGGGCTTCCTCTGCAGAGAGGCCGGAGACTGTTTCCAGCTGTTCAACCTTCTGTCTGTGAAGCCTGCTGACTTCTTCAGATTTCTTCTCAAGGAGCTCCATCTGCTGAGTCAGGCTGTCACGAACGGCATCAGCCTCATTCTTCCGCCGCTGTGCCTCTTCAAGCTTCTGTGAAAGGGCAAGCTCCTTCTGCTTGATCCTGTTCTCAGCCTGGGTGATGCGGTTATTGCGCTCGTTTATTACCTTTTCATGCTCTGTCTTGAGCTGCAGAAACTTTTCCTTGGCCTGGAGTATCTTCTCCTTCTTGATGACCTCGGCCTCAGCCTCCGCTTCGGAAATAATCTTCTTTCTTCTGTTTCGCAGCATCAGTTGCCATAGATAATATGACAGTCCTGATCCTGCTATAAGGGCTGCCCCGGCAATGGCGAAACAGACCCCTGGTGATATAGCTGCTGTGATCATATGATTATTAATTGTTTATATAAAAAAACCCGCAGAGTTCCTCCAACTTTTAAAAAACCCCATATCTACATGGCTGAAGCGGCCGTTTTGCTTCGGGCTTCTGCTGTCACGCGCTGGGCGTGATCCCGGCGAACCGGGCTGCAGCCTGTCCTGGTCAAACCAAGACCTGCTCCAAAGTTAAAAATGTTGAGTTTCCAAAATGAATAGAGAAACAATGCGGGCAATATCCTGCTATTTTAAAGAACGCGTATCTATCCCTTTGACAGACTCCGGTTGATTTTTTCGGTCAGTTCCTTCAGCCCCTCCTCAAGTGTGTTGTCACTCTCCTTCTCCTCAGTCTCCAGCAGCCTGATCACATACTGAAGGGCTGCCATCGCCAGAAAATCCTGCGTGTCCTTGTCAACGTAGCGCTGCTTGTACTGCAACACCTTCTCATTGATCAGCCTGGCTGCTTTCCGGATACGTTCCTCGTTTTCACTTTCAACCTTCAACGGATAATACCTGTCGGCCACATTTACCCTGATCGATAGCTTATCATCCATTGCTATATAATTATCTGTCTAAAAGAGCAATACATTTATCTATCTCCCGCACAAGTTCACTCACTCTCCTCCTTGCCGTTGCGGCATCCTCCCCGCCCCCGAGAATCGCTCCCGAGAACTTAGCTCTTTCGTATCTTGCCTGAAGCTCCTTTACTTCTTCGTTTTTTTCTGACAGCTGCCGCCTGGCCTCTGACAGTTCGTTTTTCAATCCGGCTGCCAGCCCGACCAGCTTTTCGTGCTCTGAAACCAGCGCTTCCACTGCTCTCCTGAGCAAAAGATACTCTTCATATCCCTTTGCGTTCATGGCTGACAACTATACTACAAAAGTAACACAAGTTTTACTCTTTTCAAAAAAAGCCGGCATTAAGTTTGCTCTTTCAGGACAGAACTTTAGATTTGCACATCTGATACTGCCATGAATAAGAAAAGCATACTGTTTGCCCTTGCTATAACAGCCACAACTGTCATTGGTTCACAACCTTCCGCGGAAAAGACACTTGTCAGCCCGTTGCGTGAGGCACCGTCCCTGTCAGCAAGCTTCGCGGAGCTGAGGGCTGATCACTTTCATACAGGTCTCGATTACCGTACTGGCGGAGTCCAGGGAAAGGATGTGCTTGCAGTGGATGACGGCTATGTTTACAGGATTGCCGTCAGCCCGACAGGTTTCGGAAAGGCTCTTTACGTGAGACATCCGTCAGGACTCTCCTCGGTCTACGCGCACCTGAGAAGCTTCAGGCCAGACATGGATGAGTATGTCCTGCAAAACCAGTACAGCCAGAAGAGCTTCAGTGTCTCTCTCTTCCCCCAGCGAAACCAGTTCAGGGTCGCCAGGGGCGAGGTGATAGCCGCCTCAGGGAATTCCGGGGGCTCATCGGGGCCGCACCTTCACTTCGAGCTTCGCGACTCAGCCACAGAGGATCCGGTCAATCCCCTCAGCTATGACGGGCTGGGTGTCAGTGACCGAATGAGACC
>JAEYZD010000043.1 GCA_023430725.1 Bacteroidota bacterium | reverse complement strand
GTGCAAGGGTGCTACGGTATACCGTGACGGATCCAGGGCCGGTGTGCTGGTATCAAACAGCAAGGAGGAAAAGAAGAGCGACTGGTCGCCTCTCAGGCCGAAGGTGCTTGAGGCTGACGTCATCCGCTTCCAGAATAACGAAGAAAAATGGATCGCCTTTGTCGGCCTTAAGGACGGAGTACCCTACGAAATTTTCACAGGTCTCCAGGACGATGAGATGTTCCCCATTCCGAAAAGCATAATCAAGGGGAGAATCATCAAGAACAAGGATGATGCCGGCAACACCCGGTACGACTTCCAGTATACTGACAAGTACGGTTACAAGAACACCCTGGGCGGCCTCTCGCACATGTTCAAGCCGGAGTTCTGGAACTATGCTCGTCTTATCTCGGGGGTTCTCCGTTACGGCATGCCTGTCAAGGATGTGGTTGAACTGGTATCCTCGATGAAGCTTGACAACGAATCAATCAATACCTGGAAAAACGGGGTGGAGAGATCACTCAAGCGTTACATTCCCAACGGTACGAAGGCCAAAGGCAAGTGCGAGAACTGCGGTTCCACCTCGGTGGTTTACCAGGAAGGATGCCTGATTTGCAGCGACTGCGGCACGTCGAAATGCAGCTGATCATTTAATAAACTCCATATCCAGCAAAAAGGAGATGAGGCCTGGCCTCATCTCCTTTTTAGTCTGCAGTCTGCAGTCTGCAATCGGCAGTCAAATTTGACTACAGGACCGTAAGACCTTAATTTACAGGGCCGGGACTGCTGAATTTGCCAGAGACTGTTCGATCTCCCGGGCTGTGGCCTCGTGATCCGGAAGGTTTCCTTCGAAGTACTTCTCATAGGCGGTGATGTCAAAGTGCCCGTGGCCGCTTAGATTGAAGAGTATCGTTTTTGACACACCCTCGATGTCCGCACGCCTGGCCTCATCAAGAGCGCCTGCAATTGCGTATGACGACTCCGGTGCCGGGAGTATCCCTTCAGACCTAGCAAAGAGGATGGCTCCCTCAAAGCACTCACGCTGGAACTTGGACTTCGCCTCAACAAAGCCGTCCTTCCTGAGCTGGCTGACAAGCACTCCCGCACCGTGATAACGCAAACCGCCGGCATGTATCTTATCCGGGATGAAGTTATGACCGAGTGTATACATCGGAAGCAGGGGGGTCATTCCGGACTGATCGCCGAAGTCGTATGTGAATTTTCCCTTCGTCAGCTTCGGGCATGAGGCAGGTTCCACTGCCACCAGCCTCGTCTTTTTCCCGTTGACGAGGTTTTCCCTCAGGAAAGGAAAGGAGATCCCGGAAAAGTTGGAACCGCCGCCGAAGCATCCGATCACCACATCGGGATAGTCACCTGCCTTTTCCATCTGCAACATCGCCTCCTCCCCAATTATTGTCTGGTGCAGGATAACATGGTTGAGCACACTGCCCAGAGCATATTTGGTATATGGATCCTGTGCAGCTATCTCCATTGCCTCGGAGATTGCTATACCCAGACTGCCGGGGGAATCAGGATCAGCATCGAGCACTCTCCTGCCTGCTGCCGTCATCGTGCTGGGTGAAGGGACCACCTTGGCATTATAGGTGTTCATCATCAGCTTGCGTCCGGGTTTCTGATTGTAGCTCACCCTGACCATGAAGACAAGCAGTTCAAGCCCGAAGTGGTTGCAGGCGAAGCTCATTGCACTGCCCCACTGTCCGGCACCTGTCTCCGTGGTGATGCGACGCACTCCTTCCATCTTGTTGTAGTAGGCCTGGGGGATGGCTGTGTTGGCCTTGTGTGAGCCTGAATAGTTACCACCTTCGTACTTGTAATAGATCCTGCTCTTCGTGCCAAGGGCCTTCTCGAGGCTGCGAGCACGGAAAAGGGGCGAGGGACGGAAGGTCCTGTAAAGATCAATCACTTCATCGGGTATTTCTATGTACCGTTCAGTAGATACTTCCTGCTTAATAAGCTCCATCGGGAAGATGACCGAAAGGTCCTCCGGACCCACAGGCAAGCCTGTAGCAGGATTGAGCGGAGGCAGCGGCTTGTTGGGCATATCAGCCATTATATTATACCACCTGCGGGGCATTTCGTTTTCAGTCAGCAGAATTTTCGTAATCTTTTCCATTTTTGTTATTGATTAGAAGGGTTTATAAAACAAAAGGCACGCTGTGATCAGCGTGCCTTTTTGTATAATTATCCTGTACGGGTTATATAACGGCGTGATTCACAGCTTCATATTATGAGCTGCACCAGCGCCAGATACATACCTCGAATTGTTTCATGAATGCAAACATAATGAATATTTGATATTATGATTACCGGAGAATGAAATTATTTCTGCAGCGCGGCCGTTTTTGCTTCATTTTGTTTTATGCCTCAGTGCGAGCACATCTTCTATCTCTGACAGCGTCGTTGACCGCGCCCTCAGAAGTACGAGCAGGTGATAAAGCAGATCGGCAGCCTCGTTCCTGAACAGGTCAATGTTGTCATCCTTGGCTTCTATCACCAGTTCCACAGCCTCTTCACCAACTTTCTGGGCGATCTTATTAATACCCTTGTGAAATAATTTGTTGGTATAGGAATCAGCTGCGTTTTCCTCAATTCTCCTGCCAATTATCTCCTCAAGCCTGTAGAGGAAGCCTTTTGCATCCATGTCGCCGAAACATGAGATTTTTCCTGTGTGGCATACAGGCCCCGCCGGATCGACCCGTATCAGCAGGGCATCGTTGTCACAGTCGGGCAGAATCTCTTTTACCGTCAGAAAATTTCCGGAGGTCTCTCCCTTGGTCCAGAGACGTTGTTTGCTTCTGCTGAAGAAGGTTACCCTCCCTTCGCTGAGGGTTTTATTGTAAGCTTCTTCATTCATATAACCAAGCATAAGCACCTGCAGGGTTGCGTTGTCCTGTATCACGGCAGGCACAAGGCCGTCACCTTTATCAAAATTGATAGTCATAATCTTACGTTTATATTGTTTTTCTGAAGGTATCTCTTGAGGTCAGGGATCAGTATCTCACCGAAATGGAATACCGAGGCTGCCAGGGCTGCGCTGCATGATGTCTCTTCAAAGACCTGTCTGAAGTGCTCCGGTGTGCCCGCACCGCCTGAGGCAATGACGGGGATATTCACCCTGTCACTGATTGCAGATGTAATGTCAAGCGAAAACCCCTCTTTTGTTCCGTCGCGGTTAAATGAGGTGAGGAGAATCTCTCCGGCGCCCAGCTTCTCAGCCTCCCCGGCCCAGTCCAGGGCCCGCAATTCTGTGACCTTTCTTCCGCCGTTGACGCATACAAGCCATTGACCGTCAATCATTCGTGCGTCGATTGCAACCACAATGCACTGGCTCCCGAACCTGCCGGCGAGCTGTGAAATCAGCCGGGGGTCAGTTACGGCAGACGAATTGACACTTACCTTGTCAGCCCCGGAACTGATAAGAGCTGATACGTCATCTTCCGTACTGATCCCTCCTCCGACAGTGAAAGGGATGTTTATGGCTCCGGCAATCTTTTCGACCAGCGAGGCAAGTGTTTTTCTCTTTTCATGTGTTGCAGTGATGTCGAGAAAGACAAGTTCATCAGCAGTCTGGTCAGCGTAGGCACGCGCGAGTTCCACAGGGTCACCGGCGTCCCTCAGGTTTACAAAGCTCACCCCTTTGACAGTACGTCCATCCTTTATGTCAAGGCATGGGATAATTCTCTTTTTCAGCATAGCTCTGCCAGTTCCTTAAATGTTATCCTTCCCTCAAGGAGGGCCTTACCTATTATGGCGCCTTCGCACCCTGTTTCCCTCAGGAGTTTCAGATCCTCAACAGTGGAGATGCCGCCGCTTGCAATCAGTGACAGGCCTTCAATCTGCATGATCTCTTTATACATTTCAACGGATGGTCCGTCAAGCATACCGTCCTTTTCAATGTCAGTGCACATTGCGTATACCACTCCTTCGGACCTGTACTGCCGGAGGAAGGTAATAACATCAGTTTCAGATCCGGAGATCCATCCGCCTGTTGCAACCTTTCTGTTTCTGAAGTCAGCCCCGAGGATAATTTTTTCAGGACCGTATTCAGCCAGCCACTTCAGGAAGAAGTCAGGCCTGGTCAATGCTATACTCCCGCAGGTTACCTGTGAGGCGCCGCAGCTGAATGCAGTGCGCAGATCTTCTTCAGTTCTTATTCCACCACTGAAGTCAACCTTCAGCTCAGTTTGGGAGGCAATAGCCTCAAGCACCAAATGATTCCTGATTTTCCCTTCCCGTGCCCCGTCAAGATCAACCAGGTGCAGGTATTCAATACCGTGCGCTTCAAGTTCCCTGGCCACCTCAACCGGTTCCCGGCCGTAGAGGGTTCTCCTTGAAAAGTCACCCTGTGTCAGCCTGACGCAGGCGCCGTCAATAATATCCAGAGCAGGAATTATTCTCATAACCCAAGGAAGTTTTCAAGTATGCGGGCCCCTGTACCTGCTGATTTCTCCGGATGGAACTGTGTGGCAAAGAAATTGTCTCTTCTCATCGCCGCAGAGAATGGCAGTCCGTAATCACAGACGGCGGTAGTGTGTTCATTCACTTCTGCGTAATAGCTGTGAACATAATATACATCATCCGCAAGACTGATTCCCTTAAGAATCGGATCTCCGCCCAATGAGACAAAGTCATTCCATCCCATGTGGGGCACCTTCGCTCCGGCCGGGAATCTTTTTACTGAGGTATCGAAAATACCCAGGCATTTTGTGTCTCCCTCCTCCGAATATCTGCACATCAGCTGAAGCCCCAGGCAAATGCCGAGTACCGGCTGTTTCAGTGAGACGATCACCCTGTCAAGGCCTATCTCCCTGAGGTGTTTCATTGCAGATCCTGCTTCTCCCACCCCTGGTATGATTACCTTGTCTGCCGCGGTAATAATCTCCGGATCGGATGTGATTACAGCCATCTGTCCCAGTCTCTCCAGTGCTACCTGCACTGACTTGATGTTTCCTGAATTGTATTGCAATACAGCTATCATAGTGTTCCTTTCGTTGACGGGAGAATGCTGTTGTCCGTGGCTGCAACCGCCATTCTTATGGCCCTGGCAAAAGCCTTGAATATAGCTTCGGTCTTGTGGTGCTCATTATCACCTGCAGCATGGATGTGGATGTTGCACTTCGCGCTGTCACTGAATGACCGGAAGAAATGGAAGAACATTTCTGACGGTATGGTTCCTACCCTTTCTGACCTGTAGGTCACATCCCATGTCAGCCAGGGTCTACCCCCGAAATCAAGAGTCACCTGTGCAAGCGAGTCGTCCATCGGGAGGGTGAAGCCGTACCGTCCGATCCCTTTCTTGCTTCCGAGGGCTATGTTAAACGCCTCCCCCAGTACAATAGCCACATCTTCAACAAGATGATGCTCATCAACCCTGAGGTCGCCCGTTGCCTTCAGGCTGATATCGATTCCTCCGTGCCGTGCCAGCTGGTCAATCATATGATCAAGGAAGCCTATGCCCGTGTCAATCCTGCTCTTTCCCGTACCGTCAAGGGTAATCTCGGTTTCAATGCTAGTCTCGCTGGTCTTTCGTGCAACGGCTGCCTTTCTCGGTATCTTTTTCAGGAACCGGCGGATCTCATCCCAGTCGGTAGTGCAGAGCGAAGCATTACCGTTTTGTTCATTGCTGATGCAGATTGAGCCGCAGCCCAGGTTCTGTGCAAGTTCGATATCTGTGAGGCGGTCGCCGATGACGTATGATGCACCGAGATCAACTCCCTGTGCAAGATATTTTGTCAGCATCGCCGTTCCCGGCTTACGGAATGGAGAGTTGTCCTCTTCGAAGGAGCGGTCAATGAACTGCGCCGCGAACCTGACCCCTTCACCTTCAAGTATGGATAGCATTTTATTGTGAGGCGGAAGGAAATCCTCTTCCGGGAATGCCGGTGTGCCAAGCCCGTCCTGGTTTGTCACCATCACAAACTCAAAATCGGTCTCCCTGGCAATTGCAGCCAGCGCTCCAATCACCCCCGGCATGAATTCAAGCTTTTCCAGGCTGTCAACCTGCTCATCGGCCGGTTCTTTAAGGATGGTGCCATCCCTGTCGATAAACAATACCTTTTTCATATGAGAAACATTTTCATTCTTTTTTGTGTCTTTAATAATGCGGCCGTCATATCCCGATTTTGCTCAACTCATCCAGGAGCCTGTCGTTCTCACTCCTGGTCCCTGCGGTTATGCGCAGGCAGCCGCTGATTTCACGACTCCTGTTTCTGATCACTATATTCTTGTTGATCAGAGCATTATAGACAGCGTCAGCATCCTTCACCTTAACCAGCAGGAAGTTTGCATCAGAAGGCCATACTTTCTCAACCAACGGAATCATCGCCAGTTTTTCGGAGAGTCTGCGGCGTTCGGCAATAAGGGTCTCCGTCTGTATTGTGACAGGTTTGAAATCACTCAGCCGTTCCAGGGCAGCCTCCTGGTTCAGGGTGCTGATGTTGTAGGGTGGTTTTACGCGGAAGAAGTATTTCAGGATGTCCGGTGAAGCAAAGGCCATACCTACCCTGGCGGCCGCCATTCCCATGGCCTTGCTGAGGGTCTGCATCACTATCAGGTTCTCATACTGCCCCGTCTTTTCAATGAATGATGGCTTCCCGCTGAAATCGGCATAGGCCTCATCAATCACCACAATGCCCAGGAAGTTCCGTATGATGAATTCAATGCCTTCCGGATCCATGGAGTTGCCCGTCGGGTTGTTCGGTGAGCAAATGAATATCAGTTTTATGCGGTCATCCGTCAGAAACGGGGTTAATGCCTGAATATCAAGACCGAAGTTTTCATCGAGGGGCACCTTTATAACCTCAACATCATTGATCGCCGCTGAGACGCCGTACATCCCGTAGGTAGGAGGGAATATCACTGCCCTGTCTGTTCCCGGGTTGCAGAAGATCCTGTAACAGAGATCAATCACTTCATCGCTTCCGTTTCCGAGGAAGATATTCTCTTCGGCTACGCCCTTCAGATTACTTATAGCAGCCCTTAGCTCCCTCTGGCGGGGATCGGGGTACCTGTTGAGCGGGCCGAAGGGACTCTCGTTGGCGTCAAGGAAGATCCCCTCCTTACCTTCATATTCATCCCTGGCGGATGAGTATGGCACGAGGGCTCTCACGTTAGCCCTTACCAGCAGGTCAATTCTGTTCATCGCTTAAGTATTTCAGTCTGACAGATACTGCATTCCTGTGTCCTTCAAGCATCTCGGCGGTGGCGAGCAACTCTGTCGCCGGACCGATGTTTTTTATGCCACGGCCTGTCACCTCCTGGAAGAATATCCTCTTCATAAAGCTGCCGGTGTTGAGACCGCTCAATACCCTTGCATAGCCGGAAGTGGGCAGTGTGTGATTGGGCCCCGTCATGTAGTCGCCCGTGCTCTCACTGCTGTAATTCCCCAGGAATACTGACCCGGCGTTGACAACGGCAGAAGCATGCGCATAAGGATCTGAGGTTGCGATTATCAGGTGCTCAGGTGCATATTGATTACTGACTTTGAGGCATTCATCAATATCGCGGAGAAGTATCAGCGAACTGTTCGCAAGTGATTTTCCGGCTATCACACTTCTCGCGATCTTCAACACCTGCTCTTCAACCTCAATTTGTACCTTCTCCATCATCGTCTTGCTGTCGGTCAGCATAATGACCTGGCTGTCAGTCCCGTGTTCAGCCTGCGAGATGAGGTCGGCAGCCACGAAGGCAGGGTTGGCATTATCATCGGCAATGACCAGCAGTTCACTGGGGCCCGCGGGCATATCTATTGCAATACCCTCAAGCTGTACAAGCTCCTTGGCCCTGGTCACGTACCTGTTGCCCGGGCCGAATATTTTATACACAGCGGGGACCGTCTCCGTGCCGTAAGCCATAGCAGCTATTGCCTGTGCGCCGCCGATTTTATATACTGCGGTCACCCCGCACAGGCTGGCTGCATAAAGAATGAGCGGATTGACGTTCCCCTCCTTTCCGGGAGGCGTGCAGAGGATGATATTGCGGCAACCTGCCAGGCGAGCGGGAACGGCAAGCATCATGACGGTTGAGAAGAGCGGGGCTGTACCTCCGGGGATATACAGGCCAACCTTCTCAATTGCCACCTCGCGGCTCCAGCACCTGACCCCTTCTGTCGTCTCCACCGCCCCTGACTCCTGCAACTGTGCAGAGTGAAACGCTGTGATGCCGGCAAGAGCTGCCCGCATGGCTTCCTTCAGTTCCTCCGGTACCTGTTTCTCTGCTTCCTGAATGGAGGTTTCATCCACCCTGAATGAATCCGGAGCACAGCCGTCAAATTCCTGTGAGAATTCACGCAGAGCGAAGTCGCCCTCTGTCTTTACCCTGGAGAGCACCCATCTTACACTGCTGTCAATGTCGCCGGCACCTTCCGAGGGCCTTGTGAGGGCCTGGCTGATGTCAGCCGGCGACGGATATATCAACCTTTTCATCATACTATCATTTTTTCAATCGGAATTACCAGGATTCCTTCAGCTCCTGCCGCCCTGAGCTGGTCAATCCTCTCCCAGAACTCATCTTCCTTGACAACGGAGTGGAGGCTGCACCATCCCTTCTCCGCCAGCGGCAGTATTGTCGGGCTTTTCATTCCCGGAAGGATCCTGCATATTTCACTCACCGCTTCCTCAGGGGCATTAAGCAGTATGTACTTGTTCTCCCTTGCGTTTTTTACGGCCCTGATGCGGAAGAGCAGTTTTTCAAGTATCTCTTGCTTCTCCCCGCTGAGGCCCCTGTTTGCAATTATCACCGCCTGGCTCTTCATGATTATCTCCACCTCGCGCAGGCCGTTTGTAAGCAGGGTGCTGCCCGAGCTGACGATATCACAAATTCCGTCGGCGAGACCTATCCCCGGGGCGATCTCAACACTGCCGCTCAGCTCCTCTATCTCGGCATTGATGTTTTTCCCGGCGAAATACTCACTGAGAAGCACCGGATAGCTCGTGGCAACCTTTTTGTTCATGAAGAATCCCGGGCCCGTATATTCATCGTCTTTAGGGATGGCAAGGCTTAGACGGCAACCGGCAAATCCCAGCTGTTCAAGCACATCCACCCCTTTCTTTTTCTCGAAAACAGTGTTTTCACCCACTATCCCGATGTCAGCAACCTGCTGTTCAACGTACTGGGGGATGTCATCATCACGGAGAAGGAGTATCTCCACGGGGAAGTTTCCTGCAATAACCTTAAGGCTGCCTGAGCCGTTGGTTATCTTGATTCCGCACTCTTCAAACAATTTGCGGGAGCTCTCACTCAGGCGTCCGCTCTTCTGGATTGCAATTTTCAGTATGCTCATTTTACTTTTCTATTTTTTCCCGAGCAGACCGTGCAGCAACAAAAAACCCGCCTGATCTGCTCAGACGGGTTTATGATATCAGTGATTACAACGCACCATTCTCATCTCGCCTGAGAGCAAGTATGATGATGGTGATGATGTAAGTTAGTCGTAAACATTGTTAATTATGCCGGAGCAAATATAGCTTTTTATTAAAACAATCGTTAACCGGAATAGTTTTCATCAATAATCTTTTCTGATATAATCTGATATCCAGGTGCCGACCTCAGAGGTCGATTTCGGATTGGCCGGGTCAAGATCAACCGTTACAAAACCTGCCTCAACCGCTCTTTCAACGGCTTCGGTTATTGCCTCTGCCTCTCTCCTGAGCTTAAAGGCCAGGTCGAGCATCATGGCTGCGGAGAGTATTGTCCCGCAAGGGTTGGCAATGTTTTTCCCGGCTGCCTGGGGGTATGATCCGTGGATAGGCTCAAAAACTGAAGTAGATATCCCGACAGAGGCTGACGGCATCATCCCCATTGAGCCTGATATGACGCTGGCCTCATCGGAAAGGATATCGCCGAACATGTTTTCTGTGACAATCACATCGAAGGAGGAGGGTTGCCGGATAAGCTGCATGGCAGCATTGTCAACATACATAAAGTCCATTGATATCCCTTCGTATTCCGCGGCAATCTTTCCTGCCGTTTCGCGCCACAGCCTCGATGTGGCAAGGATGTTTGCCTTATCTATTACTGTCACCTTTTTCCTTCGCTGCAATGCATACTCGCAGGCAAGCCGCACTACACGCTCTATCTCGTAGCGGCTGTACACACAGGTGTCATAGGCCGTGTCTCCGTCTTCTGTTCTTCCCTGAGGACGGCCGAAATAGATCCCCCCGGTCAGTTCACGCACCATAATTATATCAGTGTTCTTGGCTATCTCCCTCTTCAGTGGCGACATGTCAACAAGGGCAGGGAAGGTTTTCACCGGCCTTACGTTTGCGTAGAGACCGAGCTTCTGCCGCATTTTCAGCAGTCCCTGCTCAGGCCTGACCTTTGCCGAGGGGTCATTGTCATATTTCGGATCACCGATGGCGCCGAACAGAACGGCGTCGGACTGTCTGCACAGTGCAAGCGTATCGTCAGGCAGGGGGCTGCCGGTCCGGTCAATGGCGACGGCACCGATCAGCCCTTCTGAGAAGTTAAATTTGTGACCGAACCGTACTCCGGTGGCCTGAAGCACCCTGCAGGCCTGTTCAGTAACCTCCGGCCCTATGCCGTCACCGGCAAGGAGAGCAATGTTAAATTCCATCTGATATAGTTATTAGGTTTTTGTATGCCGGGTTGATCTCGTTATTTTCAATGATGTTGAGCATCTTCTCGGTTGCCTTGATCGCGGATTCAGTCTGGTCGGCATCAAGCCCCTTTGTCCTGAACTCCCGTCCCTGCCAGCTCCACCTGATGACTGTCTCAACAAGAGCATCGGTCTTCCCCCCGGGAGGTATTGAAACAACATAGTCAGTCAGCACAGGCAACTCCTTTCCCATCAGGTCATAGATCTTCCTTACGGCTTTCATGAAGGCGTCATACTGACCGTCGCCTGACGAGGTCCTCTGATACAGGATGCCGTCAATCTCCAGCTGTACACTGGCTGAGGGCTTAAGACCGTAAGAGAGGGATAGGGAATAGTTTTTGATGAAAACTTTATATCCAGAACGGTCATTGCCCAGCACATCCGCTATAATGAAAGGAAGGTCCTCAGTGGTGACCGTCTCCTTTTTGTCGCCCAGTTCAATGACCCTTTCAGTTACCCTGGCAAGGGACTCCCGGCTCAGTTCAAGGCCGGACTCCTCAAGGTTTTTCATGATCGTTGCCTTGCCTGACAGTTTGCCAAGGGCGTATTGTCTCTTTCTTCCAAACCGTTCAGGCCGGAGATTGCTGCAGTAGAGGTTGTCCTTGTTGTCACCGTCGGCGTGGATGCCTGATGTCTGGGTGAATACGTTGGCCCCGATCACCGGCTTGTTTACCGGTATCCTGACGCCGCTGAATGTCTCCACCAGCCGGCTGACCTTCGTGATCTCGAACTCATTGACAGCAGTTTCAGCACCGAGGTGATCATTGAGCAAGCCTATCACACTTGAGAGCGGAGCGTTACCTGCCCTCTCCCCAAGGCCGTTGACCGTAGTGTGTATTCCCCTTATTCCGGCATTTACTGCGGACCAGACATTGGCCACCGCCAGGTCATAGTCATTATGAGCATGAAAATCAAAGCGGAGTGATTCATATCGTTCAATCATCTGCCTGCAGAACCGGTAAGTCTGGCCGGGATTCAGGATACCCAGTGTATCAGGGAGCATGAACCTTATGATGTTTTCATTCCTGAGTGAGTCAACCAGTTGAAAGACATAATCTTCTGAACAAATCATTCCGTTTGACCAGTCCTCGAGGTAAATGTTGACCTGCATTCCTCTGTCGTCGGCCTTTCGCACTATCTTTCTGATATCCTCAATATGTTCCCGGGGTGTTTTCCTCAGTTGTTTTTCAAGATGGCGCAAAGAGCCTTTGCAAAGGAGGTTGATCACCCTTCCTCCGGCATTCAGTATCCAGTCCAGCGAGGTGTCCCCGTCGATGAAGCCAAGCACTTCGATCCTGTCAAGCAGTCCGTTCTGCGAAGCCCATCCCGTTATCAGCCGCACCGCCTCCTGCTCGCCGGCCGAGACACGTGCTGATGCCACCTCAACGCGATCAACCTTCAGGTCGCGCAGAAGGAGTGTGGCGATGTGCAACTTCTCAACAGGAGAGTAGGAGACCCCCTGAGTCTGTTCACCGTCCCTGAGAGTGGTATCCAGAATCTCTGTTTTCACGGCGAATGTCTCTTTTCAAATGCAGTTATCTCCTCCTTCATGCCCAGCAGGTAATCAATATTGTCATAGCCCCTGAGCAGGCATTCCTTCCTGAAGGGGTTGACCGGGAAAGGAACCGATATCCCCTCATCCTCAACAGTGAGCAACTGCCGCCCGAGATCGATTGTCACAATTGTTTCGGGTTTGAGGATTATCATCGTTGTGAGCTTTCCAAGCGTTTCGGAAGGGATCACCACCGGCAGCAGCCCGTTATTCAGCGCATTGCCGGCAAAGATATCGGCGAAGGAATCTGACACCACCGCCCTGAATCCGTGGTCAGCGATTGCCCAGACTGCATGCTCCCTGCTTGACCCGCACCCGAAGTTGCTGCCTGTCACAAGTATGCTGCCAGTGTATTCAGCCCTGTTCAGGACAAAATCCTCATTCTTGTTTCCATGCTTGTCATATTTCCAGTCGCGGAAGAGATTTTTCCCAAACCCTTCACGTGAGGTGGAGCTCAGGAAACGGGCCGGGATTATCTGGTCTGTGTCTATGTTTGCCAGCGGCAGCGGGACACAGGTTGATTTGAGTATCGTGAATTTTGCTCTTTTCATTTTGTGTATCTTTTTAGTGATAGCCGTTGCGGATCAGTTCCCTCGGGTCAGTGATCACTCCGGTAAGTGCTGCCGCTGCTGCAGTGAGCGGTCCCGCAAGGATGGTCCTTGCTCCCGGCCCCTGCCTCCCCTCGAAGTTCCGGTTGGAGGTGGAGACGGCATATTTTCCGGGAGGTATCTTGTCGTCATTCATGGCAAGGCATGATGAGCATCCGGGTTGTCTCATCTCAAATCCAGCCCTGAGGAAGATATCTGTCAGTCCCTCTTTCTCTGCCTGGCGTGCCACCTGCTGTGATCCGGGCACGATGAGCGCCGTGACTCCGGGAGCTTTCTGCCTTCCTTCAACCATCTGCGCAAAGGCACGCAGATCCTCTATCCGCCCGTTTGTACAACTGCCCAGGAATACATAGTCGACCGGATGGCCGAGCAGTTTCATCCCGGGTCTGAATCCCATGTAATCAAGCGACTTGCGCAGGGAGTCACTGCCTGCAGTGACGCTCTCCTCTTCTTCGGGGATTGTACCGTCAACGGCCATTCCCATACCGGGATTTGTACCGTATGTTATCATCGGGGGAACTGCCGAGGCATCAAACTCCAGCTCTTTGTCAAACTTTGCACCGGGGTCACTTCGCAATGCGAACCATTTCTCGATCAGACGATTGGCGTGAGGATTACTGTTGAACTCAGGTATCTCCGACAGGTAGCTGAAGGTGACTTCGTCGGGAGCTATCAGGCCTCCGCGGGCCCCCATCTCGATGCTCATGTTGCAGATTGTCATCCTTGATTCCATGCTCAGCTGTGAGATAGCTTCACCGGCATACTCAACGAAGTAGCCTGTGGCTCCGCCTGTGGAGATCGAGGAGATTATGTACAGTATCAGGTCCTTTGAGGTCACTCCCCTGCGAAGGGATCCGTTGACGGTGATCCTCATCCTAGCCGGTCTCGCCTGCATGAGGCACTGTGTTGCCAGAACCATCTCCACCTCGCTGGTGCCTATGCCGAAGGCAATTGTGCCGAAGGCTCCGTGGGTTGAAGTGTGGCTGTCACCGCAGACAATTGTCATCCCCGGCAGGGTTTTCCCCAACTCCGGACCGGTTACATGTACGATACCGTTGTTTGAGTGTCCGATGCCGAAGTGCTCAATGCCCGCAACCCTGCAGTTTTCTGCCAGGGCGTCCACCTGTGCCCGCGACACTGCATCCCTTATCGGCAGGTGCTGATCTTCAGTGGGAATATTGTGATCAGCCGTGGCGGTTGTCTTTTCCGGCCTGAAAACCCCGATGCCCCGTTGCCGCAAGCCGTTGAATGCCTGCGGACTGGTCACCTCGTGGATATAGTGACGGTCAATGTAAAGCACATCGGGGCCACCCTCTACGGTTTTCACCACATGCGCATCCCAGATCTTGTCAAACAGCGTTCGTTGTTCCATTGCCTATCCTTGAAATTGCATCGATGAATGCCTCGACCGAGGCTGTAATAATATCCGTGTTTGCAGAAAAACCGTAATAGATCTTTCCTTCATGTTCAACCTGGATATGGACCTTTCCGATGTCATCGCTCCCCCTGGTGATGGCCTGAATAAGGAACTCCTCGAGGTGTACATTCTCATGGATCAGGTGTTTGACTGCAGTAAAAGCTGCATCAATGGGGCCGTTGCCCGGGGCGGTTGATGTATGCACCTCACCGTTTATCCTCAGTCCAACCGTGGCAACAGGCATCACAGAGTTGCCGCACAATACCTGCAGCGACTCCAGCTTGAGTCTCTTCTCCCCGCGGAAGACCTCCCCTGACAGTATCTTGATGTCTTCGTCATTTATCTCTTTCTTCTTGTCTGCCAGGATGAGGAACCGGTGATAGATCTCGTCGAGCTCTTCCTTCCCAAGGTTAATTCCCAGCAGGTCGAGCCGGTGATTTAGTGCAGCCCGGCCGCTGCGGGCCGTGAGGATGATGGAGGATTCCCTTATTCCAACCTCCTTCGGGTCAATGATCTCATAGTTCTCGCGGTTCTTGAGAACACCGTCCTGGTGTATCCCCGACGAATGGGAGAAGGCATTCCGACCGACTATTGCCTTGTTGGCCTGTACCGGCATGCTCATCAGTGTCGAGACCAGCCTGCTTGTGCTGAAGATCAGC
Source organism: Bacteroidota bacterium (assembly GCA_023430725.1). Taxonomy (GTDB): domain Bacteria; phylum Bacteroidota; class Bacteroidia; order Bacteroidales; family VadinHA17; genus SR-FBR-E99. The sequence goes on along the minus strand of JAEYZD010000043.1, from coordinate 748 downwards.
CTGGGGTTGATGCCGGTTGTGAGGTTAAGGTCGTGATGGCTCTTGATAATCATGGCGATCTCTTCAAGCGAGGTGTTGCCTGCCCTCTCGCCGATGCCGTTAATTGTAACCTCAACCTGCCGTGCCCCGTTGATGACTCCCATCATGGTGTTTGCGGTAGCCATGCCCAGGTCGTTGTGGCAGTGTGTTGAGATGATCGCCCGGTCAATGTTCGGTACATTTTCGATGAGGTACCTGATCTTGGCGCCGTATTCCTCCGGAAGACAGTAGCCTGTTGTATCAGGAATGTTGACAACTGTTGCACCGGCTTTTATTACTGCCTCGATCACACTGGCGAGGTATGCATTATCACTCCGGCCGGCATCCTCGGCGTAGAACTCCACATCGTCAACGAATTTCCTGGCGTACTTTACGGCATCCACCGCCCTTCTGATTATCTCTTCGGGGGTTGTCTTTATCTTGTACTGAATGTGGTACGGAGATGTCCCGATCCCTGTGTGGATCCTTTTTCGCTCTGCGTACTTCAGAGCATCGGCAGCCACCTCGATATCTTTCTTCACTGCCCTTGTGAGGGCGCAGATTACCGGGTTACGGACTGCCCTGGAGATCTCCACCACCGAATTGAAGTCGCCCGGGCTTGAAACGGGGAATCCTGCCTCAATCACATCCACTCCAAGTGCCTCGAGGGCCCTGGCCACCTCAATCTTCTCAACAGTATTGAGCTGGCACCCCGGTACCTGTTCTCCGT
>JAEYZD010000026.1 GCA_023430725.1 Bacteroidota bacterium | reverse complement strand
GTGTGTGCTTGAAGTCGGTTTTACTGCTACACGGAAACTGATATCATTCCCGTTGGATATTCCTCCGTTGATACCGCCGGCATTATTGGTACCTGTTTTACCATCTGCCGAGATAAACATGTCATTGTGTTCGCTGCCCCACATGCGTGCGCCTGCAAATCCTGATCCGAATTCAATTCCCTTCACTGCCGGTATTGCGTAAATTATGTGAGCAATAAGAGATTCAACCGAGTCAAAGAAGGGTTCGCCCAGGCCGACCGGAACAGAGGTCACTGTGCATCCGATTATCCCGCCAATTGAGTCCCGCCTGTTGACAGCTTCTTCAACGGCAGCTTCGATGTCTGTCTTTCCTCCGGCCTCCAGGAGTGTTGCAGTAACCACTACCGGTTTGATTAGTTTTTTTGCGATCACACCTGCAGCTACCAGGCCGAGGGTAAGCCGTCCGGAGAAATGGCCTCCGCCACGATAGTCCTCAAACCCTCCGTATTTCTTCATCGCGGTGAAGTCGGCATGGCCCGGTCTTGGTATTTCTCGCAGCTTGGAATAATCTCTTGACCGTGTATTTGTATTTTCGAACATCAGGGTCAGTGGTGCACCGGTAGCATAGCCGTTAAATACACCGCTCACAAATTTTGCCTCATCAGGTTCGGTTCGTGGTGTGGTTCCTTTTGCTCCGCTGCTTCGTCTACCCAGGTCATCCTTAAAGTCATCGGGGCTTAAAGGCAGTCCTGCCGGACATCCGTCAACAGTAATGCCTACGTAATCTCCGTGAGATTCTCCGAAAATGCTTACTCTGAATTGATTGCCAAATGTATTCATGACTGATGATTTTCCCGGCCATTATTCATGACACGTGTCTGGTGATTAATGGATTCCTCGTGGATGGCCCGGAATACTTTGAGAATAAATTCCTCGCCTAATCCAAGTTGCGAAGCCTGCTGTATTTTGTCGCGAAGGATCTCGTCCCAGCGATTGGTTTGAAGAATCGTAATGCTGTTTTTCTTCTTGTATTCGCCAATCTTTCTTGAAACAGCCATGCGATGATCAAAAATCTCCATCAGGTTGTCGTCATACTTGTCTATTTCCTGCCGGTACTCTTCAAGAGTTGTAAGGAGCAGGTTGTTTGGCACATCGGCCTGTCGCAGAACCAGCTGGCTGATCAGCCTGTTGAGGTTTTCAGGAGTAAGCTGTTGCTGGGCATCACTTAAGGCCTTTCCCGGATCACAGTGTGATTCAATCATCAAGCCGTCGAAATCGAGGTCCATTGCCCGCTGTGAGACTTCAAAGAGAAGGTCGCGGCTGCCGCAGATATGGCTTGGATCGGTGATAATAGGTAAGCCCGGCATCTTGATTTTCAGTTCAATGGGGATTTCCCATTGAGGATTATTGCGGTACAGTCCTTTGTTGTACACTGAAAAACCGCGGTGTATGGCTGCCAGTTTTGTTATCCCCGCATGGTTCAGTCGCTCAAAAGCACCAATCCATAATTCAACATCCGGATTTACGGGATTTTTGATCATAACCGGCACATCCACTCCCTTAAGTGAATCTGCGATCTCCTGGACGGCAAACGGATTGGCAGTGGTTCTTGCCCCGATCCAGATGATATCAATCCCACCCTTCAGGGCTTCGTAAACATGTTTGACATTGGCAACTTCCGTTGCGGTGTACATCCCCAATTCTGTCTTCACCCTCCGGAGCCACGGCAAGCCCTCCTTACCAACACCCTCGAAGGTGTCCGGTCGGGTTCGGGGTTTCCATAATCCGGCACGAAAAATGCCTACTCCGTACCCTTTAAGCTGGCGTGCTGTCTCCAGTACCTGCTCTTCCGATTCGGCGCTGCAGGGACCGGCAAGTATCAATGGCTTTTCAGCGGAAATACCACTGAATTCAAATTTTTCAAGTTTCAGTCCTGATTTCATCTCCTTGCAGGTTGTTTGGGTCTTTTACGGGATGTTGTTTGTAAGCCGCCACCCCTTCAGATAGGGTATTTTTTGGCTGCAAAAATTGCAGTTTAATACAATAAACAACTCCGGAATAGCTTTGTTTTCAACAGGTCCAACAATTATCTGCCGCGTGATCCGATTTGCAATCGCAATTCAGGTGGTAGCATGGAGAAATTTTGTTACCTGAACCATAAAATTTTCTCCATTTTGATTCGTTGTTATTACAGGTAATATTGTGTAAACAAATAACCGGGGGAAAATGAGCAATCAAAGAATTAAAAAGGTACTTCTGCTTTCTGTGTTTGTGCTTTCAGTTACACTTGCGTCAGGCCAGAACAAAATGCCGGAAGAGCTTACCACAGCAACAATAAACGGACAGATTGAGTATGTGGAAGACCATACCAGGATATATGATAATTTCAGGGCTATCAGGGAAGATATTTACCAGAAGCTCAATAAAAATATAATTGATTCCCTGGCTGCAGAGAAGGGCAGGATCATTGAGCTTAAAAAGGGCGGGTCAGTTCTGACCCAGAAAAACGATTCACTGACAATGTTGCTTGGCTCCACAAGGAATGACCTGGCTTCGGTCACTGCGACCAAGAATAAAATCCGCGTGCTTGGGCTGGAGTTGAAAAAAGGGGTCTACAACACAATCATGTGGACTATCCTGGGAGTAGCGCTTCTGCTTCTTGCGATCGGATTCCTGATCTTCAAAAGGAACCTTGTAGTCCTGCTTCGCACGGAGAAAGACCTTAAAGAACTCAAGGAGGAGTTTGCAGCCTATAAACAATCGTCGCGGCTTGCGCGGGAGAAGGTTGAAATGGACCTCTTCAGGGCGAACCAGAAACTGAAGGGGATGTAGAAACACTCAAAAATTATAAAGCCCCCCGGTTTAGGAACAGGAGTTTAGTCTTTTTCCTGAGCCCGGGCCCGGGATCACCGCGAAAGAGTGAGAGTGTAACAATGCACTTTCACTCTTTTGCTTTTTTCAGGCATGATCCGGGAGCCTCAAACAAGCAAAATTCAGTTTATTTTTCGAATGGATGGAAATGACATTCCTTTAATCCCCTTGATTGGAATTCTAATAGTCATTTAAACAAATGAATACGGCACGTGTTTCTTCCAATATTATTTCGAATGAAATTTTTATTGCAGTATCATTTGTGATATATTTATTTATCTTCGGCCAATAACAGAGCGGAATAATAACCTAACACGGATCGAAACTATGTTACTACATCAGCAGTTTGTCAGGATGGCAAAAAAGAATGCCTCGAAGATGGCAATCATCGACAAAACCACGGGAAAGAGCGTTACCTATTCAAGGGCACTGATCGGAGCGCTCATTCTGAGTTCAAAATTCAGCAGGTATGACAAGGGATTCATTGGGATTATGATTCCGACCTCTGCAGGAGCGGCTTTGGCGACGACTGGTGCGCTCATGAGCGGAAGGGTGCCTGTAATGATCAACTACTCGACTGGCGCTGAGGCTAACGTCAGGTATGCACAGAAGAAATGCAAATTCACCACTGTGATTACCTCGCGTTCACTGCTTGAGAAGATCAATTGTCCGCTGGTTGAGGGAATGGTGATGATTGAGGATATTATGGCCGGTGTCTCAACAGGAGATAAACTCAAGGCTGCCCTGAAAACCAAGCTGCCCCTGGGTCTGCTGCTGAAGAGTGTCAGTGGTGGCAGTGAGGATAGTATGGCCGCAATGCTCTTCACAAGCGGAAGCGAAAAGGATCCGAAGGCGGTACCTCTGTCACACCGCAATCTCATTGCCAATATCGAAAGTTTCAGCAACTATGTGGGTATCTCAGGCGAAGATACAATTCTGGCAAACCTTGTATTTTACCATATTTTTGGTCTGACCGTCAATCTCTGGGTGGCATTCTGGCACGGGATGACAATGGTAACATATGCCAACCCGCTCGACTTCCAGAAGGTAAGCACAATTGCCCGCGAAGAGAAACCGACAATCATGGTTGGTACCCCCAGCTTCTTCTGGGGATATCTCAGCAAGTCAGAACCGGGCGATTTCAAATCGCTCAGGCTGATGGTTGCAGGTGCAGACAAATGTCCTGATGCACTTCGCGACGGATACATGAAGAAGCACGGAGTCACCCTCCTCGAAGGGTACGGTGCGACGGAGACCTCCCCTGTAATCTCGGTAAACTCGCAGGAGAACAACAGGCCTGGCAGTACAGGGAAGGTAATCCCGGGTATCCAGGTAAGGATTGAAAATCTTGAATCAGGTGAGGATTGTAAGGTAAGGGAAGTGGGCAAGATTCTTGTCAAGGGGCCATCCGTCATGGGAGGCTACTATGATGATCCTGCCCAGACGGCTGAGGTTCTGAAGGACGGCTGGTACAACACAGGCGACATGGGCTATATTGATGAGGATGGCTATCTGTGGCATGCCGGCCGTTTCAAGAGGTTCACAAAGGTCGGTGGTGAAATGGTATCGCTGGTTAAAGTTGAGAATGTAATGGAAAAATATCTTCACCAGGGAGTATCATGCTGCGTGGTTGAGGTTCCTGACGATAAGAAAGGCTCGTATATTGTGGCTGCAGTGTCTGCTGAGGTCAACAAGACCGAGATACTAAGAAGGATGATGGCTGACCTGCCGAGCATTGCCCTGCCGAGGCAGTTTGTAGTCATTGAGAATCTTCCGATGATGGGTACCGGCAAGATCGATTTTCGGACAGTTACAAAAATGGTCCGGGAGATGATCAATGAAACCGGATTCAGCGGTTAGCCTGACCGTTTTCGGTCGCGCCACTCCAGCCATCTGATAAAGAGGTAACTGGCCAGTCCGATCAAAACCATCACAATAGCAAAGAGAGGGTAGGAGTGACGCAGATTCTCCTCCCCGCCTGTCATGAGCGTCCACTCACTCATGCCAAATATCCCGGCCAGGAGTGTCAGCGGCATGAAGATGGTTGTTATGAATGTGAGCCTCCTCACGGTGGCGTTGGTCTGGTTTGAATCGCGTGCCATCTTGTTGTTCAGCATCGATGCATACAGTTCCATGAGGCTGGTGACATTATCACGGTTACTTTCGGTCATCTCCAGGAAATTCGAAATATGATCAAAGATGTCACGGAAGTGTACTGTTGCTTTTTCAGGAACCCATTCGCAGTCGTTGCGGCTGATCTTGATAAGTATCTCCCGCTCGTAGAACAGGCTTTTACGAAGGCTCAGCAGGTTACGACGGAGGTATGTCAGCCGTGAGGGATCGAAGCCGGAGGGGGTTGCCAGTATCTCCTCCTCTGCATGGTCGATGTCAATTTCTGCCTGTTCCACAACATCAGCCATGTTGTCTACCATGTAGTCCATAATCAGGTGCATCAGCCAGGCCGGACCTTTCTTTATTGCTGAATTATTCCGTTCGATGACAGGCATTATGCCGTTTATCGGAAACCTGGAATTATCAGCGTAGCCGCTCACGGTAACCAGGAAATTGCTTCCGATGAAGAAATCGACCTCATCCGAGACCAGTTCCTCCTCCTCCGTGTCATACCGCAGTGCATTGAAGACGATGAATGTATAATTCGGGAACTCGTCCATCTTGGGAACCTGCGTCTCGTCGGTGCAGTCCTCAAGTGAAAGAGGGTGCAGACCCAGCGATCCGGACAGTACTGTGAGTTCCTCCCTGGAGGCTTTCACATAGTTTAACCACATAAATCCGGGCTCTCCCACTTTTTTCATTGCACTTTCCAGAGAATCAAGTGATTCAAGAGTGCCATCAGGCAAGACCCATAAAAAATCAGACTTCATCATATCGGTACTCTCCCGGGAGTTTAATTTACAGCTTTCATTATCATACCGGTCAGTTCACGGAATTTGGAAGGATTGACCCAGCGGAGAACGATGACAATGTCTCTTTCACTGTCAATCACCACATAGTTGCCTCCCATTCCGGAGGCATAAAAGATGTTGTTGCCGGCACCTTCAATCACTGTTTCTCCACCTGTAAGCCACCACATATACCCATAGTTAATGTTTGCAGGTGAAGGTTTTGTGGCCATGCTGATCCATTCACGGGAGATGAGCTGTCTGCCATTCCATATCCCGTTGCGTGCGAGCAGCAGGCCGAACCGGGCATGGTCCAGAGTGTTGATAACGAGGCCGCCGCCGAAATGTGCTCCACCGCTGACTGATTGTATCATCTGGCCGTCAATGTTGACCCATGAATTGTCATACCCGTTCCACCTCCAGGTGGTTGATGCATCTATCGGATCCATTATACGCTCCTTCAGAATGACAGGTAGCGGTTTTCGCATCACCTGAAGAAGAGAATATGCCAGGAGATTCACCCTTACATCGTTATATTCATAGACGGAGCCCGGTTCCCTCAGTTCACGTCTCTGCCACTCCTCCGGTGTTCCGGTTCGTGGAGGCCTGTCGGCCCAGTCGGCCATTTCAAAAAGTGTTCCTGACCAGTCAGAGGTCTGATTGAGCAGGTGTTCCCAGGTTATCTTTGAGTTATGGTCTCCGCTGAAGGTTCCGTCTGCAACGTACTGTGAAACCCTGTCTGTGACATTGAATAACCCGTCATCCCAGGCAAGTCCGGCGACGGTTGACAGATAGCTTTTAGTGGCACTGAAGGTGAGATCCGGTTTTTCGATATCACCCCAGGAGGCAACTATGTACCCTTTAACCACAACAACTCCGTCAGGGCCACCGCGGTCGATGACCGGACCCATGATCCTGAATCCCGGCTCCCGTCCATATGCCTGTAGAATAGGTATACGCAGGTCTTTTGGGTAGTCAATCTCGTTTTCGACGGCAAAGGTGACAGCCCTGTTAAGCAGAGAGGTATCCACCCCCATAATTTCCGGCTGACGGTGTTCCCATTGTCCATAGGCCGGATAATAAAGTACTTGGCCTTCTGCTTTCTTTTTTGTCTGGGCACTCAGGGCTGCGGCAAAAAAGAATACAAACAGGGTGAGGATTACAATCCTGAACGGGGATAATTTTTGGCTTGCAATAATCATTTTCATCAGATTCCTTGTACGCAGTAAATATATTTAAAATTGCGGCTAGCGATAGTTATCCTGCGCCCGGTTAAGATCAGGCAAATTATCCAATATTCAGTTTATTGTTATCTTCCTGAGCTCATTATTTGAGTAAATCACCGGGAAGTACATCAGTGACACCTTGGCGGGGTTCATTACAAACCGGCCGGTGAAGCGGGGCATGAGGCTGATTTCAAAT
>JAEYZD010000020.1 GCA_023430725.1 Bacteroidota bacterium | reverse complement strand
CTTCGAACCCGATGCAGATTGGTTGCGGTACCTGTCACAAGATTCACCAGACATATTCTGATGACGACTGGGCTCTGACCAAACCGGGAGCACAGACACTTGATGTCAAATACGCCGGAGCTGATGTAGTATGGGACAAGGGATCAAGCAACCAGTGTGCTTTCTGCCACCAGTCGCGCCCCGTTTCTCCTGCACCGGTTGCCAACGGAGCGGATTTCAACATCACCAATTCCAGATTGGGACCGCACCACGGACCGAACACCAACCTGATCCTTGGCAAGACTCCGTTTGAACTGGCGGGAACTGCTCATCCTACAACCAATCCTCACTCTACGGCAGACGGTTGCATCACATGCCATATGTCAACACCTTACGGTTACCAGGCAGGCGGTCACAACATGGGCGTTTGGTATGACAGCCACGGTACCCCGATGATGCTGAAGACCGGATGCACAACATGCCATTCCAATGCAACAACCCTTGACGGTATGATCAATACCCTCACGGCAGAAGTTGAGGATAAGATGGCGACCCTTGAGGCCCAGCTGATAGCAGCAGGCGTCTACAATGCGGGCACCGGACTTGCCAGGACCGGCACCTTCAAGGCCAATGCCGTCCTCGCTTACCTGAACTACAACACAATCAAGGAAGACCGCAGCAATGGCGTCCACAACCCGGGTTACATCAAGACTCTGCTTGACAACTCGATTGCAGCAATGGTTGCCCTTGGTTACCCCGAAAGCGGTAAATAAAAATCAGGCAAACAACAAGCAAAAAAAAAGCTGCCCGCCAACGCGGACAGCTTTTTTTTATCTGATGATTCAGAGTTACTTCTTCAGGGTACGCATGTAATTTACAATGCTCCACATCTCGTTGTCAGGAATTTTCTTGTCGTATGCAGGCATCTCTCCCCTTCCGACCTTGGTCTGATAGAACATCTCACCATCGGTATAGCCCTGAAAAGCTGCTCCTGAGAAGTCACCCGGGAAAGTCTTGGTCATTCTCCCCTTGGGGCCGTCACCGAGACCTGTCTTACCATGGCAGGAGGCACAGTTCTTCATATATGAAACCTGGCCTGCCTTTACTGATGCATCATCCTTGGCAACCGGATTGGCCATCTTCTTGTATTCTGCCGGTATGACCCACGGTTCACCCTTCTTCTGCTGCGCATTGGCAGTAACGGTGGCAAAAGCAAAAAGAGCTGTTGCAAAAAGTACTGTAACTGATTTAATTGTTCTTTTCATAAAACCTGATTTTAATTAGACTCATATTAATGACTCTCCTGCCAGCCGGTGACAATGCTCCTGAAGTTGCTCAGGGGCGACCTGCCCATCGTGCTGACATAGAGATGAATAAACAGAAACACAACAACCAGGAATCCAAGAATTACATGGAACTGGTCTGTAAGGAATATACCGCTGAAACCCAGGAATCTCTTGAGTATGAACTCGGGAAACATCAGGGCCCAGCCGGTAACGAAGAGCATCGGCAGTGCAAAGTACATCACACCGACATAGGATATCTGCTGCAGGGGGTTGAACTTACGCTCCCCGTTTACGGGAAACGGTGCTTCCTCACCCTTGAAATAACCGAAGGCATAGAACCGCATCTGCTTCCAGAGACGCTCTCCCAGCCCCTTCAGACTAACAAGATAGTGCCTGCCGTTGTCGGTAAAGAGGTTCCCGAAGAGGAATGCAGTATAACTTATTGTAAGAAGCACGCCGCAGACATTGTGTATCGAGACTGCTCTCTGGAACTTCACAACAAGTGCGTTGTCAGGATCGGAGTATAGCATGCTGAATCCCGTCACAATCAGGAACAGGCACAATACGGCATTCGTAAGATGCCAGAGTCTCACCCAGACCGGATAGTGATAAAAATTTTTACTCATGTGCTCTCTGCTTTGGTTTGATCATAATCCTGAACAACGTGTGCACCAGTGCTACTGCAAGAGTCATGCCAATCAGAAGCAACCCGGTGAACGATATGAATTTGCTGCGGTTGGCCCCGATGACATAGGAGTCATTACGGAGCATAACTCCGTTGATGAATCCCTTTTCGTCACGGCTCTCCTTAGCTGCATATTTGTACAGCGTGCCCATCAGGATGGAGTTCTGACTGTGACAGTCGGCACAACCCATCACTGCGCTGTCAGCCGGCATAACCTCATGGGCTATCAGCACGCTGTCATTCATCCTTGTATGACAGTCGATGCACCTTACGGCTTCCATGTGGCGTTCAACATTCGGCAGCCACTCATGCTTAGGTAAGACGATGCTGACGTTCTCATCATTGATGAGACCCATGACGTCAGAGTTTCCGTGACAGCGGAGGCACATCTCGTTTGACCGGAGGATATACTCACGGCCGCCGGTTGTCTGCCTGGCAAGCGGGTTGTAATAATGAGGATCATGGCAATTCCAGCATGTTATAAGGCCTTCAGTGGCAGTATAATGCACGCTCTTCTGAAAATCAGCATCTATCTCCTCAAACTTGTACTGTGCATAGTTCGGATCATACCCGTGACAGTCAATACAGCCCCATGAGGTTTCAAACCTTGTCTCCAGGGGATGCGGGAATGTCTTGAATCCCTCTGAATGACAGTCAAGGCAGTTGAAGCTCCAGTGCACAGAGTTATAGAAGAGGTCCGGAACAACCATGTTGTGTTCAGACATCAGCTGCTTGCGGACAGTCCCTGTGGTGGTATCGGTTAGTGACCACACAAGCTTGCCGTGACAAATAAGGCAGTTGTTCTCATTATCTTCTGCATAGAGGCTCATCTCAGCCCCCCGGGTCACTTTGGCAGTGTCCTGGTCCTGTGCAAAAACGGCCACCGATACACTGGCAAGCAATATTAAAGCAGTAAGTGAATTTCTTTTAAGGAGCATACCTTAATTTTTGCCTTAGAACCTTACAGTGACATTGAGTCCGATAAGGAACTGGCCGTCACTGATGCTGTTCTGATTGTATACAAAATTATACTGTCCGAGGATATCCTTGTAGTTTGCAAAGAAGAGCTGGAAAGCGTGGGTGGCCGTTCCTATCTCCCAGCCGAGAGAGAGCTGCGGCTTCGGGTTCAGTGTCTCATCCTTCTGGCTGTTGAACAGCTGGTCATACTCAGCAATGATGCTGTGTGAACCGGCGAAGTTGAATCTTGCTCCTGCCGAAATACCGTAATTGGCGTTTTTGTACCCCATCTCAACAGCATTCATCCATATAAAGGTAGGCGCCAGCTGAAGGCTGAACTTTGTACCGAACTGCCGGGCGATGAGCAACTGGTTGAAATACGAAAAACGGTGTATCTCCCTCCAGTCGTGAGCCGGCCCGAAGGTATTCTCGTTAAGCAGGTTAAGTCCCATGTTACCGTAATAACTCAGAGAAACGGGAACTGATCCTGATGAGGTCTGCTGCAGTATTGCATACTTGACCGCCAGGTCCTGGGCCTTGTAATTCTTGGCTGTACCTGCTGCTATCATCAGCCTGTCAGTGATACCAAAGTTGAGACCCAGCCTGATGTTGGCAGGTGCCCACAGGCCGAAGAGGTCGTCAATACCGTTGTTGACGGTGCCGAACCGGTGGTGGATCTCAAACTCGAGCATCCCCTTGAATGGGGTTGCAACAGTCTGGTTATCTACTAATATGCTTGTTTCGAAAACTCTGACTGGATAATCTTCGCTCTCCTGGCAGAAAGCCGGGACAGATAGCAGTGCCAGAACTACTGATATGGCAATTTTTTTCATGATGGTCATTATTTTTTTTTGGGTTTCCTGGTTTCTAGTTATTTTCCGCTCCCTGCGATGCCCACAGCTTAATGGCATCCGGTGCCGACAGAAGGACAGTGTCAATCTGCAGCATCTGGGAACCAAACGCAGTTATGCTTGAGTGAATGGAGATCACCCTGCTGGATGCCGGGGTGACAGTGTCTACATTTGCAAAAAGTTTATCATAGGTCCTCTCCTCTGTCCATGAGCCATGGCATCCCTGGCAGAATGGCATTATTGACTCGGAGAAACTAATCGTCAGATCCTGCGGGATCTCCGGCTTCGCCCATGAATAACTCTCACAAGAAGAAAGGGATAGCCCGCCCGCGATTATCGCGGACAGCATCACCAGTCTTAAAATCCGTGCCTTACGCTTCATTTTTCGTTTATTGTTATATCATTCACAAATATATCGGAATAAGCATACCCCTTCGCGCCCTAAGGAAAGTATTTAGATTGGCACGAGGCTGTTTCTTATCAACTGACCTGTTGATATTTATCACCGAAAAAGATGTCATCCGGGTATTGTGCAGCACAAGCCGGCAGGATGTGCCAGGCAATGCCCTGAAACAACAGCAGCCAGATGACAGTCCGGGTTGTGTAAGAATTGTGCCGGGAAGCCTGTGTCCGATTTTCGCGAGGTGATTCAGTTCACCTTGTAGAGCCCCAGTTCCTTCTCTTCGAAGGATGCTATAAAATCAGCCCTTGTGGAATTCTCGGATACTGCAATTGGCAGGAAGAGTTCAGCCGAAGAGGCGTAAACCGGATCACGCTGCGCATCATGAAGCAGCAGGTAACCCATTATAATATTGGCAGCCATCTCAACCATGCGGCGTGCATGAAAATCAGTCAGCTCATTGTTGCCCGTGGCAGTCACCCCGGCCACGCACTTTTCGTAAGCATCTGTAAGAGCGGCAAGCTGTTTCTTAAGGTGTTCCATCTCTGGGCGCACCTCTCTTTTTGCATACTCGCGCATCTGCGCCAGGTAACCGCCGGTTGTGACGCCCCTGATTGCAGCCACCACCTGCAGCTGCGAGGTTCCCTCGTATATTGAAGTGATACGTGCATCGCGGTAGAGTCTCTCAACCGGAAAGTCCTTGATGAATCCTGCACCGCCGTGGATCTGCAGGGCATCATATGCTATGCTGTTGCACCATTCGCTGCTGATGAGCTTCACAAGCGGCGTATAGATGTCTGCCAGCCTTGTATTAATCTTCAGGTCTTCGCGCTCCTCCTTTGTGAGAGGGCGCTCCTCGGAGAGGAATGACCATGCCTTGTATGTGTCGACGAACCTTGCAGTCTCATAAAGCAGTGACCTCATGGCTTCGAGACGGATCCGCATCAGGGTAAGCATCTCGTAAATCGCCGGGAACTGGTCAATTGTTTTTCCGAACTGCTTTCTCTCCGAGGCGTATTTTTTTGCCTCCTCATAGGCAGCCTGTGCTATTCCTACAGACTGTGCCCCCACACCAAGACGGGCGCCGTTCATCAGTGACATCACGTATTTTATCAGCCCCAGGCGCCTGTCGCCGATAAGCTTTGCCGGTGCGTTACGAAAGACAAGCTCGCATGTGGGCGAACCCTTTATGCCCATCTTGTTCTCTATCCTGCGGACCAGAACCCCTCCGTCAGCCTTGTCGTAGACAAAGAGTGACAGTCCGCGTCCATCGGTAGTACCCTCCTCGGAGCGTGCAAGAACGAGAGAAATCTCGGCATCTCCGTTTGTGATGAATCGTTTTACGCCATTCAGCAACCATGTGCCCCTGGCTTCGTCATAATGAGCCTTGAGCTGTACTGCCTGAAGGTCAGAACCGGCATCAGGTTCGGTCAGGTCCATGGCAGCGGTTGCACCCCTGTTGAAACGGGGAAGGAACTGCTCCTTTATCTCCTGGGATGCAAACTCCAGAATTGTCTCACCGCAGTCCTGCAGCCCCCATATGTTTGCAAACCCGGCATCAGCCCTTGAGACAAGCTCGGCAGCCATCACATACGGCACCATCGGGAAGTTGAGCCCGTCATATTTGCGCGGAAAGTTCATCCCTATCACCCCTGCCCTTGTGAGGGCCTCATGATTCTCCTGTGTTCCGCGCGCATAGGTCACATGGCCGTCAGCCACGGTGGGACCGTCATGATCCACATCCGCCGCATTGGGAGCAATCACATCGGCACAGATTGCACCGATTATATCCAGCACCCTTTCATAGTTGTCCATGGCATCCTCATAATCACACGGTGCATAGTCATAATGCTCCCTGTCCCTGTAATCCATCTCCTTCAGCCTGACGATCTTTTCCATCGCCGGGTGCGTAAGGTGGAACCTGAGGTCCCTGTTATCGGTATAGAAATTTGCCATCGGTATTACTGTTTTCTTCAGACTGATCCAAGTTTACTTCGCGTTAGCCCTGTAATATTTAATGAGCTTCGGTATCACCTCGGCCACGTCGCCGTTAATAACGTAGTCGGCTATGCTGTTGATCGGCGCCATAGGGTCATTGTTGATTGCAATGATCTTTCCGCTCTGGTCCATGCCGGCGGTATGCTGTATCTGGCCGGAGATGCCGCAGGCGATATAGAGCTTCGGTCTCACTGTAACCCCCGTCTGTCCCACCTGCCTTTCATGTCCCGCGTAACCGGCATCGACTGCCGCCCTGGAGGCTGCAACTTCGCCGCCAAGCGCCGAGGCCAGTTCATAAAGCAGGGCGAAGTTCTCCTTCGAGCCCATGCCGTAACCGCCGGACACGATTATCTGTGCCCCCTTGATATCAACCTTTCTCGGCTCGATGTGTCTCTCGAGGATCTCGACGGCCAGGTCTTCAGGCCTGATGAAGGCAGAGATATCTATCTTCTTCAGCTCACCCCTGAAATTTTTGTTCACAATCTCACGCTTCATGACCCCTTCTCTAACGGTTGCCATCTGGGGACGGTGGTCAGGATTGATGATTGTGGCAATGATGTTTCCTCCGAAGGCAGGCCTGATCTGATACAGCAGGTTCTTGTAGGTTGTGTCTGTCTTCTTTACGTAATGGTCACCTATCTCAAGCCCGGTGCAGTCTGCCGTCAGGCCGCTGTGCAGCGCCGACGAGACCCTCGGGCCCAGATCGCGGCCGGCGGTTGTGGCGCCCATGAGGGCTATCTGCGGCTGCTCCTGCCTGAAAAGGCCGGTAATAACCGAGGTATACGGCAGCGTGCGGTAGTGTTCAAGCACGGGGTCATCAGCCACGTGCACCACGTCAACGCCGTAAGGAAAGAGATCGTTCTCAATGCCATCCAGCCCGCTTCCGAGGATCACCGCCTCAAGACGGCAGCCCAGGGTGTTGGCAAGCGACCTTCCCTTGGTGAGCAGTTCGAGGCTCACTTCAGCCGGCCGGCCTTCATCAAGCTCGCAAAAGACGAATAGATTGTTCACTGCAACTATGTTTTATCCGTTTATCAACCAATAGTATGATTCTCAATCAGCTCCCTGACAAGTGATTCAATATCCCTGTCCGATGCAGTCAGTCGCTTGGACTCCTTTGCCTGCAGGATCACGTTCTCGATCTCCTTGACCTTGGTAGGTGAGCCTGAGAGACCAAGCTGCTCGGGATCGGCGCCAATTGCATCCACTCCCCACTCGGTAATCTTAATGGCCGGGCGGCCGGCGGCAATATAGTCAGAGCTCTCGGCCTGCAGTTCGGTGTCTGTGCGTGCATACTTGTACTTCATCAGCAGGCGGGCATGCCTGTAGCGACACGATGGGGCCGTCCCGTTAACTGTAACCACAAGCGGCAGCGGCGACGAGACCGTCTCAACACCTCTCTCAAGGCGGCGGCGGATTATCAGCCTGTCGCCCTCAAAATGCATCTCCTCGGCGTAGGTTACCTGCGGCCATCCAAGTTTTTCTGCCACCTGGGGCCCCACCTGTGCCGTGTCTCCGTCAATGGCCTGCCTCCCTCCTAATACAAGGTCAGGCGCTAGTCTCCTGACTGCAAGCGCCAGTGCGTATGATGTTGCCAGCGTGTCAGAGCCGGCAAAGGCCCTGTCTGTCAGCAGCACACCGTCGTCAGCGCCGCGGTAGAGCCCTTCGCGGACTATCTCCGCAGCTCTCACCGGGCCCATCGTCAGCAGAGTAACAGTCACCCCCTCATATTTTTCCTTGATGCGAAGTGCCTGCTCCAGTGCGTTCAGGTCCTCGGGATTGAAGATTGCAGGCAGTACGCTCCTGTTTACGGTGCCGTCAGCCTTCATGGCATCAGGACCAACATTGCGCGTATCCGGAACCTGCTTTGCAAGTACAACGATCTTGATTCCGTTCATCTCATTCTCGCTTTTGAAGTGGCAAATATAATAAAAAACGATACCGCAATACCCCGGAGTGATGTTTTTGACTGCTGCGGTCGAAAATAAACATAATCTATATGTCTGATTTAAAGAATTATAATGTAAGCACCGTGAATTGAGGTGTTATACGTTCGAAACCGCAAAGTTCTTTTTCAGATGCGGGGACACATTTGTCAAAAATGAGCTAATTTCGCCGCCGGTAAAACCATACTCCTTTTTTTCCTCCCATGAAAGGCAGACCCTATCTTGCTCTCGTTTTTTCGATGATCTTCTGGTCATTCTCATTTGTCTGGTTTAAGATTGCAAACCGCGATTATGATCCGATTGCGATCGTCTTCATCAGGCTCTGCATCGCGATAGTGTTCCTTTCGTCATTTCTCTGGATTACGGGTAAGTTCAAGAAGGTGAAAAAGGGAGACCGCAAGTACTTCTTCCTGCTGGCTCTTTTTGAACCGTTTCTCTATTTTCTCGGGGAAAGCTTCGGGCTCACCTATGTATCATCAACTGTTGGCTCAGTAATAATCTCCACCATACCTGTCTTTGCAGTCATCTTTGCATGGGTCATCTACCGCGAGCGGCTCAGGCTCATCAACTACCTGGGTGTCATCCTCTCCTTCGCAGGGGTTATAATCTTCATCACAAATAACACCGGTAACATCGAGATGAATCCCAGGGGACTTGCGCTGATGTTCCTGGCAGTAATCTCCGCGGTAGGATACAACATGGTCCTCCACAGGCTGGCCCACGAGTATGATCCTGTCACAATTGTAAATATCCAGAACATAATAGGTGCTGTTTTATTCCTGCCGCTGTTCCTGATCTTCGACCTTAAGGATCTGCTTGCAACAGGCTTTGTGGCCGAGAGTTTCGGGTCAATAATACTGCTGGCTGTCTTCGCTTCGTGCGGCGCCTTCGTACTCTTTGCCTACTCTGTCAGGCATCTGGGCATCTCCCGTGCCAACATCTTCAGCAATCTTATACCTGTCTTCACTGCAATCTTTGCGTTTTTCATCGTGGGCGACAGGCTGACGGTACGCAACGGGGTGGGCATGGCAGTTGTAATTGCCGGGCTCTTCCTCTCACAGGCAGGCAAAAACAGGAAAGCAGTGGTAGATACCGACTTCGCAGGAAGAACCGCCTGACCCTCGGAAATCATCTCATCAAACATGCCGTTTTGCCGGGATTGCTATCTTTGTCATCAACCAACAACATGATGAGGCACAGGGCTCTTTATCTGCTTCCCGGTAACAGGGTGCGGCAGTACGGTCACAGGGCTGCCGGCATACGCAGGAGTATCACAGCGCTGCCGGCATTGCGCAGTGCTCTATGCCTGCTCCTGACCTGTATTGCCATGCCGGCCCGGGCCCAGACGGGAGGAGACAATACATATGAATTCCTGAACCTCAGCCACTCGGCCTTTGCAACCGCCACCGGGGGTATCACCGTATCGCAGGGGCGAAGTGATCTCAGCCTCCCCTATTTTAATCCTGCCCTCCTTGACAGGTCAATGGACAACGATGTCTCCCTCAGCTTCTCCTCGTGGTTTGCAGGGATACGGTACGGTTATGCCTCCTGGGCCATGGACACGGAAAAAGCCGGCACCTTTGCCGGGGGTGTGAGTTTCATCAGCCATGGCCGCTTCACGGAGGCCGATGCCGCAGGCAACATCACCGGCAGCTTTTCAGCTGCCGAATATGCATTTAATATTATGTGGTCATGGCAGATCGACTCCTCGTTCACTGCCGGGATCAATCTCAAGCCGGTCATATCCCATCTCGAACGCTACTTCTCTGCCGGCCTGTGCGTCGACATCGGGGCAGCGTATCACAATGAGCGACTTCTTTTTGACGCCGGTCTGGTGATCCGTAACGCCGGTTTTCAGATAAGGAGCTATACCGGTGAGGGTGGCGAGCCTCTTCCCTTCGAGATCATTGCCGGCGCCACAAAGCGCCTGGCGCATGCTCCCTTCAGC
>JAEYZD010000002.1 GCA_023430725.1 Bacteroidota bacterium | reverse complement strand
ATCCATGTCAGTTCTTCGGGTGTGGTCATGAATGCAATTTCCTATCTTTGAATCATGGGCCCAAAGTTACAAACAGTAAGTGAAATAAGCCGCCATATCCTGGAAATGCTTCGGGAGTCGTGGTCTCACGAGGAGGCCGGGGCGCTGGCTGCCGCCATCATACTGGAATACACCGGGATGGGCAGGGCTGCTCAGCTTGCCTTCGGTGACCGCATGCCGGGTGAGGCCGCGGCGGAGAGGGTCCTTGAAGCCGCCGCCCGGGCCGCGGCCGGAGAGCCGCTTCAGTATATATTCGGGTACGCGGAGTTTTGCGGACACCGGCTTGAAGTGGGCCCGGGCGTACTGATCCCCAGGCCGGAGACCGAGGAGATGACACTGATGATCATACGTGATAACGGCGGCTTCAGGGGCTCCCTGACCGACCTTTGCACCGGGTCAGGATGCATAGCAATAGCCCTGTCTCTTGCTCTCCCCGGTGCAAAGGTGACCGCAACGGACCTCTCCGCCGCAGCCCTGGAGACAGCACGGCGCAATGTCACAACCCTCGGCGCCTCCGTGACGCAGATCAGGAGCGACCTGCTCGGTGAGAAACCCGGCAGTGACATACCGGAGAGCAATATAATCGTCAGCAACCCGCCCTATGTCACAAACCGCGAAAAGGGCGCCATGCACCGGAACGTGCTTGAACATGAACCCCACACTGCGCTGTTCGTGCCCGACGATGACCCGCTGGTATACTACCGGGCCATAGCCCGGGTTGCCGAAGAACGACTGCTGCCTGGAGGAACACTGTGGCTGGAGGTGAATGAGAACCTCGCCGGAGAAACTGCTGCACTCCTCGCCCCGGATCTTTACAGGCAGGTCCGGATCATGCATGATATAAGGGGAAAGGAGAGATTCATCAAAGCTGAAAAACATGGATGAGAACAAACAGAGGGAGGAGCTTCTTCAGAAGGCCATGCGGGCCTGCTCAGGCAGGGAGTACTGCATCAGCGACATCACCTCTCTGCTGGAACGGTGGGGGACGGCCGACACGGAGACAAAGGAATGGGTCCTCGGAAAGCTGACGGCTGAAAAATTCATAGATGAACACCGGTACAGCAGGGCCTTCGTCCTCGATCACTTCAGGCATGATCACTGGGGCCGGATCAAAATCAGCATGGCCCTGAAACAGAAACGGGTTGACCCTGCAGCCCTGGCCTCGGGACTGGAGGCCATTGAGGAGGAGGAATACAGTGAGCTGCTGAAAAAGTTACTGACTGACCAGAAGAAAAGGATCAAGGCAAAGAACAGGCTCGATCTGAAGGGGAAGCTGCTGAGGTATGCTCTTGCAAAGGGGTTCGAGAGTCACCTGGTCTATGAGGCTATTAACAATTTACTCAGTGAATGAGCCACTGAGGAGATCCATCCTGGAAAAATATCAGAATTACCGCACCAGACGGAAAAATCAGAACAGACATTGACCCCGGCGGAAGCCAGAAAAGACTTAGCCAGGGAAGTCTCAATAACTGCGGAAGTCAGAAAACAGTCAGAAATGTCAGCCTGAGGAAGGGCCAGAATGCAGTCAAGGCCATAACGGACGAGACAACAGCATCAGCCACAGCCACCTGCCTTAATTTTTTCACCGGTTTCAGCGCCGCAGCGGCTAGACCTGCACGCATCAGCAGCTGAACTGCGAAGAAAAGGAAAACCCTCACCGAGTGGCTGTTCCACTCCAGCGCTTCGTCAATCCTGCCCCTCACGATAAGAGAAAAGGCATGTGACAGCCCGCACGACGGGCAGGGCTCACCGGTAAGCTTTTCATGCACGCAGGTGACGGGATATCTCTCCTCATCGGGAGAATAAAAAAGGGAGTAACCCATTATCAAAAGGATTACTCCGGCAAATATCAAATTAAGAAGAAGATACTGGTTTCCGGACTGACCCGGTCTGAAAAGGGGCCCCCCGGTTTTCTCAGGCATCACCACTCTCCCTGTGTGGTATCCTTTTCGGTCTCTTCCTTCAGGGTGTCAACCATTCCCTCAAGCTCCTCGAGCCTGTCTTCAAGACCCTTCCTGCCTGAAGCCTTGATCTCGACAGTCTCGTCATTGCTGTTGATCTTGATTGTCACCTCATTGTCTCCGAACTCCTTCTCGATGTCATCAGTCACATCCCTGATAACCTTCTCAATATCAGTGGACCAATTGCCTGATTTATCGGCAATCTTGCCAAGAACGAAGCTCTGTGATACTGAGATCATGAGAGCAATGATACCGACCACAAGGCCTCCGACGAGCATCCCCTGGTTATTGTTTGGCCTGGAGAGACCAACGATTGCCAGGACGATGGCTATCACTGCGGGGATTACCGCAATCAGACCGAGGCACGGTACAACCGCGATCAGGAAGGCTATTATGGCTGTCACCAGGGCACCGACGCCCACACCTGACTGTTTGCTGGTTTTTTCTTCTTCCATTGGTTCTGAATATTAGTTGTTCATTTGTTTCCTGTGAGGATATTTCTTGTATCCTGTTCTAAAGACGTCACAGGAACTTCAATGATGCGTCCGGTTTCGACATTATTTTTAAAAAATATGAAGGTAGGAACCCTTTCGATGGCAAGCTGTGAGAAATCCCCGAGGGGAGCTATCTTGTTGATGTCCGTACCGATGAACCTGATCTTCTCTTTGGGGAATCCCCAGAGGTCGATGATCTTCATGAACCGGGGCACTTCCCTCCTGCTGTCCGGACACCATGTGCCGAGGACTATAGTAATCGTCAGATCATCCTTCTCCTGCTCCATCAGTTCAGCCAGGATGGCCATGTCAGGCTGGTATTGCGCATATCCGGCGTGGTACCATTCCGCATGAGGCTGGTTTTGAAGCATTGCCGGGGTGATCTCCCCAAGCAGCCAGGTGGTTGCATCGCGGAAGTCCCACACATGTGCGGCGGCTTCGTCAGCATCGTCAGGCTTGCCTGCAAGTGCAGCATTGCCGTAGGGCGCAACCTCCGGGAGCTGCTCTTCCTGTGACGGCCCGGCAACTGCTTCACCCCTGGTGCGGTCTGAATCAACGGACCTGTTCTTCCTGGCTGCACTGCATCCTGCCAGGAGGGCCAGGAGGGTGATGACGGTTATGGTAAGGATAATCTTCATACTGTCTGCAACAGCAAAGATAATATCTGTTTAGCTGTTTTCGACACTGATGTACCGGGGCCGAATATTGCAGCCACACCGGCATCATAGAGGAACTGGTAGTCCTGCGGCGGGATCACACCTCCTGCAATTACAAGGATATCCTCGCGTCCCAGTTTTTTGAGTTCTCCTATCACCTGCGGAATCAGGGTTTTATGTCCTGCCGCAAGGCTGGAGACACCCAGCAGGTGCACATCGTTTTCCACCGCCTGCCTGGCAGCCTCGGCCGGGGTCTGGAAGAGCGGCCCGATATCTACGTCGAACCCTATGTCGGCATAGCCTGTGGAGATCACCTTCGCTCCGCGGTCATGTCCGTCCTGGCCCATCTTGGCTATCATGATACGAGGCTGACGCCCGGCCCTGGAGGCGAACTCGGCAGCCATCGCCTTTGCCTCCTCGAAATCAGAGTCTGACTTGTACTCCGATGAATAAACTCCGGAAATTGTTCTGATCACTGCTTTATACCTTCCTGCTACTTTTTCACATGCATATGATATCTCACCAAGGGTTGCCCTTTTGGAGGCGGCATCCACAGCCAGCTCCAGCAGGTTACCATCACCCGTACGTGCGGCATGGGTGATGGCCTCCAGCGCCTTACGGCACTCCTCTTCGTTTCTGTCTGCCTTCACCT
The DNA here is from genome assembly GCA_023430725.1 of Bacteroidota bacterium. Lineage (GTDB taxonomy): Bacteria > Bacteroidota > Bacteroidia > Bacteroidales > VadinHA17 > SR-FBR-E99. The sequence goes on along the minus strand of JAEYZD010000002.1, from coordinate 8,717 downwards.
GTGCCAGCCTCTTCAGCTGCGCATCGCGAACAGCAGTATTGTCAACCTCGAGGATCTCAAGGGGATCCTCCTTCTCAAGCCTATACTTGTTAAGGCCCACGATTGTCTGAGCCCGTGAGTCGATCCTTGCCTGCGCCCTGGCTGCAGCCTCCTCAATCCTCATCTTGGGTATGCCCGACTCGATGGCCTTTGCCATACCGCCAAGACTCTCAACCTCTTCTATCAGCTCCCACGCCTTGCTGGCAATCTCGTGCGTTAGGGTCTCAACATAATATGACCCGGCCCAGGGGTCGACCGACTTGCAGATACTTGTTTCTTCCTGCAGGAAGATCTGGGTGTTCCGGGCGATCCTTGCGGAAAAGTCCGTCGGAAGGGCTATGGCCTCATCCAGTGCATTTGTGTGGAGGCTCTGTGTGTGTCCCAGTGCAGCAGCCATTGCCTCGATGCAGGTACGTCCCACATTGTTGAAGGGATCCTGCTCGGTGAGACTCCATCCGGAGGTTTGCGTATGCGTGCGGAGAGCAAGCGACTTGGGATTCTTCGGGTTGAACTGGCTGACAATCCTGGCCCAGAGCATTCTTGCTGCCCTCATCTTGGCTATCTCCATGAAGAAGTTCATGCCGCTGGCCCAGAAGAAGGAGAGCCGCGGAGCAAACTCATCAACGCTCATTCCTGCATTTACCCCTGTTCGCAGATACTCAAGCCCGTCAGCAAGGGTATAGGCCAGCTCGATATCAGCAGTGGCTCCCGCCTCCTGCATATGATAACCTGAGATTGAGATGCTGTTGAACTTGGGCATCTTCTCCGAGGTGAACCTGAAGATGTCTGCAATTATTCTCATAGAGAACGATGGCGGATAGATGTATGTGTTCCGCACCATGAACTCCTTCAGGATATCATTCTGTATTGTACCCTGCAGGTCACTCAGCTTTGCCCCCTGCTCCAGCCCGGCAACGATGTAGAAAGCCATCACCGGCAGAACTGCACCGTTCATTGTCATTGAGACCGACATCTCCTTAAGGGGGATCTGGTCAAAGAGTATCTTCATGTCCTGAACGGAGTCGACAGCCACCCCGGCCTTGCCCACGTCGCCTACAACTCTCTCATGATCTGAATCGTAACCGCGGTGGGTTGCGAGATCAAATGCAACCGAGAGCCCCTTCTGCCCTGCCGACAGGTTCCTGCGGTAGAAGGCATTTGACTCCTCAGCCGTGGAGAAGCCGGCATACTGCCTGACAGTCCATGGCTTCATTGTGTACATTGCCGAGTATGGTCCTCTCAGGAATGGAGGGATGCCAGCAGCATAGTTCAGATGCTCCATTCCCTTCAGGTCTTCGGCTGAGTAGACACTCTTGAGGTTTATCCTCTCGGGAGTTTCCCACCTTGATTTGATGTCATTCTCCTTCTCCCATTTATCTATGTTCCTTGAAGGCGTTTTCACCTTCAGGGGGTCAATCTGCGTGAATTTTGGTCTCTTGCTCATACGGTCAGTTTATTCCCAGTATCCTGTTGAACATTTGCATTGTCTCCAGCACATTTGATCTGATGCTGATGAAGTGTTCCATCCCTTCTGCCTTCAGCTCGTCAGTGCATGGCGGGTTTCCGGCGACAACAACCGTTGCCCTGCCGGCAGTCAGGCTGTAAGCCTCCCTGGCCACTGTTGCATACTCCTCGTCAGAGCTGCAGAGGACAATTATGTCTGCCTTTGCTTCCAGTGCAGCATTGACGCCGTCAGCAACACTTTCAAATCCGTTGTTGTCACGCACATCGTAACCTGCTACCGCGAAGAAGTTGGATGAGAACTGTGCCCTGGCCCTGCGCATGGCGAGGTCGCCGATAGTGAGCATGAATGCAAGAGGCCTGCGGCCTGATCTTTCTGTTGCAAGCCTCAGCTTTTCAAACTCATCGGCACCACGGGCCGGGATGATTGGCATTACCTCCTGGTCAGGCGTGGGTTTGTATTCTGTGAACAGCCGCTCCGTGTCGTGATTTGTTGCCTTGCCCTCCCTGAAATCGGGATACTGGTTCGTTCCGAGGAGGATCTCTTTCCTTTTGGCCACATCAGCCTTGCGGGCAGCGGCAGCAGCGCTGATCTGCTCCTGGAGATCGCCTTTTCGCAGTGCGGAAAGGAACCCGCCGTCTTCCTCAATTGCGGTAAAAAGTTTCCATGCCTCTGCTGCAATGAGCGAAGTAAGTTTTTCTATGTAATATGATCCAGCACCCGGGTCAGCCACCTTGTCGAGGTGCGACTCCTCAGCCAGCAGCAGCTGCTGGTTGCGGGCTATCCTCTCCGAGAACTCGCCGGCACTGCGGAACACCGCGTCAAATGGCTCAACGGTGATCGATTCAGCTCCGCCGAGGGCAGCAGACATGGCTTCGGTCTGTGTGCGAAGCATGTTCACATAAGGATCGTAAAGCGTCTTGTTCCATCTTCCGGTGACGGAGTGAATGTGCATCAGGGCCGAAGCATCACTGACGGCGCCGTACTCTTTGACTATTGCTGCCCAGAGCATCCTGGCAGCACGCAGTTTCGCGATCTCCGGGAAGAAGTCGGGGCCGATTGCGAAGGTGAACCTCATGGCACCGGCTGCAGCGTCAGCGCTGATGCCCCTCTCAGTAAGGGCAGCCAGGTATTCGCTTCCAAGTGCAAGAGTGTATGCCAGTTCAGCCACCGGACCCGTGCCCGCGTTGCTGAATAGTGTTCCCGCCGGCTCCAGGCACCTTAGTCCCGGTTCCGGAGCGCACTCCCTGACCAGGTCTGCAAGGTAATCGAGACCCTCCTCCACTGAAACGCACAGTTTGCCGTTGGCAGCCAGCCTGCCCAGCGGATCGGCCGAGATTGTCAGGCTTACCTGCTGCATGTCAGCCCCGGATGAACCGAGCCATGCCTTCAGCGCTGCCAGGAGTTCCTTCGCCTTGCCGGCTACCAGGAAATTCAGCTCCACGCTCTCAGGGTGGATACCGTTGAGCAGCCTGGCAATGTTCTCAGGAGTGACAGTGTCAGGATCATTTATGACGAAGCCCAGTGAGGTGACACCTCTCATGAGTATGTCAAGCGCCTTTGCATTTGCGGCGCTGAAGTCGGTGACGGTTATATCCTGTCTTACCAGCCAGCGGTTGCCCGAGACCTGCACTCCGCGCACGAAGGGGAAGTCACCCGGCAAAAGGGTGCTGTGCGGCAGTCCTTCCAGGTCCTCCTGCCTGTAGAAAGGCATGACAGAGAGGCCGTCACGGGTTTTCCAGACAAGTTTTTTATTGAAGTCGGCGCCCTTCAGATCAGCTGTGATCTTCTCCATCCACTCTGCAGTGGATACGGGCGGAAATTGTTCGAATAATCTCTTTTTCTTATCCATCAGGATCAATGTTGCTGAGGGTTGTAAATTAAAGCATTGCAGGATGTTTAAACCATGCTTTTTATCATGACTTGCTACTCCTTGCCGCCGAATTCCATCAGGTATGCCTTGATGAATTCGTCAATGTCGCCGTCAAGCACGCCCTGTGCGTTACCGGCTTCGTAACCGGTGCGCAGGTCCTTGACAAGCTTATAGGGGTGCAGGGTGTATGAGCGTATCTGTGATCCCCACTCAATCTTCTTCTTTGCCCCTTCAATCTTATCTATCTCTTCCTGTCTCTTTCTCAGTTCCATCTCGTACAGGTGGGATTTAAGCAGACGGAGGGCGTTTTCCTTGTTCTGTCCCTGGGAGCGCGATTCCTGGTTCTCAATAACGAGTCCTGTTGGCGCATGGCGAAGGCGCACTGCTGTCTCAACCTTGTTTACGTTCTGGCCTCCGGCCCCCGAGGAGCGGAATGTCTCCCAGGTTATGTCGGCAGGATTGATCTCCACAACGATGTCATCATCCACCAGCGGTGCCACGTATACCGAGGCAAAGGTTGTCTGTCGCTTGCCCTGGGCGTTGAAGGGAGATATTCTCACCAGTCGGTGCACGCCGTTTTCGCTCTTGAGGTATCCGTAGGCGTTTTCGCCCTCGAACTCGAGGGTTACTGTTTTTATGCCTGCTTCGTCACCGGGCTGATAATATGCTTCGGTGATCTTATAGCCGCTTTTCTCTCCCCACATGAGGTACATGCGCATGAGCATCTGGGCCCAGTCATTGCTCTCGGTGCCACCCGCGCCGGCGTTGATCTTGAGGACTGCCCCGAGACGGTCTTCCTCACGGCGCAGCATGTTACGGAGCTCAAGCCGCTCCACTGCTGCGAGCGATTTCGCGTACTGTGACACCACCTCTTCTTCGGAAGCTTCACCCTCCTTATTGAAATCATAGAGGACGATCAAATCCTCCACGGCAGTGTCAACTGTAGCGTATGCTGTGGTCCAGCTTTTGACGGCAGCGATCTCCTTCATGAGTTCCTCCGCCTTTCTGGCGTCATTCCAGAATCCGGGCTGGTGGGTAATTGCCTCTTTTTCTTGGATTTCCTTCAGTCTGTTATCGACGTCAAAGATACCTCCTTAACGCATCCCGGCGTTCAACGAGGTCCTGTATCTGGTCATTTGTTATCATGGTCCTGTGTTGTCTGGAGCAAATATAGACAATTTAGGCAATAGGCAGCAGGCAATAGGCAATAGAAGGCCGAGCGTTAAGAGATGATCCGCCAGCCGGCGGATCATTTAGCGAAGGAGCCAGACTGCAGGGGGGGCAATAGTGAAGTCGGCAGTCTCCAGTCGGCAGTCACACAAAAAGCATCAGATGGAAAATGCTCGCAGGAATCGAGAACTGCAGATCAGGCACTGGAGGACCGAACATTATAACACAATTTGCACTGTCATAGTGCGTTTTTTATATATATTTGATCATTAACGGTGCATTTTATTATCTTTGTGCAATAGCAGATGGCCATGGATAAATTGTATGAACAGTTTATGAAGCTTGTGAGAGAGACGGATACCGGTTTCATCAGATACATCTATTCTGATATAAACTGGGAAAGCCGCATGATCGGGATTACCGGTCCGCGTGGAGTTGGAAAGACGACAATGGTTTTGCAGCATATCAAAATGAACCTGAACGTTTCAGAGGCTCTGTATGTAACAGCAGAGGACTTTTATTTCTCTGACAACAAGCTGATTGAGCTGGCTGATACCTTTGTAAAACGCAACGGGAAGTATCTCTTTATTGATGAAATCCATAAATACAGGGATTGGGCGAGGGAATTGAAACTGATTTATGATTATCACCCGGAGCTGAACGTTGTGTTCTCCGGTTCTTCTGTACTGGATATTAAAAAGGGTGCATCGGATTTGAGTCGCAGGGCAGTCATGTACCACATGCAGGGTTTATCTTTCAGGGAATATCTGCAATTATTTCATCACGTGACTTCCCGAAGTTATACACTTGAGGATATTCTGTCGCACAAAGTTGAACTTCCTGAAATAAGGCATCCGTTACCGCTCTTTGAGGAATATTTGAAAAGAGGGTATTACCCGTTTTCAATGGAAGAAGACTTTGAACTGAAACTGCAGCAGATCGTAAACCATACCCTGGAGACAGATATTCCCATGTATGCCGGGATGAATGTTTCAACCGGGAGGAAATTGAAACAACTGCTGGCTATTATCGCGAAAAGCGTTCCCTTTAAACCGAACATGACAGGCATAGCTGCTGCCCTTATGGCCAGCCGGAACAATATTGCCGATTATTGCCTGTATATTGAAGAGGCCGGATTAATTACCCAGCTAAGGAATGCCACCGGGGGGATCAGAGGTCTGGGGAAAGTTGATAAAATCTACCTTGACAATACAAATCTCATTTACAGTCTGGCAAGTAGCAACCCAAACTCCGGAAACCTAAGGGAGACCTTTTTCTTAAACCAGCTCAGGATAAAATATGATGTTCTTACGGCTCCGGTTGCGGATTTCAGGATTGGTGATTATACGTTCGAAGTGGGTGGAAAGAATAAGGGACTGAAGCAAATTCAAGGTTTGGATAACGCCTTCGTTGTCAAAGACGGCATTGAACATGGTTATTTAAATACAATACCTCTGTGGCAGTTTGGTTTGACTTACTGAAAAGTGAGCCAAGCCGGCTCTGCGGATAACATTAGTCAGCCCACCTTGTATCCGGCGAAAGAGCCCGTGCCGGTCTGTGTTGCAGTACCGGTATAAATATTAACACTGACCGTATTGCCACGGCTGAGCCTGATTGTGACAGATCTCACCGGCACGGTAGTCCCTGCGCTGATGTCAATTGCAAGCTTTTCATAAGGTGCTGAGTTAACATAAATTGCCAGCTCCCTGCCGCTACCCTGCATACCGTCGGCAAAATAGGCTACATTGAATGTATATACCCCGTCAGCAGGAGCCGTAAAGACACCTGTACCGGCGTCGAAGCCTCCGCCTATGCTAAGGTCCGGTTCGTCATAAGTCATAGTAACATTTGATATCTGGGGTGCTATGTCAGAGATGAGATTTCTTGCCCTGAACGCAATTATAGTGTCGAGCCTGACTGAATTGCCCGATTCTATCTGAAGGACTTTTGTGTCACGGTTATAGATGAGCTTCTGATCGTCAGTATCTGTTGCAGGATCACCCGGATCACCTTTAGGTCCGGGAGGGCCTGCAGGGCCGGGTTCGAGTGATTTGGCAGCGTACAGAGCATATGGCACCGCAAGGAACTGCATTGTGCTCATATCCATGAACAGATTCTCAAATTTGACTTCGACCTGCAGGTAATGGTTGGCAGCGGACCAGTCAATCTCGTTGAAGCTGCCCAGGACAGGATCTCCCCTGCCAATTATCAGTGAGAAGACGCCATACTTCGATGTGCGGGCTTTTGTATATACCTCCTGGTAAACGGCAGCGCCGGTGATAGAACCGGTCCTGATCGTAAACCTCACGTCAATCTCAGTATTGACCAGTTCCTTGCCGCTGTTATCGCGGGCAACCGCCTGGTAATTGATTCCGGCGGGCACTGTTCCCTGCGCCGTTACTGCCTGAGCTCCGGACAGAAGCACCAACGCAGCCGCAAGTATATTTGCTGTTTGTCTTTTCATGCCTTTCGGTTTAAAGTCTGTCAATCTTGAATGATCTGTTGATTACGCCGTCAGTACTGATCACATGTACAATATAAACACCCTTGCTGTAACGGGCAAAACTGACCGGCTCCTTCCAGTCGTGATCCGGATTCAGATCCAGTTCCCTGGAGTACATCAGTGAGCCAAGCAGGCTGTAGATATAGATATTATAGTGCCTTGCAAGCACGCCGTAAACCCTTATTGTGGCCATCCACGGACCCTTTGCGCTGCCCTCCGTAACCGGATTGGGAAATACTTCGGCCCCGTTGCCCTCCCTGTCAGGCAGATCCTGCTTCACGATGAACCTGGGTTGCTGGAATCCCTGCGTCAGGTTATAGAATGATGGAGGTGATATTTCGACGGCGGTCTCTCCGACTGTCTGCTGGTAGGTAAGTCCGGTATGTGTCACGAGACTGCCTGCCGGCACCAGCACCTCGTGTGACAGTTCATACTGCTTCTGCGAGAAGGTTAAAGAGCATACCAGCAAAAGGAAAACACCACCGAACAACCGCTTCATATCAAAGGTCCTTTTGTTTTCAGACCCAAAAATAACACTTTTTACAGAGAACCGGGTCTGTCAGTTAGCAGTTTGAGGCTTTTGAGGGGTTCGGCAAATCTGAACAGAAGTGCCAGAACGGCACCTGTAGCCAGTTGCAGGCCGACTGTCACCATCCAGGAGAGTCCAGCCTGATGAAGCAGCCAGCCGGCGGTGAAGGTGAGGACAAGCATAAGAAGGAAGGCTGCCACCCTGGCAATACCGGTCACACCCTTCATTGTGATTCTGACAGCCACCATGCAGGCAGCGGCCACCAGGGTCTGAGTGATAAGCGCCGCAGCAGCTGCACCGGCAGGGCCCAGACGAGGTATTAAGATCCCGTTGATAATTATATTGACTGCCATTCCGGTGAGAGTGATGGTTGCCAGTAATCTGAACTTCCCGGCAGCGGTCAGCATAGTACTGTATATATAGATCACTCCTGCCGGCACAAGCGCTGCCATAAGCAACCTGAATGCACTGACGGCGCTCACTGCCGGGGAAACGTACAACAGGTCAAGTATCTCTCCCGGGAAAGAGGCAAGAGCCACAGCACCAATACCCAGGGGGGCCATAAGCATTCGCGCTGCCATGCCGGCAAGAGGTTTGATATTTGCTCCCGAGGCAAAGCCGCGTGACATTATCGGGAGCAGCAATCCCCCGAACATCACCGGTATCATGGCAATGGCATCGAAAAGGCGGAATGCCTGGGCATAGTTGCCGGCTTCCGTAGCTCCGTCGGGCAGCAGGCGCTCAATCATCACCGAGTCGATCCGCCAGTAGAGTGTCATGGAAAAGACCACCGCAGCATATGGAAGGCCGTTCATGATAATACTCCTCAACACGTCAGTATCAGGTTTCACCCCTGACACACCCCCCCTGCGAACAACAATAATGAAAGCCAGGCACATAACCGCAAAATATGCTGCCGTCTGTGCCCGGATGAACCACTCTATCCTGAATTCCCCTCCTGCAACTCCACCCCAGAGCAGCACTGAGCAGATTATGACCATCAGCAGCCTGTCGGCCACCGAGAAGAGGCTGTCAAGGAAGAGGTACTGCATGCCGCTGATGTTTGACCGCAACCAGAGGATCATTGATGCCATCACCTGGTTGAGCATCAGCACCAGCAGCACCGTGATCTGCCGCTGCC
>JAEYZD010000195.1 GCA_023430725.1 Bacteroidota bacterium | reverse complement strand
AATACCGCCTTCACCCTGTCCGGATCGATATCAAGTTTCTTCAGCTCACCCCTGATATTTCCCGGTTTAATGCCAGCATCAATTGCAATGAAATCATTGCCGTCCCTGACCAGGTACATGTTCACATATTTGTCCCTGACAGCATAGACATCTTCTGTCAGCCGGGATGTGTCCGCGGGGGTCATTTTCTTTATTGATGACCTGAAGACTATAATGTAAATTATTACAAGAACCAGAAGGAAGACTACGATTCCCAGGAGCCACCGTCCAAGTTTGCCGAAGAATTTTTTCATTGCTTTTTGATTATGTTGATGCGAAACAGAACAACAATCAAAATTAAATAATCGCTGAAATTCTTGCAAATATTAATTTTACTTTCTAATTTTGACCACTTGGTTAATTCATTTGGTTAAACTATACAGTTAATATCTATGGCAAAAAGCAGGACAACTGACAGCCATACAAGGGATAAGATCTTCAGAGCCGCAACACAGGTTTTTGAAGAGAAGGGTTATTCCGGCGCCAGGATGCAGGAGATTGCCGACAAAGCCGGTATCAACAAGGCTCTCCTTCATTATTACTTCCGGAGCAAAGACCAGCTTTTCATGGCAGTATTCCAGGTGCTTATCAGCAAGATGTTTGAAAAGATATTTGCAACCTTTCGTGCGGACCTCTCATTCAAGGAGAAGATAAAACTGTTCCTTGATCAGCATATCGACTTCCTGATAAAGAATCCCAAACTCCCGCTTTTTCTTCTCAATGAGATGTCTGTCAATCCATCGGTGGTTGACGGCGTAAGGGAAACACTGAAGTACGGAGAACTGCGTGACCTGATCTATGAGAAGCATGCAAAGGAACTCAAGGGTTACGGCATAAAGAAGAGCGACATGCCTCAGCTGATGATTACAATTGTATCAATGTCCATCTTCCCGTTTGCCGCCAGGGAGATGATTGCCGTCATGATACCGCAGATGATTGACAACAGGAAGTTCAATACCTTCATGGAGGAGAGGAAGGAATTTGCCACAGAATTTATTTTCAGTGCCCTTAAACACCGTAAGAAATGAAGAGAATTACTCTTTTGACGTTGCTTCTGCTGCCGGCTGTGTCAATAATGGCGCAGAGGACAGTGACTCTCCGGCAGTGCTATGACTCGGCCGCTGTTGCCTCACCGCTGGCCGGAGAGCGGGAGATTTATGCCGGCATGACGCAGCTGCGTGATCAGAACCTGGCGTCGGCATGGCTGCCGTCGCTTGATCTGGGCGGCTCGTTCAACTATCAGTCAGATGTAGTGGATATGTCAGAACTTCTCGGATCCATGCCCATACCCGCAGGCTCCCTGCCTTCAATACCGCATGAGCAGTACAGGGCTACAGTGGATCTTAACCAGGTGATATGGGACGGCGGGGTGACCCGAAGCGCACGGGAGGTGGAGAGGGTGGTCAGCGAGCTGAACATGAAGCAGAGTGAGGCCGACCTCTACAGGCTCCGGGAACAGGTGAACAACTACTACTTCTCCCTGCTCCTCGTCAGGAGCCAGGCTGAGGTAACCTCGGTCCTGATCTCAGAGCTGAATTCACGTATTAAAGAGGCTTCATCCGGGGTTGAAAACGGTGTTGTTCCATCAGTCACACTCGATGTGCTCCGGGCTGAGATGATAAAGGCGGAGCAGTCGGCCGCCGAGCTTGAACGCCGTGCAGAATCGCTGGAGCAGGCACTGGAACATATCACAGGGATTACTGATCTGAAAAATGCAGAACTGGTGCTTCCGGACCAGGTTGTTGCCGGAATGGATCTGAAGGACAATCCTGATCTGCGTCTTTTCGACATACGCAGCAGACAGCTTGAGCTTTCAAAAAACCTTCTGAAAACCCAGCGTATGCCCAGGATCTTTGGCTTTGCACAGGCAGGGTATGGTAATCCACCGGGAAACAACTTTCTTTCTGATAATCCTGATGTGTATTTTTCCGTCGGGGCAGGGCTGAAATGGAACATCTACGACTGGGGGAAGAACAGCAATGACCGCAGGTCGCTGACTCTTCAGCAGCAGCTTATTGACATCAGGAAGAGTGCAGCGGCAGAGGCGTTGCAGAGGCTGCTGACGCTGAAGCTGGCAGAGATTGAGTCGGTGCGCGGGGCTGCCGCCCGTGACGAGGAGCTGATAGATATCCGGAGGAGGATTGCAGCCACGGCGGCTTCCCAGCTGGAGAACGGGGTGATCACGGCCTCGCAGTACATGACCGAGCTCAACAGCGAGAAGCAGGCCGTGATAGCCGCCGAGGCCAGAAAGATCATCATTGCAAGGGCAGAGACTGAATACTTATACATCACAGGATACAAAACTCAACAGTAACATGAAAAAGCTAATCATACCTCTTGTTCTTCTACTGGCTGCCGGTTGTAACCGGGGTGAGAGCGATGCCGATGCATGGGGCACCTTTGAGACGGATGAGGTGATCATCTCCGCCGAGACATCTGGGAGGATCATCAGCATGGATGTATCGGAAGGCATGGTTGTGTCCGGCGGCGCCGTCATCGCCGTCACCGACACCACGATGCTGATGTTGCAGCGTGCCGAGCTTGATGCGGTGACGGCGCAGGCGCAGGCGCGCCTGGCGGGCATCTCGGCGCAGGACGCGGTCATACGCCAGCAGATGGATAACCTATCCGTGAATATCGAGCGTACGCGCCGGATGCTCGCTGACGGTGCCGCCACGCAGAAACAGCTCGATGACCTCAACGGTCAGATGGAGGTCCTCCGCCGTCAGGCCGAGGCCAACAACACCCAGCGCCGCTCCGTGGCTGCCGAACAGCAGAGCATCGCAGCAAAAAGAGCCCTGCTGGATGAACAGATGGCTCGCAGCACAGTCCGCGCCCCCTTTACGGCTACGGTCATCGACACATACGCCTCGGCATATGAGCTGACCGCAGCAGGCAAGCCGCTCGTCAGGCTGGCCGACATGAAGACAATGAAGCTGAAGGTATGGATCAGCGGCGCACAGCTTGCAGATGTGAAGATTGGAGCCACATGCACCGTACGCATCGACCAGGGAGAAAAGGAGTTTAAAAACTTTACCGGAACCGTTGCCCATATCGCCGAGAAGGCAGAGTTCACCCCCAAGATCATCCAGACAAAGGAGGAGCGGGTGACGCTGGTATATGCCGTTACAATCGATGTGCCCAACGACGGCTCAATAAAAGCCGGGATGCCCGGAGAGGCAATATTCAACTGATACAAAGGCAGGCAACACAACCTTCACCAGAGATGAACGCCATAGAGGCATATAACATCACCCAGAGGTACGGCAAGGTTACCGCAGTTGACGACCTCTCGTTCAGCGTCGGAGAGGGTGAGCTCTTCGGGTTCATCGGCCCTGACGGCGCCGGCAAGACTACCCTCTTCCGTATCGCGGCCACACTGATAATCCCGTCAGGAGGAAGGATGACCCTCTTCGGACTCAATGTCGTCAGCAACTTCAGGGAACTGCGTAACCAGATCGGGTATATGCCGGGCCGTTTCAGCCTTTACCACGACCTCACGGTTGAAGAGAACCTGAACTTCTACGCCGCCATATTCGGCACCACAATCAGGGAGAACTATCACCTCATCGAGCCTATCTATATGCAGATAGAGCCTTTCAGAAAACGTCATGCAGGCCGGCTCTCCGGTGGCATGAAGCAGAAACTTGCCCTCTCATGTGCATTGATACACAAGCCCAGGATACTTATCCTCGATGAACCCACCACCGGTGTTGACGCAGTCTCGCGCACGGAGTTCTGGGAGATGCTCGCCGGACTGAAGCATGAGGGGATCACAATCATCGTCTCCACTCCCTATATGGACGAAGCCCTCCGCTGTGACCGCATCGCACTCATTCAGGAAGGGAAGCTTCTTGGTATCGACACGCCAGCAAGAATACGTAATTCATACGGAAAAAAGCTATATGCAGTCAGCCACCCCGAGCGGTACAGGCTCCTCATCGCCCTGCGTTCACTTCCTCAGGTTATCAGCCCGGAGCCGTTCGGCGACTCGGTGCACGTCGTGCTCCGTGATGATGCTGATCCTTCTGAGGTGAAGAAATCGCTTGAAGATGCAGGCCTCAGCGGCGTTACAATAGAAGAAACCGTCCCGGGAATAGAGGATGTATTTCTTGAACTCATGCAGAAGGAGGTCTGAGAGTCGGAGAGTCGGAGAGTCGGAGGGCCCCGACACTTCGTGTGCGGGACTTCGACCCTGCGGGTCTCAGTCTGAAAGTCAGGGGAAGCAGGAAACAGGATAAATAATGGAGAGGGAAAAAGTCATAGAAGTTAAAGACCTGGTGAAGAGGTTCGGGTCGTTCACGGCGAATGACCGGCTTACATTCGACGTCTACAGGGGCGAAATTTTCGGCTTCCTGGGTGCCAACGGCGCCGGGAAGACAACAGCAATGAGGATCCTTTGCGGGCTCTCGCGTCCAACCTCAGGAAAAGTGACAGTCGCCGGCATCGATTCACACAACCCCGAGGAGATCAAGAAACGGATCGGGTACATGTCCCAACGCTTTTCACTGTATGAAGACCTGACTGTCAGCGAGAACATTGAACTCTACGGTGGCATCTACGGCATGACAATGAGAGAGATACGTCCCCGCAGGGAGGAACTGCTCCGGAAGCTAAGTTTTACCGGATACAGTGACACGCTGATAATGACTTTACCTCTTGGCCTCAGGCAGAAACTCGCCTTTGCCGTTGCCCTCTTCCACGAGCCGGAGATTGTCTTTCTCGATGAGCCTACAAGCGGAGTTGATCCCGTCACACGCCGTCAGTTCTGGGAGATGATCTACGAAACAGCCTCACGGGGCATCACAGTTTTCGTGACTACGCACTATATGGACGAGGCGGAATACTGCGACCGCATCACGATCATGAACGAGGGGAGGATAGTAGCCCTCGATACCCCTTCCGCCCTTAGGGAACAGTACGGGACAGCCTCGGTGGAGGAGCTGTTTGTGAAGATAGCCAGACCTCAAAGGATTAACGCATGAAAAGATTTATGGCATTTGTGCGCAAGGAGTTCCTCCACATCTTCCGGGATGTCCGGACTCTTGTAATCCTGTTCGGCATACCGGCATCGCAGCTGCTCATCTTCGGATATGCAGTCAGGACAGACCTGAAGAATGCCTCAATCGCCGTCCTTGACAATGCACACGACAATGTCTCCAATGATCTGATCCACAAGCTTGAAGCATCTGACTTCTTTACTGTAAGCAACAGGCTGGGCTCCTATGAGGAGATCGATGCCACATTCAAAAAGGGAAAGATAAAAGCAGTCATAATATTCCCTGAGGAAATGTCAGCAACACTGACCCGCGAGGGTCATGCAACAATCAGCATAATTGCCGATGCCTCGGAGCCAAATACTGCCAGCCTGGTGACCGGGTACACTTCAGGCATCATGAACGACTACTCCGCAACCCTTACAAAACAGATTACGTCAGGTCTCCCTTTGATTATCCCGGAAGTGAGGATGTACTTCAACCCAAATCTCGAGAGTCACTTCATGTTTGTGCCCGGAATCATAACACTGGTGCTCATACTTTTATCCGCCTTGCTCACATCAGTCTCAATCGTCCGTGAAAAAGAGTTTGGAACAATGGAAGTACTTCTTGTATCGCCCCTGAAACCCTGGCAGATTATCGTGGGAAAGGTGGCACCGTACTTTTTCCTTTCACTCTTCAATGTGATTATAATTATTCTGATGGCATGGTTCGTCTTTAAGCTTCCCGTGAGGGGAAGCATCGCTCTTCTTATTGCCGAGTGCATGCTGTATATACTTATGGGGTTGTCATTCGGGATACTGATCTCCACATTAGTGGACAAGATGGAGAATGCAATCATCATTACATTTATGGTGCTGCTTCTTCCGGGTTTGCTGCTTTCAGGCTTTATCTTCCCGATTGAGAATATGCCGAAGATCTATGATTACATAAGTATGATTCTCCCTCCCAGGTGGTTCATTGAAATTATCCGGCCGATAATGATCAAAGGGGCGGGCTTCGCATATGTCTGGAAGGAGACTATGATACTTGCCGGGATGACTTCGTTTCTTATTATACTCAGTGCCAGGAAGTTCAAGGTAAGATTGGAGGATAGTGCAAGATGAAAAGGTGGTCGTCACGTATGAGAAAGGAGGATGCAGGATGAAAATTGTGTGTCTCTTGCACGGAAGGGAGATGGTCAGATGAGAAGGCTGCTGTTTCTCCTGAAGAAGGAATTCCGGCAGATAATCCGGAACCCGTTCATGCTCAGGGCTATAATACTGGTTCCCCTGCTGCAGATGCTTCTTATTGTGCCGGCTATCACCTTCGAGGTAAAGCGTCTCGACCTGGCTGTGGCCGACAGTGACCGGAGTCCTGCTTCGCGTGAGCTGATATCCAGGCTGGCAGGCTCCACATTCTTCAGAACGACTGCCGCTCCAATGAATGTTACCGGTGCTGAGGAACTTCTTCTTTCCGGCGATGCCGACATGGTACTGATAATTCCGGAGGATTTCTCCGAAGGGTTGGCAGGCATTACGAAACCGCGCCTGCAGGTTCTTGTCGATGCTGTCAACTCCACCCAGGCGATGCTTGCCTGGAGTTACCTGACTGCAGTTGTCCGCGATTACAACATGGATGTGGTCATGGCCACGGGATCAGCCCCGGCAGCGGTTCTCGGGATAACAACATCACCGCGCTACTGGTATAACCAGACTCTCAATTACAAGCACTTCATGCTACCCGGGGTTCTTGTAATACTTATCATAGCCATCGGTCTTATGCTGGCGGGACTGAACCTCGTCAAGGAGCTGGAGACAGGTACCCTGGAGCAGATCAATGTCACACCCATCAGGAAATGGGAACTTATTATCTCAAAGGTCATCCCCTTCTTCATCCTGGGATTGCTTGACCTGGCCCTGGGGCTGTCGGTCGGATGGATCGCTTTCGATATTCCGTTCGAGGGGAGCATACTGCTCTTCTTTGCCTGTTCCGCCATCTTCCTGGTTGCAGTGCTTGGGCTGGCACTTTTCTTCTCGACGCTTGTATCCAACAGGCAGCAGTACCTGTTTGTTGCCTTCTTCTTTACCATGATATTCATTCTCATGAGCGGCATCTTTACACCGAGCGAGAGCATGCCGCAATGGGCGCAGCAGTTCAACTGGGTCAATCCCGTTGCCTACCTGATGCGTATCAACCGCATGGTGATGCTCAAGGGTGCAGGGTTCAGTGAAATCATGCGTGACATGGGTATGCTGGCAGTGCTGGCCATGGGATTCATATTCCTGGCTATAAGAGGATACCGTAAGCGGGCATGATCTGCCGGCTGATAGTCGGAGACCATCAGGAATTGTAAAAGACATGGCATCCGCCCCCACTCTCTCCCTCCGGGCCACAATCATTCACCACCCCTGCAAACAAATTACATTCAAATGATGTAACTTGGTACAAAACCATCATTAATGAAACATTACCTCACCCTGTTTATACTGACGGCCCTCTGCATCAGGGCCATGTCACAACCCTGGCCGTTCAATGACACCCGCCTCGATGATGAAAAAAGGATAGACAATCTCATTGGCCTGATGAACCTCGATGAAAAGATCAACTGCCTCTCCACCCGGCCGTCGGTGCCCCGCCTGGGAATAAAGGGCTACAGGCTGATGGAGGGCCTTCACGGGCTTGCGATGAGCGGCCCTGCCAACTGGGCGGTGAGAGGCAAGGGCAGTTCGGTTACCACTACGTTCCCGCAGGCTTACGGCCTCGCCCAGATGTGGGATCCGGAACTGCTGAACAAGATCGCCTCCCTCGAAGCCGAGGAGGCACGCTGGCTTACACAGAATCCGGACTACGGCACCGCGGGACTGATTGTCCTTGCACCAAATGCCGATCTTGGGAGGGATGTGCGCTGGGGCAGGACGGAAGAGTGCTACGGTGAGGATCCCTTTCTGACAGCCAGACTGACGGTTGCATTCGTGAAAGGCCTGCAGGGCGATGATCCGAAATACTGGAAGACCGCCTCGCTGATGAAACATTTCCTTGCCAACAGTAACGAAAACAACAGAACAATAAATTCCTCAGACTTCGATGAGAGACTATTTCGCGAATACTATTCATACCCCTTCTTCAAAGGGATAACAGAGGGCGGATCCAGGGCATTCATGACCGCATACAACAGGTATAACGGCATCCCCTGCACCGTCCATCCTGTCCTCATGGATGTTGCGGTGAAGGAGTGGGGTCAGAACGGGATAATTGCCACTGACGGAGGCGCTTACCGACAGCTTGTTACCCATCACAAATATTACACCGATCTTCAGGCTGCCGCGAAGGGATGCCTTGATGCTGGAACGACACTCTTTCTTGACGATTATAAGGCTCCGCTCACAGATGCCCTGAAAACAGGACTCATTAAAGAAGCCGACATCGACAGGTCAATCAGGGGGACTCTCAGGGTGATGCTCAGGCTAGGCCTGCTGGATGCGGAAGGCAGCAAAGAGTCGCCATATGCTGGTATCGGAATTACAGATACAATTCCCCCATGGGAAAAAGCGGAGACCCGTGCCCTGGCCAGGGAGGCTACGGTCCGTTCAGTCGTTCTGCTGAAAAATGAAAACCGGACCCTGCCGCTGAACTCAGGCAAAATAAGCACAATAGCAGTCATCGGACCAAGTGCAGACATGGTGATTTCCGACTGGTATTCAGGCACTCCTCCCTATACCGTTTCCGCCCTGCAGGGTATTACAAATGCCGTCGGAGAAAAAGTGAAGGTTCTCTTCGCAGCCTCGAACAAGGCAGATTCTGCGGTGCTGGCAGCGCGTCAGGCTGATGTGGCAATTGTTTGTGTAGGCAATCATCCCCTGGGATACGGTCTGGGCTGGGGTGTAAACCATGTGGCCAGCGACGGCCGCGAGGAAGTCGACAGGCAGGCGCTTTCGCTCGAGCAGGAAGATCTGGTCAAGCTTGTCCGTGCAGCCAATCCGAACACTGTCCTAGTCATTGTTTCGAGCTTCCCGTATACGGTGAACTGGTCAAAAGAGAACATCCCGGCCATCCTGCATATAACCCAGTCGAGCCAGGAGCTCGGCAACGGGTTGGCAGATGTGCTGTTCGGGAAGGTTAGTCCCTCCGGCCGGCTGGTTCAGACATGGCCGTCGTGCATCACCGACCTTCCGCCGATTCTTGACTATGACATCCGAAACAACCGGACTTACATGTATTCAAAAAATGAACCCCTTTTTCCATTCGGGCACGGGTTGACCTATACATCTTTTGAGTGGTCGGACTTGGATGCCGGCAATAAAAGGGTCAGCCCCGGTGATACCCTGAACGTGTCGCTAAGTCTGTGCAACACCGGGGAGTTCGACAGTGATGAGGTGGTGCAGTTTTATGTCAGTTTCCCGGAGTCGAAGGTCGACAGGCCGGCAATTGCGCTGAAGGGATTCCGGAGAGTGTATGTAAGGAAGGGAGAGGAAATGGAGGTGACTATTCCGGTTGCTGTAAATGATCTTGCCTACTGGGACACAGACCGCCATGAATTTGTGGTTGAGAAGGGAAAGGTAATCATTCATGCCGGCGCATCGTCGTCGGATCTGAGGTTACATACGCAGTTTCAGGTGCGCTGAGGGGGGAGTATTTTTGTCTCAGGCTCTTTTAATCGGGTAGGATGCGGCTCGCGCCGCAGTCCCCCCACACCACCGGGCGTACTCATCGTACCACGGCGGTTTCTGTTAACTTTTAACATTAAACTTCAAAGATAAGGATTGTAGCCCTAATTGGGC
>JAEYZD010000188.1 GCA_023430725.1 Bacteroidota bacterium | reverse complement strand
GGTCTGACCTTGATGAAAACGGCCGCTGGAGCACCCCTGTCAACATAGGGTACCCGCTGAATACACCCGATGACGACCTTTTCTTCACCCCTCTGGTCAGCGGTAACAGGGGTTATTTCAGCAAATTCTCCGGTGACGGACAGGGGAGAATGGATATATACAGCTGCGAAATCCGGTCCGCCCAGAATCCCCGCGATGCGGCCGTCAGTGAGGCGGAAATGAATCCCCTTGACGCGGCCTATAATAAGGAAGGACAGAATCCAGGTGATGCGGCCGTCAATAAGGCGGAAATGAATCCCCTTAACGAAGCCATTAATGAGTCGGCAGAGAAACCAGTTACACCGGATGAACTGGCAAAGGAGATTGCGGCGGCTGATATATTCGCATTGCAGTCTGATTCATTGCCCGGTTCCGTTCCGATGCCGGCAGTTCCGGACTCAACAGAGACAACGATCAATAAACGTCTCGCAATGACTGACTCCCCGGATCTGACTGAGGCTCTCATCAGCGAATCTGAGATAAATAGTGAAGAACAGCCGGCTGAAATCACTGCCGCGGACATTAAACCGCTCAGCACGGATATCCCCGTAAGACAGGCAGTTGAACAAGTGCAGGGCGCTGCCGCAGAAGATCATCCGGACATATCTGCCGGAGATGACAATTCACCGGAGCCGGCAGCAACCCTGGCATACGGCACCTCGCAGGCTGAGGCCGTTGCCGATGACCAGGACAACCCTCAGACAACAAACAGCGAAAAAGGGTGCTGTCTGTGCTGGCTTCCGGCTTTGACCGCATTGCTCTTCTTCTTCCTTATATGGAGAAGGAGAAAGAAGAAAAAGGAAAATGACATTCAACAATAAGACAATGATTATGAAGAAATTAGCTCTTGTATTGATAATCATATCTGCAGGCATCGTCTGCAGGTCGCAGGACAACATCAGGCTGCAGGAGGCATTTTATGATGCCGAGTACTTCCTGATGCGTGCCGACTATGCCGATGCGCTTCCCTATTATCAGGGGATATATGCCGCTATGCCTGACAATGCAAGCATCGCTTTCAGGCTCGGACTCTGTTACCTCAACATCGAAGGGAGCAAGAACCTGGCGATTGAGTATCTTGAAAAAGCATCGCAGAAGCTGACCGGCAAATACCGTGAAGGATCACTGCGTCAGACAGAAGCACCATATGAGGCTCTCTTCTTCCTTGGAGACGCTTACAGGATCAATTACATGTTCGAGAAGGCAAAGGATGCCTACAACAGGTACCGGCAGACTCTCCTGGCATCCGACCTGCCCAACATCATGTTCATTGATCAGCAGATAGCTGCCTGCAATAACGCACCCGCTATCATGGGCACCCCGGTGAAATTTACGGTGGAGGAGGTTGATGACATAATCAATGATGCAAATGACAACTTCTTTCCTGTGGTCTCCCCTGATGGAAAATCAATAGCCTATATGACCTCCATGAAATTCTACGACGCAATCATGTTCTCACGGTTCGCAAGGAACGAATGGACCCCGCCGGTAAACATCACCCCTGAGCTGCAGTCTGACGGCGACCACTATGTATCATGCCTGGCAAACGGAAATACGATCATGCTCCTCTCAAAGGATGACAACATAAACAGTGACATCTGGTCAAGCAGATTCGACGGCACACGCTGGGAACCTGCCCGGAAACTGAAGAAGGAGATCAATACGAAATACTGGGAAGCCCACGGATTCATAACTGAAGACGGATCAACACTCATCTTTGCAAGTGACAGACCGGGTGGATTCGGGGGACTTGATCTCTATGTTTCAAAACTTGGATCCGACGGCGAATGGGGCATGCCGGTAAACATGGGCCCGGAGGTTAATACCCCTTTCAACGAAGACCGGCCTTTCCTGACAAACGGCGGCAAGATGCTCTTCTTTGCCTCTCAGGGTCATTACAACATGGGCGGTTATGACATATTCCGCAGCGAGATGCAATACAACGGACTGTGGAGCACACCCCAGAACCTTGGCTACCCGCTCAATAATCCTGATGACAATATCTTCTTCTGCCCGGCTGAAAACGGCAAGGCAGGCTATATGTCAATGACAGGAAGGGAAGGCGGAGCCGGCCGGTCTGATATCTACCTGATCAGGTTAAAATAATCTGATACAGCATGGCTCTCATTTCTTCATAAGATTTAATTTTACATTCAAACTGAAACATGGGAATAAGGGGAACACTGCTTCTGATACTTTTTTTGCTGGTCGTACCTTTGAACGGCCAGAAGAACAGCGAGATCAAGGAAATCTGGAAGGAGGCTGAATCGCACTACCTGTACGGTGAGTACGAACTTGCCAATCCGCTCTACCTGATCCTTAATGAGCTGAGACCCGGCAATTTCAACATCAAGTACAAAATCGGCAACTGCTACCTTAATATCTTCGATGAGAAACCGAAAGCCATTCCTTTTCTCGAGGAGGCTGTCAGAAGTACAAGCTACGATTCAAAAACAGGGAAACTGAATGAGAAGCGGGCGCCTCTTGACGCATATTTCTCCCTGGGCAACGCTTACCGGATTACAAACAGGCTTGACAGTGCACTCAATACCTACCTGTTCTTCCAGAAACTGATTACCGAGTCATCTGAGATGCAGAACCAGGAGTTCGTCAACCAGCAGATGCAGGCATGCAAGGTTGCAGAAGGGAACATGAATAGCCCGGTAAACGTTCTCATTCAGCCTCTCAAGGAATATATAAACCAGGGATCCGTGAATGACAGGCCTGTGGTAAGCCTTGACGGCAGCACAATGGCATATACGGAACGAAGAGGTCTTGAGAGTGTCATCTTCATCACGCGCCGTGAAGGCGATTCATGGGCCACCCCGGTGGATATCACCCGGGAAGCAGGAATGGGTACTGACTGCCATACAACCTCGCTTAACAGTGACGGAACAGAACTTTACCTGTTTAAAAATGATAACTATGACGGCAACATATATGTGACAAGATTCGCAAACGGAAGCTGGTCACAGATCGAAAAGCTCAATAAGAACATTAACACCCGTTTTTACGAGTCCCACGCCGCCATATCCCCGGACGGGAAGAAGCTATACTTCACCTCAAACAGGGAAGGGGGACTGGGTGAGCTGGATCTCTGGATCTCGGAGATAGATGCCACTGGTGACTGGGGCATCCCTTCAAACCTTGGAAATGTTGTAAACACCCCGTACAACGAAGAGACCCCGTTCATCTCCGGCGATGGCAACACACTGACATTCAGCTCTGAAGGTCATGGGTCAATGGGCGGATATGATATCTTCCTCTCGAAACTCTCAGCCGGCCAATGGACCAGCCCGGAAAATATCGGATACCCGGTGAGCACCACAGATGACAACATCGCCTTTCAGCCATACATGAACGGAGCCTACGGTTTTTACTCAATCATGACCGGGTACAAGAAGAAGGAGATCGCGCTGGTTACATTCAATCCTCCCGCCGAAGAGAGCCGTGACACGGTGACAATCAGCTTTGACCCGGCTGACCTGCCTTACCTTACCTCGCTTGACTCAACACTGCTTGTGACTGACCGTGTGGTCAGGGACGTCAGGGATACAGATGCAGAGATTGATCCTGAGGTGCTGTACTATACTGTACAGGTTATGGCACTATACAACCCGGTGGATCCGGACTATTTCGAATACGCTGACATTGTTGTATTCTATAACAGGGATGACCGGTTCTACCGGTATACTACCGGCACTTTTGACCTTAAATCAGAGGCATACGCCGAAAAGGAGAGACTGCTCCGGCTGGGATACCCTGATGACATCTTCGTGAAGAAAGTCTACAGGAATGATTCTGGAAAATGACGGGATCAGGCTTCGCGCTGTTGAACCCGAAGACCTTGAAACCCTTTACCGCTGGGAAAATGACGAAGCAAACTGGAAACAGAGCAATAACCTCACCCCATATTCAAGATACGTACTGAAGAGATACATCGCCGGTTCCGGAAAAACAATCTACGAGACCGGGCAGCTCAGGCTGATGATTGACATTCTGCCGGGAATGCGGACAATAGGGTCAATTGATCTCTTTGATTTTGATCATTTCCATGGCAGGGCCGGTGTGGGAATCCTGATTGCCGACCCGGCTGACAGGAAAAAGGGTTACGCCTCGGCAGCCCTGACCTGTCTTGTCAACTATGCCTTTGAGACACTCAATCTGCATCAGCTATGGTGCAACATCATGGAAACAAATACGGAGAGCCTAAATCTTTTCCTGGCGCACGGATTCATACAGTGTGCCGCCAAAAAGGATTGGCTTCGCTCGGGTGAAACTATGGTCACGGAACTTACCCTGCAGCTTGTCAACCCCCAAAAATAAATACTGCCCAGGGGGTTGGGCAGTATTATTTTCTCATCCGGCCTAAAGAAAGAAGTACCATTGTCGGCCGGAGAGAGGAAACGGGGAATCTAAAAAACACTAATCCTTAAACTCCTCTGTTGTTCCGCTTGCAAGGCAAAACTAACGAGTCCGGCCTAACCTTGCAATACCTACTTCTGGGTATTTTCAAATGATCCCGTTGTTTGCTGCAAACAGCAGCATATCAACCATATTGGAGGTTCCCGTCTTTCTCATGATGTTCTTGCGGTGAGTGTTGACTGTATACTCACTGAGATTCAGTTCATAGGCAATTTTCCTGCTTGTATATCCTTGTGATATATAGTAGATTATCTCCTGTTCTCTCCTTGAAATCGACAATCCTTTACGTGGTTCCTGAGGCAGGTCCTTAAGAGGTTTTCCGCCGAGAAGGGCAAAGGAGACCTCTGTCCCGCAACGGACATGCGAAATGTCACGTATTTCTGCCATGTCATAAATACCGCCGGCAGAGTCGGTGTGACGAGATACAGTCAGCGAGATCCTTGTAAATTTACCGTTACTCTTGGCAACCCTGTAGGCCATGAAAAGTGCAATGTGCCTGCTGGAACCGCCGGCAATATAGTTCAGTTCCCTGCTCAGCACCATCTTGCCAATCTCGAATACAGCCTTGCTGTCATCCGGATGAATAATCCCAAACAACTTCCTGAAATCAAACTCTTCAGGAGTATAACCAAGCACATTTACAATATTGGGACTGACGAAGATCATCCTCAGTGATGAATAATCACCGATGAAAAAACACTGATTAGAGTGGTCAAATAGTTCGAGCACCTGACGGTCAACCCTAAAATCGCCCTTAAACGGCACCCTCTGCGTTTTTCCCAGTGTCTCCCTGAACAATTGCTCCCACGACTCCGGTCCGGGCCGTTTCTCATTTATGCCTGCCTTCTCTGCCATATTTCATTATAATTTATCCAATCCCTGCAGGATTCTACCGGTTTTTGCCGCGAGCATGCCGCAGGCAGCTGCAATGTCTGTTCCCCTTGATTTCCTTACCGATGCCCCGATGCCTGATGTCACAAGCTCATGTTTGAACCGCATCATGGTATCACTGTCGGAACAGAGGTCATCATTCAGATCTGCAGGGTGATACGGAAGAATATTAACCCTTATCCCGGTTCCTGAAAGTAATCTTTTCAGCCCTTGAAGATGCCTGTCAGTGTCATTCTTCCCCTTGATCATTACATATGCCACTGTGAAACGCCTCTTCTTCCGGTTATCGTACTCCTTCATCATACTCAGCGTCTCTGTGAACGGCCAGCGCCCCTCGGCAGGAATCACCTCGCGTCTCTCCTCCGGAAAGGGTGAATGAAGGCTGAGGGTGATATTGCAATCCGTCTCTTCAAGCAAACGTGTCACGGCAGGAGTTACTCCCACCGTGGAAACGGTCACCTTGCTCCTTCCGGCAGCCAGGCCCCACTCTGCAGTGAAGATACCGCATGCCCTGATCACTTCATCAATGTTGTCACCCGGCTCCCCCATGCCCATCAGCACAATGTGCGTTACCTGATCCGGGATGCCTGTAACCTGGTTGACCATCTCCCCTGCAGACAGATTCCCTCCCCATCCGTTTCTCCCGGTGGCACAGAACCGGCAGCCCATCCGGCAGCCTGCCTGCACTGAAACACAAACGGTACGACGCTTACCGTCAGGCAACCATACAGTTTCATGCGTAAGCCCGGCGTTATTGGTAAAAAGGTACTTGACAGATCCGTCTGTAGAAGCCTCTGATGCTATCGGAGAAATCAGACCGGGCTCAACATGCCCCGACAGAACCTGCAGGACCCTGCCCGGAATATCATTGATCTCATCAAGTGATCTTATGCCCCTCCTGTACACCCAGTACAGAAGCCTGCGGGCATGACTCTCATCCAGCTGCAGACTGCGTAGAAGTCCTTCAGCATCTGACAGTCCCATGCCAGATATTGTCTTTAGATTCACTCGTTTCTCCACTGATGCAAATATATTAAATTACATGTTTTAAGCTTTTTTTTTACATCTTTATGTGATAAAAAGGGCTGAAAGAGGTCCGCTGAAAAGCAAGTAATGGAAGTCCCTGCTGGCAAAAGAAGGTTTGGCACTGCACCGGTCTATTTCACGGCTGTCTCCACTATACTCGGAGCCATCCTGTTTCTCCGTTTCGGATATGCAGTGGGGACGCTTGGCTTCTGGGGCACTATTCTTCTGATCATCCTGGGTCATGCTGTGACAATCCCCACCGCCCTGGCCCTGTCTGAGCTTGCTACAAACAAGAGGGTCGAGGGTGGCGGTGAGTATTTCATAATCTCCAGGTCGTTCGGACTGAATATCGGTGCAACAATCGGGATCGCCCTGTTCCTTTCACAGGCTATAAGCGTGGCCTTCTACATAATCGCGTTCACCGAGGCATTCGAATTCTTCTTCAACTTCGCGGTACAGCGTTTCTCCCTTGTTCTTCCAAGGCAGTTGATAAGCCTGCCGGTTACTGTAATCCTGGGACTGGTTATCCTCCGCAAGGGATCAAACACGGGAGTGAAGATGCTGTATGCCGTTGTGGCTCTCCTCTTCATCACCCTGCTTCTCTTCTTTCTTGGCAAACCTGCGGAAGGGAGCCTTGCACCGGGTCATCTGCCGGCGGGAGACATACGGAACATGGGTGATCTGTTCCTTGTATTTGCAATCTGTTTTCCAGCCTTTACCGGGATGACAGCCGGTGTGGGACTTTCCGGTGATCTGCGAAATCCGGCCAGGTCAATCCCAATGGGCACCATCCTCGCAACTGTCACCGGATTGATTGTCTACATACTTGTTATCTGGAAGCTGGCAATCTCTGCTTCCCCGGAAGAGATGCTCGGGAATCAGCTCATAATGGGGAAAATTGCAATTGCCGGAGCTGTCATTGTACCGCTGGGACTGGCAGCTTCAACCCTCTCATCAGCGCTGGGTTCCGTGCTTGTCGCTCCGCGAACACTGCAGGCCCTGGCAAACGATGCCTCCTTCCCCTCAATGCGGATAAACCGGTGGCTCGCGGCAGCAAGGAGCAGCGACGGGGAACCGGTAAACGCCACCATGGTGACACTGCTGATCGCCATCCTCTTTGTCGCCCTTGGAAACGTCAACGCTGTTGCAGAGATAATCTCGATGTTCTTCCTTGTCACCTACGGAGCCCTCTGCCTGATCTCATTCCTGAACCACTTCGGGGCATCCCCATCCTACAGGCCTTCATTCCGGTCAAGGTGGTACCTCTCCCTGCTGGGATTTGTAGTTGCGGTGATCGTGATGTTCAGGATAAATACACTCTACGCCCTCACAGCTACAGTACTGATTGTCCTGATTTATTCATATATAAACCGTTATCACAGAAACAGGACCGGTCTGGAGTCGCTTTTCGCGAATACGCTCTTCCAGATCAACCGGAATCTGCAGGTCTACCTTCAGAAGAGCGAGAGCCGGCGGAAGGAGAAAGAGTGGAGACCCGGAGTCATATGCATCTCGAAGGACTCCTTCAGGAGAGAAAGAGCTTTCAGGCTTTTAAACTGGCTGTCATATAGTTATGGATTCGGCACCTATCTGCACAGGATAGACGGATACTACTCACGTGCAACCAGCCAGCAGGCATCGGAGGAACTTGCAAAACTGATTGAACTGTATGAGACTTCCCATAATCACGTCTATGTTGATACAATTATCTCCCCCTCCTATACCTCGGCAATAGTGCAGGCCATTCAGGTCCCGGGTATCTCGGGGATGGAAAATAACATGGTCGTCTTTGAATATGATAAGGAGAACCCGGAGAATCTCGGCGAAATCATCGATAACATACGGTTGATCAAGGCGGGCAATTTCGACATCTGTCTCCTGGCCTCCGCTGTCAAGGAGATGAACTACAGCAAGGGGATCCACGTGTGGATAGACTTCAATGAGCCGGAAAATGCAAGCCTGCTGATCCTGCTGAGCTTTATTATCTCAGGCCATCCCGACTGGAAGAAATCGTCCATCAGGGTATTCAGCACCTGTAAGCCGGGTCAGTTTGAGGATACGAGGAGGGAAATGGCGGATCTGATGAGAACAGGGCGTCTCCCGATTACCGAAAATAACGTTGAAATAATTGAAGTCACCCACGGCAGTTCAGTAAAAAGCCTGATAAACGAAAAATCTTCGACAGCTGCCCTGGTAATGACCGGTTTCAGACCCGAAACACTTAAACACAACGGAGAGACTGTTCTTGGGGGTTACGATGAAGCCGGTACTATTCTTTTTGTCAACTCCCAGTATCAGAAAGAGATAGTATAATAAAAGAAGTGCCTCCCGGTATTGGGAGGCGGCCTCTCTTAATCTTATTTAATCCGGAGACTGATCAGTTCAGTCCCCTGTTTTTCAGCAGAGGTTCAATCTCCGGCTCGCGTCCACGGAAGTTGAGATACATCTGTTCAGCATCCATTGTGCCCATCTTCTCAAGGACGTTCTTCCTGAAGGATGTGGCCGTTGCCTGGTCAAAGATCCCCTTCTCGCTGAATGCCTCAAATGCATCGTTGTCAAGCACTGCAGCCCATGTATAAACATAGTAGCCGGCATCATAACCGTCAATCATATGAAGGAAATAGGTACTGCGGTACCTGGGTTCGATCTCTGGTATAAGGTTGATTTTCTTCATGGTCTCCTTCTCGAAACTCTGCGGATCAACAGATACAGGCGCCTCAAGTGAATAGTATGCCATATCAAGAAGCGATGCAGCCATTATCTCCACGTTGTCAAACCCGGTATTGAAATAGCTGCTGTTTCTGATCTTCTCAACCAGTTCCTGCGGGATCACTTCGCCGGTTTCGTAGTGTTTGGCGTACATGGCAAGCACCTCGGGCTGCGTAACCCAGTGCTCCATTATCTGCGATGGCAGCTCAACGATATCCCATGCAACGGTGGTGCTTGCGTAGGTGTTCTCCGAGAAGAGACCCTGCAGTCCGTGCCCGAATTCATGGAACAGCGTAAGGACGTCATCCATGCTCAGTAATGCGGGCTTGTCACCTGCAGGAGGTGTAAAGTTACCCACGATTGTCACAACAGGTGTAATCTCCTTGCCGTCAATGACCTGGTGATCACGGTAGCCGCCGCACCATGCTCCCTGACGTTTGCTCTCGCGCGGATAGAAATCCATATAGAGAACCCCGACATGACTCCCGTCTGCCTCCTTCACCTCAAAAGCCTGGGCATCAGGATGGGGCAAAGGAATATTTTCAATGCGTGTAAAGGTGATTCCGTACAGCTTGTTTGCTGTTGCGAAGGCGCCGTCGCGCACATTGTCAAGGCTGAAGTAAGGCCTCAGCTCGTTGTCGTCAAGGTTATACTTGTTCTTGCGCAGCTTTTCGGCATAGTACCACCAGTCGTGCGGCTCGAGTTTGAAGTTGCCCCCTTCGGCGGTGACGATCTGCTGCATCTCATCACGTTCGCGCTGCGCAACAGGCAGAGCCCGGTTAAGCAGGTCATTGAGGAGATTGAGCACATTGTCAGGTGTCTTCGCCATACGGGTCTCAAGCATTATGTCAGCATGAGTCCTGTAACCGAGAAGCTTTGCCCTGTCTGCCCTGATCCTTACGATGTCAGCAAGTATCTTGTTGTTGTCAAGATCATCCCCGTTGTTTCCGCGGTTAAGGTATGCATCATAGAGTTTCCTGCGCAGGTCACGGTTCTCTGCATACTGCAGGAACGGCAGCATGCTGGGCTTCTGGGTGGTAAAGACCCACTTGCCATCCATCCCCTCTTCCTTTGCAGCTTCGGCAGCAGTTGTGATCACACTTTCCGGCAGCCCTTTCAGATCTGCCTCACTGTCAATTACAAGCTTGAACCTGTTTGTCTCGGACAGCACATTCTGACTGAATTTTACAGTGAGTACCGACAGTTCCTGGTTCATCTTCTTCAGCTTCTCCTGGTCCTCAGGGCCAAGCAGCGCTCCGTTGCGAACGAAACTCTTATACAGATTCTCAAGCAGGAAGAGTTCTTCTTCGCTGAGCTGTTCAGATGTCCTGTTCTCCCATACGGTCTTAATACGGCTGAAGAGGGCGGCATTGAGCAGAAGCTCATCACTGAAGGCTGATACCTTCGGAGCTATCTCCATCTGAAGCGTCTCAAGCGTGTCATTTGTGTTGGCGCTTGTCTGTGAGTAGAATACATAACCTACCCTGGAGAGCAGATCATCCGCCCTGTCAAGCTTTGCCACTGTATTGGCAAAAGTGGGAGCCTCCTCACCGGAGGTGATCTCAGCAATATTGATCCTTGCAATGGCAATGGCAGAATCAATTGCGGGAAGGTAGTGTTCGTTCTCTATCTGGTCAAACGGCGGAACACCGAACGGGGTGTTCCACTCCGTGAAGAAGGGATTTCCCGGCGCCTTCTTCTCAGTGTTGCATGACGCAACTGCAATGGCTGATGCCATCATGATGATGAGTAGTCTTTTCACGTTGTTTATCTTGAATGGTTTGGATATCAAAGCGCCAAAGTTAACCTTTTTGCGAAATTCCCTCAATGACAATTGGCGGCACTGAATTTTTTCCCGCGGGGACTATTTTCCGTTTATTGTGCAGGATTGAATTTTTTTTGTTGATAACTTGTTAAAGTTTGAAACATTTTCCTCTTTCGCGGAGTATAAGGAGCAGTCGCATCACTTAAATTTGATGCGGTCAACAGGTAACCTCGCAGAAAAATTAACAGTAGCCTATGAAACGATTTTTACCCGGAATTATTTTAACTTCAACTATTTGCTGCCTGCTGCTCTTATCTCCGGGCAGTCTCTCCGGGCAGACAGCCGCCGGCAGGCCGGCTACTGGAAAAACTTCAGTTTCCGATTCATTGGCGCATTCTCTTTCCGAAAAAATAAAGATTTATCCGGTCCCTGCGAAGAGTGAACTGATAATTGACAACATCGAAGGGGTAACGATGATAGAGATACTCGATGTCACCGGCAACAAGAGGATTAATGAGGTATGCGGGAATCATTCACAGCTGATACTCGAGGTTTCGCAGTTAAAGAAGGGTTTCTATTTCATCCGCTTCATCTCTCCCCGCGTCACCGTAATGAAAAGATTCATAAAGGAATAACCGGCACGTTCTTTTTTATACACTGACCGCCCTGACTTTTCGGGGCGGTTTTTTTTGGCCATTACAAGATCAGAGGAGACGGATCAGATCATTCAGCGCCAATGCTATCTCAACAACTTTGCGGCAGTCAGTGATGCCGGGATTATCTTTAGGAGTATGGGTTATATCCTGGTTCTCCATGTTATCTATGAACCATTTTGATGAGACTGCAATGGCAGGCACGTCGTACTGGACGAATATGCTGTGGTCTCCCTGAGGCCAACGGGCACCCTCGGAAATGCCTGGATGGCGGGTGATCACTCCGGTCATTTTCTCTGATATATCCTCCGGCAGGTTAAACGGCGAGAACGCCGAGACTCCTTCCCTGTATCCGGCTCCGTCTATGTTGATATTCAGGATCATCTCACTGAAACGACCCTGGTTGGCCAATATATAGTTCATCTGCCCTGGGACGGCATAGTAATCCTCCCCGTTGAATGCCACAAGCTCAATCCTCCGCGGACCCTCATAGTCGTGAAGCAGGTCGGCCAGCAGCAACAAAACAATTACTCCTGTTGCGTTGTCAATGGCGCCCGGGGTACCCTTCTTGGCGTCAATATGGGCTGTAACAACAACTCTGTCAGTATCTTCCGGACCCATGACAGCAATAACGTTATAACCTTTGCCGGGAATACGCTCCGACACAGACTCAAGGGAGACGGCGCTGCCGTCATATGGCAGGAGTCTTATCCCCTCCTCTTCTGTCATATAGACCGAAGGTATGTAGAAGTCGCCATCCTCTATCAGCGGGAAAGGGTAAACGCCTCCGGCCAGTGCGGAATTTCTCCCTGTGGCACTGACAATTGCCGCGGGTTTGCCTTTCTCAAGCAGCCCGATAATCCTCTGGTGCTCTTCTGGATTATAGAAAACAAAGTTCTTTGGCATAAGCTGTTCCCTGGCGATCTCGCCGTGAAGGAGGACTATCTTGTCCTTCATCTCTGCCTTTTCAAGTGTTGCGGTGTCTGAGACAGCCACAAGTTGTCTGGTTCCGCTGAACGGCAGGGAGTATGGTCCGGCGAATACCTCAAAAGCTTCACCTCTGCAAATTAGCTGCGCCCCGCCGTCTCTCCAGTCCAGTGCATCAAACTCAGCTTTTGTGGTGCGCCATCCCAATCGTATAAGCTCCTGCTCAAAGAAGCGCGTCGCCTCCCTGTTACCCTCGCTGCCGACACTCCTTCCCGGTATCCGGTTGCACAGAACATCAAGATAATAAATACTCCGGTTGTATAATTTCTCTTTCATGACCGTACTCAAAATTCAATCCAAAATCGAAAATCTCAAATCCCAAATTCCAAATCCCAAATCCCAAATAATCTTACCTTTTGCCGCCGGTGATCTTATAGTAGTTCTTCAGCATTTTGCCGAACTGTTTGTCTTTCCTGTGCTTCTCGGCCACAGTCGTGGTGTACCTCTCCTGCTCCTTCAGCATTTTTATGTAGTTCTCATATGAGCCGCGGTCGATAGTACCGTTTTCAACTGCCTCCATAACAGCACATCCCGTCTCATTTATATGTAAACAATCAGGAAACCGGCATTCTGCAGCAAGATCATTTATGTCACTGAAAGTGGTGCTCAGTCCTCCTGCATCATCGGTCAGGCCCAGTTCCTTCATACCCGGAGTGTCAATGATTATCCCTCCGTTATCCAGGACAAACAGCTCGCGGTGTTCCGTAACATGCCTCCCCTTGTTTGTACTGTGGCTTATCTCGCCGGTACGGAGCATCTCACGTTTAAGAAGATTGTTAATTAGAGTCGACTTCCCCACTCCGGATGATCCGATAACGCAATAGGTCCTCCCCTTTTGTATTGTACTGAGCACCTGGTCCACTCCCTCCCTGGTGACATTGCTGAGAAGGATATGCTTAACCTGTCTGTCACGTTTCTTCAGTGATCCGAGGGCTGATTCAATCTCATCATCGCTTACCAGATCGGTCTTGCTCAGCACCAGGACCGGCTCAATGCCCGCCGAGTAACAGATTGTCAGGTACCTCTCAAGCCTGTTGATGTTAAAGTTATTGTTTATTGCCTGTACTATAAAGGCAACATCAATATTGGCAGAGATAATCTGTATCTCCCCGGGTTTGCCGACAGCCTGGCGTGCCAGCATGGTTTTTCTTGGCAATATTCCGTTGATGATTGCCTGGTCAGAGCCATAAGTTGTAATGGTCACCCAGTCGCCCACAGCAGGGAAATCTGCCCGGGAAGCAGCTGAATATCTCATGTTTCCGGTGATTTCGGCATCGAAATCATTCTCACCGTCTGAGACAGCATACCGTTCGCGGTGCTCGCGGATTACGCGGCCAATATGCGGCAGTTCAGGGTTGTTGTCATTAATGAATGCTATCAGTTCTGCTGAAAGGCCCAGATCTTCAATGGTCATTTTAATAAAGAATTTCTGTTAATGTAAAAATACAACAAGTGCAAAAAAGAAGCCGCACATTGTGCAGCCCCTTTTTCTGTTTACCTTGAAACCAACCTAAGAAGAACTTTTGCAAGTCGCTTCAGTATAAAGACGACTGAAAAATCGAAAAGTTTACATTAACATGAACTTTTTTTGTGTTTTCTCGGAATATTTTTTTCACTGCCTGGGTTTCTGCAGCTTGGGATGGATCTCATTCATCATTGGTAGTGCGGCTGAGCCATACCATCGGTACATCTCGGTCACGAATATGCCGTTTGTGACGGTAGGATCACCTTTTACCAGTTCTTCAGCCTCCGCTATCGTGCTTACATTAAAGATAAACAGGCCCCTGTATTCATTATCATTTGTATTGAAGGGTCCGGCGGCTACCAGTTTCCCTTCTTCGGCCAGTTTATCCATGTTTGAAAAATGACCGGCAAAAAGACTGTCTCTGAGCTCCTTGTCTTCGATCATTGCCGGTCCGGTGCGCAGGATTACAAGCACATAGGATTTCATACCACGTTCGTCTGCCCCCAGTTTCCTTGCAAGAATTGAGTCATATGCAATATTGGCATCCTGTGCACCTGCAATCAATGTCATCACAGTAAAGGTTGCCATAGTCAGGATTTTTTTCATCGTTTTTAAGGTTGGATACAGAGCATTAAACAAATAATATTCCCTTTTAGTTTTCCGGTCAAATTCGGTATTAATAATTTGGATTATATTTGCAGCCGCTGTGTCAGTCGGGCACGGTGAACCCGGAGAGATGCCAGAGTGGTCGATTGGGGCGGTCTCGAAAACCGTTGTCCGGGCAACTGGACCGAGGGTTCGAATCCCTCTCTCTCCGCAAATGACAAGACAGGCCGTACTGCTGAAAGGCAGTACGGCTTCTGTTTTCAGGACTATGCCGAAGGGGCTTGCTCAAGAGGCGAAGGAATGGTAACAGAAGAGCATACGCTGAGCGCATGCCTGTCTTGTCAATTGCAGACTCTTCATAGAGGGATCACCTAAGGTAATCCCTTCCTCCGTAACAAATCAAGCCTTCCTTCAGTAGTCTGCTTCCTGCAGCGGTAAACGTTTTATTAACTTGCTTGTTTAATGATTGAAGCTTAGAATAATCATGACCGATAAATCTTTTGCCATAGAGGGGATGAACTGCGCATCGTGCGCAGCACATGTTGAGAAGGCAGCCGCTAAGGTTGAGGGGATTACCTTTGCCAGCGTCAACCTGGCAACGGAACGTCTGACAATTTCATATGATGAACGCAAGGCATCGGTCACCAGCGTCATCGATGCCGTCAGCAGGGCAGGTTACAAAGCCATTGATGATGAGAAGGAACGCCGTGCAGCACAGTCTGAGACAGAGCGTCTGCGCATCAGGCTCATCTGGTCGCTGATCTTTACAGTCCCGCTGCTGATACTTACAATGTCTGCCATGGCCGGTGCGAAGCTGCCTGCTTTCATCTCTCCTGACAGCAGTCCCCTGACATTTGCCCTGCTTCAGCTTCTGCTGACCACCCCGGTCGTGATCATCGGACGCAACTTTTACCATGCAGGGACAAAAACTTTGCTCAGGGGTAACCCCGGGATGGACACCCTGGTAGCCATGGGCACTGCAGCAGCATACCTCTATAGCATTTATGCTACAGTCAGGGTCGCCGGTGGCGACGGTCACTCAGTTCATGGCCTCTATTACGAATCGGCAGCTGCCATAATCACACTTATTACTATGGGCCGCTTCCTCGAGGCCAGGTCGAAGTCAAAGGCCGGAAACGCGATACGAAAACTGCTCTCACTGGCCCCTCCCCTTGCGACAGTGATTCGCGACGGAAAGGAGAAGACAGTGCCGGCTTCA
This sequence comes from Bacteroidota bacterium, assembly GCA_023430725.1. Taxonomy (GTDB): domain Bacteria; phylum Bacteroidota; class Bacteroidia; order Bacteroidales; family VadinHA17; genus SR-FBR-E99. The sequence continues at coordinate 18,809 of JAEYZD010000188.1, read as the reverse complement.
AAGGTCCAGGTGGATGAACTTGTCGTCATAAAACCCGGCGAGCGGTTTCCCGTTGACGGGATTGTAACCAGCGGAAACAGCTCCGCCGACGAATCGATGCTCACCGGCGAGAGCACCCCTGTGGAAAAGAGCGAGGGTTCCGAAGTAACCGGCGGCAGCATCAATCTGAACGGATCAGTAGTATGCAGGGCCACACGTGTCGGAAGCGCCACCACCCTGGCAAGGATTGTCAGGCTGATGGAAGAGGCACAGGGATCAAAAGCCCCGATCGCCCGGCTTGCCGATAAAATCTCCGGCATCTTTGTGCCGGTTGTCATGGCTCTGGCACTGCTGGCTGCAACCGGATGGCTGATCGGGACAGGTGACTTCCGACTGGCATTCACCGTGCTCATCTCAGTACTCATCATTGCATGCCCCTGTGCACTGGGTTTGGCCACGCCCGTTGCTGTGATGGTGGGGACCGGCAGAGGAGCCCAGCAGGGTATACTCATCAAAAGCGGCGAGGCACTTGAAACAGCACGCAGGGCGAAGGTGGTGGTTCTCGACAAGACTGGCACGGTCACTACGGGCATCCCGATAGTAACCGACATCAGGCCGGTAAGAGAGGAAGACACAGAGACGATGATCTCTGTCGCTGCATCGGCCGAAAGCCGCTCCGAGCACCCGGTTGCAAAAGCTGTCGCAGAGTATGCATTTGTCAAAGGCATTCCCGTCACCGGGCCGGACCGTTTTACTGCCCTGCCGGGATATGGCGTGGAAGCCTCCGTCAACGGTACTCATATCCTTGCCGGCAGCAAGAGACTCATGGACGAAAGAAAGGTTGATACAACCGGAGCTGACTTTTCAGCTGAAGAGCTTGCCGGGCAGGGAAAGACAATCATGTTCCTTGCCGCCGACGGAAAATGCCTGGGCGTTATTGCCGTTGCCGACACAATCAGGCCGGGATCGGCAGGGGCTGTCCGTGAACTGAAAACGATGGGCCTCGAGGTGATGATGATTACAGGTGACAGCATACAGACAGCCAGACATATAGCCGGTCAGGCAGGCATCGGCAGCGTGATTGCAGGCGTACTCCCAGGCGACAAGGCCGAGGAGATACGCAAGTTAAGAGGCAACGGCAACAGTGTCATCATGGTGGGCGATGGAATCAATGATGCCCCTGCCCTGGCGACGGCCGACGTGGGTATCGCAATCGGATCGGGTACCGATGTTGCGATTGAGGCTGCCGACGTGGTGCTGATAAAAAACGATCTGCAGGATGTGGTTCGCACACTTAAGCTGAGCAACAGCACAATCCGGAACATAAAGCAAAATCTTTTCTGGGCATTCTTCTACAATATTCTGGGCATACCGGTTGCCATGGGTCTGCTGCATCTCTTCGGCGGACCGCTGCTGAACCCGATGTTCGCCGCCGCCGCGATGAGCTTCAGCTCTGTATCGGTTGTATGGAATGCACTGAGACTCAGGAATATCAAATTATAATTTTATTTTTCTGCATTTTTTCTTCAGGGCGATTAAACCTCCTGGCATAATTCGCATCTGAGTAATTGTAAACAGACAGCAACAATAGAATACAATAACTAAAAACAATTACTCATGAAGACAAGATTATTCTTTACGGTGGCGGCTTTTGTAGCCATGACGGCTATCGCTGCAGCACAGACAACGGAGACCACCCCGGGTCAGGCCGGCAAGGGACGCGCCGCAGGCAATGAATTCGTCGATGCAGACAAAGACGGTGTATGTGATAATTACGAAAACGGCACCAGGCCTGGTCGCAGGGCTTACTCAGGCGGTGAGAACCAGGCTGCAGCCAATCGCGGTCCCGGCAAGGGACAAGGACTGGCACAGGGACCGCGGAACGGTCAGGGCCGTGGACAGGATGTGGCAGCCGGCAGAGGTGCCGGACGTTGTCAGGGACAGGGAACAGCTCCCGGCAGAGGCAGGCACAACGGCCAGGGACCGGCATTCGTTGACGCCAACAAGGATGGCGTCTGCGATAACCTGACACCCGCCCCCGAAAAGAAATAACCGTCATACACGGTGAAATGCAGAAAGAGATCCATATGGGTCTCTTTTTTTTATGCATGTCCTTGCCAACACTATTGTCTGCTGCGTTCACCTGCAATCTGGCTGCCTGCTGAAATGATCCGCCAGCTGGAGGATCACTTCTTTACCCTCGCCCTTCTGTTGCCTAAAAAAAAGTAACTTTATCCCCTTACCTGAACCCACTTTGTACCTGAGCATAATCATCCCGATGTACAACGAATCCGGTGTTATCACAACGACACTGGATCGGCTGCGTTCTGTCACGATGCCGGGGTTTGTCACAGAGGTTGAAGTAATAATCGTGGACGATTGCTCGACTGACGACTCGGCCGCCACGGCGGAAGATGCAATACAAGGATTCCCCGGCGCCAGGGTGCTTCACCTCACTGCCAACAGCGGTAAGGGATCTGCGGTGGCTGCAGGCGTACGGGAAGCAAAAGGTGACGCAATACTCGTGCAGGACGCTGACCTCGAGCTGGATCCTTCTGACATCCCTGCACTCCTCCGAAGGATGCACAACCAGAACCTTGACCTGGTCAGCGGCACAAGGTTCAAATCAGACACGGCACACCGCGGCCACGCAACCTCAACTGCAGCCGCTGCAGCAACCCCAGAAGCAACAATAGCCACAACCGCTTCCGTAACCGCTGCAGTGGTAATCAACAGACTCCTCTCCTTCATCGCGGCAAAAGCTACCGGAAGAAAGATCACCGACCTTACGTGCGGCTACAAGCTTTTCAGAAAAGAGCTGTTCGGGAGACTGGATCTCAGTGAGAAACGCTTCGGATTTGAAACAGAACTGATGTTCAAGGCTTTGCGCGCCGGAACAACCTCTTTCGCCGAGGAACCTGTAAGTTATTCACCCCGTAGAAAGAGCGAGGGCAAAAAAATCAGCATAACCGACGGCCTCGGCATAGCCGCCAAAGTCCTCAAATTCAGCATTACAGGCAAGAACTGGATTTCTGCTCTGACCCTGACCCTGCTGATTGCCTTCATGACCTTCACAATGCTCTCAGAGAAACACTGGAAGGAGGAGCAGCGGGTAATAGAGTGGGACGCGATCTCATACTACGCTTACCTCCCGGCAACATTCATTTATCACGATCTGTCACTGAGTTTCGCGGATAACTATAAGGGTCCTCACAGGTTAATCGTCTGGCCGGAACGTGGCCCCATGGGAAAGCATGTCATAAAAACCAGCATGGGCCTCTCGCTTCTCTGGACACCCTTCTTTCTTGCCGGACACGCCGTAGCCCTCCTCTCGGGCACAGACACCGGGGGTTATTCACCACCATACAAATTCTTCCTGCTGTTGTCAGCTCTCTTTTTCCTTACAGTCGGGTTGATTTACCTGAGAAAGATCCTGCTGGCAAACGCTTCGGACAGGGTCACTGCCGCTGTTATCGCAGCTTTTGTAATCGGCACAAACCTTTTCTGGTACACACTTTACCAGGGAACGATGTCACATGTCTACTCATTTGCACTGATAAGTGCATTTATATGGTATTCAATGAAATGGCACGGGCATAGCAATAAGCTTTATGCGCCTTCCATCACAGCTGCACTCAGGCTGGGTTTATTGTTGGGTATTATCAGCCTGATAAGGCCGACAAATATCATCATAGTATTTTTCTTCCTTTTTTACGGAGTCACATCGTCTGAAACCCTTCGCCTCAGGATCAGTGAGCTGGTCAGTAGCTACTGGCGGCTTGCGATAATCGCATCGGCAGCGTTTCTGGTCTGGGTGCCTCAGCTGATCTACTGGAAGGAGATGACCGGGCAATGGCTCTACTTCTCCTACGGCAGCAATGAGCGCTTCTTCTTCGCCGACCCGGCAATAATAAAAGGGCTCTTCAGCTGGCGCAAGGGACTGTTCCTCTATTCTCCCCTCATGATCTTCGCCTTTGCGGGAATAATAGCACTCTTGAAACGGCGTTCACCTCACGCCCTGCCTGTGACCCTTTTCGTTCCCCTGAACATCTACATCATCTTCTCCTGGTGGTGCTGGTGGTACGGTGGTGGATTCGGACAGAGGGCCTTCATCGACAGCTACGCCCTGATGGCAGTGGCAGCGGCCGCACTGCTGACCCCTGCAGCAATCTCCCATGGAACTGCCTCGCTGATGACCCCGGCATCAACCACACTGGGAACAGCCTCCCCGGGAGCCGCCGTAAAAAGTTGGCTGCAAAGACTGACCCTGGCAGCCTTCCTGCTGCTCACATCGCTGGGCATAATGCAGAACATTCAGTATTACAACGGTGCAATCCACTGGGACTCGATGACCAAAGAGGCATATATCGACTCGTTCGGAAGGCTCCATCCTTCGGCAAAATTCAATGATCTGCTGGAGGCCCCGGACTATGACAAAGCAAGAGAGGGCCTTGACAGGTGATGCCCGTCAAAGCCCTCCAAACCAATTAACACAAAATACCTTACTTCGCCTTGTTTATACTGGCAATAACAGCCTCCTTCGACTTCACCCCAATTATTCTCTCCACCTCCTTGCCGTCCTTGAAGAGGATCATCGTCGGGATGCTCCGTATTCCGTACTGTGCTGCAACCTGCTGCTGCTCATCCACATTTAGCTTGTAGATTGTTGCTGTGCCATCTGTCGCCTCGGCTACCTCATTGAGTATGGGCGCCATCATCTTGCACGGCATGCACCAGTCGGCCCAGAAATCTACCAGAACAACCCCCTTTTTCGTCTTATTGGCGAAGTTCTGAGCGGTGAGGTGCTCAATCAGCTCACTGTCGGCCACCGCCGGGGCATTCTTCATCTTATTGTACGAGCGCATGAACAGTATCACCACCACGGCAATAACAACTGCAGCTATAATCAATCCTTTCATTTTCATCTTTTTTAGTTTCTTTTTTGTTTATGCAGGTAGTCGGCCGCTGCCAGGGCGGCAATTGTACCGTCAGCTACGGCCGTCGTAACCTGTCTGTAACGTTTCGCATTGGCATCACCCGCCGAATACACCCCTTCTATGCTCGTGGACATGTCCGGTCCGGCTGCAATCTCTCCCCTGTCATTCATCTGCAGGTGCCCATTCAGCCACTCGGTGTTCGGCACGTAACCGATGAATATGAATACACCGTCGGTTTTAAAATCGGACTCTTCTCCGGTGACGAGGTTTTTGATTCTGACACCCTCCAGCTTCTCCTCTCCGTAAAACGAAGCGATGGTTGATGACATCACGAAGTTTATTTTCGGGTTGGCTTTTGCCTCATCCACTGCATACTGGAATGCCTGGAAGTGGTCGAACTGGTGAACAACGGTCACCTTTGTGGCGTATTTGGTAAGTGAGACTGCTTCCTCGAGGGCCGAGTTGCCTCCGCCAACGACAACTATCTCCTTGCCTGTGAAGAAATCGCCGTCGCAGGTGGCGCAGTAGGATATTCCCCTCCCTTTGAACGTATCCTCTCCCTGTACACCAAGGGTTCGCGATCGCCCGCCGGTGGCCAGTATTATGGCATCGGAGGTATAAGTCTGCCCATCGCCGGCAGTGACACTCTTAACTTCGCCTTCAAGGTTGAAGGAGCTTATCTCAGTGTTGCCCTTTACAACCGTGCCAAAGGCTGTTGCCTGCTTCTTCATAACCGAGCCAAGCATGTAACCGTTGATCTTCTCGATGCCCGGGTAGTTGGCAATCTCGTGCGTCAGTGTCATCTGGCCGCCGGGCGTACCCTCGGTGAGAAGCAGTGTCTTCAGCCTTGCCCGCGAGAGATAAATCGCGGCAGTCAGGCCAGCCGGACCGCCGCCAAGAATGATCACATCGTAATGATTGCTGTTCTCCATTGCCTATGCGTTGGGCTGACCAAACTCGCTGTCGAGGATTGTCTTTACCTGCTGCATCGTCTGGATGCTCGATGTTGCCTTCTCCATCTTTCCGTTCCTGTAATAAACGGTGTAGGGCAGTCCCATGAAACCGCGTGTGAGTGGCGCATTGCGGATCACCTGTGCCTCAGGATTGTCAAATTCCATGTCGAAGAATTTCACATGGCTGTAAACCGGTTCAAGCTCCTCCATGATTCCGTAGACCGGGATACACATCGGGCCCATCCTGCCGCAGCAGACCATTACATTCTCATTCTCACTGATAACCTTTTCGAGCTGCGAAGCAGACTCAACATGATTCAAATTCGTGTATAACATATCTTCATTTATTTGATTACTAACTAATTTCGTCGCCAGCCATATTCAGTTCACGTGACTGCCGACTGCCGACCGGAGACTGCAGACTTTTCGTCAGACCATCCTCACCTCATGCGACATCTCTATTCCCGCCTTGCGGTAAACTGCCGATACACCGCAATAACGCTCCATCGAGAGGCTGATCGCCTTCTCTATCTTTTCAATCTCCAGGTCTTTTCCTTTGAACTCATATATTATATGCATCTTAATGAACGCGTTGGGATGCTCTTCCTCGGTATCACCCTCGACAACCACATTGAAATACTCGACCTCTTGCTTCATTTTTTTGAGGATCGATATCACATCCATCCCTGTACATCCGGCCAGCGCCGCAAGCATCAGAGGTTTCGGGCGGGGACCGCTGTTATCGCCGTTCTCTCCGGCCTGATCCATATAAAAATGGTGTCCGTTTACCTCAGTATCAAACTTCATTCTGCCTTTCCAGGCTGATTCTATCTTATGTCTCATGGTTTCAAATAATTTAACGCAAAAGTACTGACTCATGAGACTGGCCTGACCCTTACAACCGTAATACAGATCATGACAATCATTGAAATACGACAACAAAAAAGTTGCTGAAGATCAGTCTCGCAGTGCCAAATAGCTGATTATATAGAACTTAAAGTGCACCTGCATGATATGTGATAATTCTTAAATTTGCACATCATCCGATCGCAATGAAAACAATCACCAATACCGACAGGGAGTTTGTCTGCGACATCACCCTGCCCTGTTTCTCGGCGCTGACGCCGGAGGAGACGGAGCTGGTTCGGGAGAGTCGTGTTCAGGTCCTTTTTCGTCGTGGCGAGAACCTGGCCAAGCAGGGAGCCTTCGCCTCCTATGTCATATTCACCGTCAGCGGTTTCTCGAGGCAGTATATTGAGAGCAGCAACGGTCGCGACTACAATCTCCGGATAATACGTCCCGGCGAGATGGTTGGTCTGTCGGCAGTTTTCAACCGCAATACTTTCGGGTATTCGGTGGTGGCGGTTACCGAGACTACAGGTTTCCTGATAGAGAAGGAGGCCATTGCGGCGCTTGTGAAGCAGAACGGGGCGTTTGCCTTCAGTATAATCAGGCGGTATTGCGAGCATAACTCACTGCTCTACAACTCCCTGGACAACGTGTTGCATCAGCAAACCAACGGGCGTATGGCTACTGTTTTACTCAGCCTTGCCCCGGAGAACTACGGCGGCGAGGATCTCTTCAGGCATCTCTCGCGGCGCGAGCTGGCCGATTTTGCAGGCATCTCCACCGAAGGAGCCGTGAAGGTGCTCAAGAGCTTTGAGAAAGACGGCCTGATTAAGTTATCAGAAAAGAGTATTATCCTCCTTGACCCTCACAGGCTTGAGGAGATCAGCAGGACAGGATAGAAGTAAACGTTTTTTGATTTCTTACTGCAAACAATCAAAGCCTGACCACCTGCCCGGGCAAGTTAAACCCTTCAAGATGCAAAAGCAGGGGTGTGTTACGGTCCTCTTCTGTCAGACCGGTGACATCAACCTCGATGCTCTTCTTCTCCCCAGGAAGCAAAACAATATAGTTGTCATCAGTGAAAACCGGAAGCACAGTCTCACCGTCAAGGGCACGGATCACCTTCAGCCGCACGAAAAAGGCAGCAACCGTTCCGCTGTTGGCCAAATCAACCGTGTAAACACCCTTGTTGCTCTTCATCATCTGCCCAACAACCTTCGCCTCAGGCAGAGCGGTCAGAAGCTTCCGGTCTCCGCCGCGGGGAAACCAGCAGGTGCTCTCATCAACTGTCAAACCTGTTGAAACATATGTGATCCGGAGCTTCAGAAACTCCACAGAAGCAGTAGCAGTGCCTGGATCAAGATCCCACAGCTTCGTGACACTCTCCCCTGCAACAGCCATCTCCTGCGCCTTCTTCCACAGATCCTTGCCGTACTCGTCGGTAAGCCTTGCCTCAAGCCTTAACCCCTTGCGCTCCTTAGGGGTGGTGTTGACAACATAGATTGCAGAGTCAACAGGATTGAACATCAGGTGGACCGGCGCCGCTCCATGCCTGAAACCGTAAAACCCTGCATTCTGATCAAGATACCAGTCGTAAAACTGACCCTTAAGCGCCGGCCATGGATTCTGACTCTTCCATACCAGGAACCCTGTGTACCAATCCCACATACGCAAGGTGTAACCCTCAACCATGGCACGGTACTGCTCATAATTCAGCAACTGGGCCTTTCTGACAAAATCAGCCAGATCAGCCGGCTCTCCCAGCCTCTCAATCATCCCTCCGTAATCCATATACTTATGGTATTGCCACACCTCATTAACCTCCTTACCCACAGGCATGACAAGATCCTTCTGATCCATCATCCTCCCCAGCCCTTCCATGTTGGGAAGGCCTACCGAACCTATCTCCGGATTGAAGGGGTGCCACTTCTCCGTAAAGAACCAGAGCGGTTCCTTTATATTGTAAGGCCCGTCAGCGGTGCCGCCGATAGTGTTTCTCAGCAAATAACCCGAAGTTGACTCATCAAGATAAATCCTGGTACCGTCAATCTCCTCAATGAGACTGCTTATCAGGGTGTCAAGCCCGGGAGGCGGCGGAAACTCGTTGCCGCCACAGATAACATAAAGAGAAGGATGATTCCGAAGCATCTTCACCTGGTCCTCCACAGAGCGCAGAAATAACGAATCATCGTCCGGATAAAGGCGTCTCACCTCCTGGCTGTCAGCCTTCCGAACCGTATCAAGCCACCTGCCGTTGCAGTCACCGGTGATCCACAGGTCCTGCCATACCAGTATGCCGTTCCTGTCACACGCATCATAGAACTCCGGCCTTTCGGTGATTGATCCGCCCCATACCCTGATCATGTTCATGTTCATTGTGGCATGCATCTTCACCTCCGTCTCATATCTCTCAGAGCTGAGCCTCAGCATCCCGTCAGAGGCAATCCAGTTGGCGCCACGGACAAAGAGTTTCTGACCGTTTATCATAAAGATCCTGGCACCCAGTGAATCATCAAAATAGCTTCCCACATCGCGGAACCCGAACATCAGGTCCTCCCTGTCGAGTGTATTGCCCTTTTTGTCATGGAAGGTTATAACGGCCGGGTACAACGATGGCTGACCCATCCCATTGGGCCACCATATCCTGGGATCAACCTGTTTCTGTTCCTGGAATGTGAATGTCAGGGTTGAGTTTGGCAAAATCTTCAGCTTCTTTTTCTCCGTGGAGCCCATATACGCAACGGCGATCTCACCTTCCACAAGCTTGTCGGTCGGATTCACCAACTCGGCGGTGAATGTTACGTAGGCAGGATCCTGCAACTCGCCCGGGAGTCGCGCACCAGGAACCCTTGTACGCGCAAAACCGTTCCTGATGTCAAGATCACCAGTCACCTCGATTGTTACGGCATCCCATATCCCCGTGTTCCTGTCCCTGACAGGCTGAATCCAGTCCCAGCCGGCGGTGAACTGCATTGTCACATCGCGTCCTATTGTGCCGTCGCCCCCCTGCCCACCGTTGGGTCTTCCCGGATTCAAAGGAGGCTCAACCCTGATCGCCAGACGGTTATGTTCTCCATGGTTGAGCAGCTTCGTGACGTTGTATTTCTGACTGAGGAACATCCCCTCATGTATTCCGTTGCTGATGAGATGGCCGTTAAGATATATCTCTGACCTGTAGTTTATTCCCCTGAAACTGAGCCATACCTGCCTGGTGGAGTCGAGGTTATCAGAAGAAAAACGGGTAAAAAACCAGTAAGTGTAGTAATCGCGTCCTGCGTCGGCCACATCAGGAATCTGCTCGTTGTTCATCCCGAACCACGGTTCCGGCATCCGGCCGTTGTTAACCAGTGTTGTAAGCACCGTTCCGGGAACGGTAGCATTCATCCATCCTGTCATTTCCGGCTCCCCTGCTGTAAGCTGGTAACCGTCGAGGGTCACCTCAGACGCTTTCTTTGCCCTCCAGCCGGTAGTCAGCGGTGTAATCTGCGATTCGGCCAGAACAGTGAAACACAACAAAATACTGATTATAAGCGCCCTTTTCATCACATCTCCGGTTTTATTCAAGTCAGGAAAGATATATAAAAAAACCATCAGTACGGATTTCACAGGGCTTATACACAAGCTTGCGGCCCCGGTCAGGAAGGGAAATCATCCATCTCCTCCCACGGATTCGCAGTCATGTAAAATTATTTAGCTTCTCCCCTTTGATATTACCCGGGGATTTTCAAAATTGCAGGTTTATTTATTCCCACTATGCAGCCCCCACTCCCCAAGGAGCGAGAAAGACTCTTTGCAATTATTCTGACACAGCACCGCACCTGGGGCTCGGTTCTCGCACCAATCATGCTCGAGCGGATGCCGGGGCGCGATTATTTCTCGGTAGCGGAAGCCCTCTCCCCCTTCCCCAACAGCATCACCCTCGCTGGCCTTGACAATGAAGAGAGGGAAGCCGTGAGACTGATCAATGAATACTCTGACCGCAATCTCTTCAAGCTCTTCTCGAAGCACCGCAACGTGAAGGAATTTACGGATAACGTCACAGACCGGGAGTTTGAAGAACTGATCAAACCGTACATCGAAAAGCGGATATGCCAGTGCCTGAAGATAGCCTTGAATGAGGATTTGCCCCTGTTTCACCACAAAACAAGAATCAACTCACTGCATCCTGAGGACCGGCTCATCATAGACCCCGCAGAAGCGAAGCCGGTATTCAGTTTCGATCGCATTCCGGATTCAACCAGCTACAGCCTCATCATCGAGTCAGACAGCCGCCCGGTGCAGCTGCGCGGCGTTAATGTCGAGATTCTGTCAAATAAACCATGCATCATCAGGGCCGGTCATAAAATCCATTTCATCGCCGATATCGAAGGCGCCAAGATCAAACCCTTCCTGACCCGCGACAGAATCATCATCCCGGAAGCGACGGCCGAGAAATACTTTTCCACCTTCGTGCTGCAGGTGATCAACACACACAAGGTCATTGGAACAGGCTTCTCGCTTGAAAAAGAAGAACCCGCCAAAGCTGCGTTTCTGACCGTCGAGAGGCTGGTCACAGGTATCCCTGCGGCTGTTCTGAAGTTTAGGTACGACAAGAGGGATATCTATTATCCCGATGAGGAGACGCACTTCACCGCTTTCAGAAACGACGGCGGCCGGTTCAGCTTCCTCAGGAAGGAGCGTGACCAGGCCTGGGAAAAGAGCTGTCTGTCAGCCCTTGATGAGGCAGGACTCTTCACCGAGGACGGAATTCATTTCACCACAACGGGCTCTGCAGAGAATGAGGCGGATGCTCTCTATGACCTCCTGGAGGCAGTGTCATACAACAGGCTCCGGCTCGGGGAGGCAGGCATGACCGTCCGTACCGGAAGCCTCGACAGGCCCTTCTGCCTCCATCGCGTAGAGATCAGGATGAGTCACCAGGTGATCAACGACTGGTTTGACCTGAAGGCTGTCGTTACAATAGGCCCGTTCACCATTCCCTTCACACGGTTCCGCCGTAACATCCTCGAAGGAAGGCGTGAGTATCTCCTGCCGGACGGCACCGTGGCGCTGCTGCCCGAGGAGTGGTTCGCACGCTACCGCGGACTGTTTGAGATGGGCAAGGAAAACGATGAAAACCTCCTTCTCCACAAGCAGCACTTCGGCATCCTCTCGGATGTCATCTCCGGCGAGGAGTGTGACACATGCGCACGCCTTGAAAAACTGGTGATGCCTGAACAACTGAAGCTGCTTCCCCCTCCTGTGGAGCTGAAGGCGGAGCTTCGCCCCTACCAGCAGGAAGGGATCAGCTGGCTGCACTTCCTGCAGTCCAACAACCTCGGCGGATGCCTCGCCGATGACATGGGCCTGGGCAAGACACTGCAGACCCTGGCACTGCTTCAGTGGAACCGGGAGCAGATGCTGGCTCACAGCGCCGACACCGGAGAACAGACAGAAAACCGGCAACAACCCGGTGTACGACAAATGACACTCTTTGGCAGGGATAATCCGCCAGCCACCTCCCTGATTATCGTTCCCGCCTCGCTCTGTCACAACTGGCACAATGAAATCAGGCGCTTCTGCCCATCTATGAGGACACTGATCCACTACGGCGCAGCACGAAACAGGTCAGCCTCTAATTTCACCGCCTATGACATAATTATCTCAAGCTACCATACAGTGCGTCAGGACATTGAGATTTTTACAGGGATCAATTTCTTTTATGTGGTCCTGGACGAAAGCCAGCATATCAAGAATCCGACATCGCACATCTACAGGTCAGTGATGCGTCTGAGGGCGGATCACCGGCTTGTCCTCACCGGAACCCCTGTGGAGAACTCCCTCACCGACCTATGGACACAGCTCAACTTCGTCAATCCGGGCTTGCTCGGCTCGCTGGCCTTCTTCAAGCGTGAGTTTGCACGCCCCATCGAAAGGAGCTTCGAGGAGGAGAAGGAGAAGCAACTGCGCAAGATCATTCAACCATTCATAATGAGGCGTACCAAGGAGATGGTTGTCAGGGAACTGCCGCCTGTGACCGAGCAGATAATCCACTGTGACATGTCCGACGAGCAGGCTGCAATCTATGAGCGCGAAAAATCAGCTGTAAGAAACAGCATCCTTGAGAACATCGAGTCGGTAGGCATCGAGAAGTCTGCCATCATCGTGCTCCAGGGGCTGATGCGACTGCGGCAGCTGGCAAACCATCCTGTCATGACAGACGAAAGCTACAGCGGCGGTTCAGGCAAATTTGACACCGTAACCCGTAATATCGAGAGCGCGGTGTCTGAAGGTCACAGGATACTCATCTTCTCATCGTTCGTCAAGCACCTCGAACTCTTCCCGGGCTGGCTGGAGAAGCAGGATATCGGCTACACCATGCTGACAGGATCAACCAGGGAGCGCGGCAAGGTTATCGGCAACTTCAGGAACGACAGCAGCAAAAAGGTATTTCTGATCTCCCTCAAGGCGGGCGGCGTGGGGTTGAACCTGACAGAGGCCGATTATGTTTTCATCCTCGACCCGTGGTGGAACCCGGCGTCGGAGATCCAGGCCCTGAGCAGGGCGCACCGGATAGGTCAGGAAAAGAGGGTGTTCGTTCACAGATACATCTCCGGAAACACAATCGAGGAGAAGATACAGCGGCTGCAGGAGAAGAAAACCAGGCTGGCAGGGACTTTCGTCGATACCAACAATCCCCTTGGCGACCTTGATGTGAAGGAGATGCTTGAGATACTGAACTGATTTTTTTATAGTTTTACATTGTCTATACAAATCTCAAAAAACGCTGCAATGAACACTTATCAGAACCATCCTCTAGCCGGGGCCGTGGACATCGACACTGCATTCAACAAGATGTGGTTTTTTTACAAAAAATACTTCCTCGGGCTGTACATCATCTCTGTGATAAGCGCACTGCTGACATCGCTCTTCACATCCGGCATCGACCTGGCTTCATTCCAGGAAGCATCCACAGATCCCGAACTGGTCCTTGAGAAGATGAAGGAGATGGCCGGCCCATATGGCCTGATGATGCTTGTTTCACTGGTCTTTGGCGTACTTCTCCACGTATGGGTGCTGGAAAAACCATCCGGAGAACCGGGATTCATTTCATCCCTGACACGGAAGACACTCACCGCACTGGTCCCGTACCTGGCTGCAATTATAATTCTTCTGATACTGACAATCTTACTGACCTCCGTCGGGCTTGTCCTGCTTGTATTGCCGGGGCTCTTTGCACTCTTTTATATGCTGACAGTGATACTATTCGTCATGCCGGTCACTCTGACTGAGACCCGGAATCCCATGGAGGCCGTGTCACGCTCATTCCGCCTTGCTCATAAAAACTTCTGGGCAAACATGGGATGGGTTGTGGTTGTGCTCCTCATTATGATTGTTGCCTCGATGCTTATCGGAGCACTTGTGATGCTGCCATTCACCGGATCATTAATCAGTTCAATTGCCAATCCTGAAGCAGCATCCTCCCTGCTTGAGATGCACCGCAACCCTCTGTTCATAGTATTAAACGCCATGTTCAGCGGCCTGATTACACCGGTGATGCCCATTCTGGCATTCCTGCTGTATTTCCGCAACAAGGGCGATGAGGTGACCGTTGAGGTTACAACCGATGACGACTATAAAGTAAAGGTAGAGGATCTCTATCCTCCGGTACCGGGAAAAGAGTGATCAGGCCCCTATCTCTATAATCCATACACCCGGCTCGGTGATCTCCAGGTCTATCGAGGTGTCAACCCTGACCGTTTTCAGTTTGCTCCACTTATTGAAGCTGACGCGAAGCTTAAAGGGAAACTCGCAGTTCCTGAACTCCATCTGCGAGTTGAGAAACTCCGATTCAATACCCGAAGAGCCGGTGATCTGGAGGTTTGTCACATCAAGAGAGCCCGATGTCATTGGTTTTAGCAGTATCCGTATCTCCTGTCCGTCAGTGTACCGGTAGACCCGGTAACGCTCCATGGCTTTGGTGGATATGACTTTATAACCCTGGACAGTCTGATTCCGGCCCATGTACTTGTCCCTGGTCCAGAGTCCATCCTGGATGCTGTCCTTTCCGGCATAACTGAATGTATACTTCCCGTTTCCGTGTCTCAGTCCCTTTGACCATGCGCCGGAGTATACTGAACGGTCAGCATAGGTGTAAACTCCCTTGCCATGAGGAAGTCCGTTCCTGAAGGCGCCGGTGTAATGCTCCGTACCCCAAGCTTCTCCTGTGCCGTGGGCAAGTCCTTTTTTGCATTCACCAACATATTTTTCACTGATCTCCTTAACAAGTACGGTGCACTGTTCCTGTGAAAAACCGGTTACTCCTGTTCCGGACAACAGGGCTGCCGCCATTATTAGAAAATGACTATAAATCTTCATAGCTTGATTGAATTGACATTCAAAGTTACCGAATTCCGGTGAGAATCTCCGGCCCCCGGCCTACTTGTCGAATCTTTTCAGCATTTTGTCAGAGATCTTCTCCCCCGGATACTGCTTCCCGAAGGTGAGCCAGTATTCCTTAACATTCTGTTTAACCTCTTTTCTGAGAAAAAGTATGCCTATCAGGTTCGGGACGGCCATAAGCACAATGGCCACGTATGACAGTGACCAAACAATAGTCGTATCAGTGAATGAAGCAACAAAAAATGCCCCCACGAAGACAAGCCTGTAGTACAGAACCCACTTTTGTCCGAAGAGGTACGTAACCGCCCTGTCGCCATAGTATGACCATGAAATAGCCGTAGAAAATGCAAACAGCAGCAGCGAGAATGTCACTATGTATGGCCCGAATCCTTTGAGAATGCTACGGCTGAAGGCAAATGTGGTAAGCGGTGCACTGTGTATGAGTGACTCCCCCCGCACTGTCATTGATGCCATGTTCGGCAGCTTTCCTGCTATCACCTCCAGTTCTCCCGAGAAAGGCTCCTTGGCTGAGGTAAACCTGATATTTTCGGCCAGGGATCTGGCATGTATGACCGAAATGTCCGGAGTAGCTATCACGCCGTTCTCCACATTCAGCTTTCCGTTATACAGATCAATAAACTGGTCTCCCCTGAGGTGACTGCTGAGCTTTGCAATATCAGCGCTGTTTGCGTCATCGTAGATTCCGGTAAGAATCTGCATATCAGTAGTCTGAAACTGGTTGTCAGTCTTTGTGTTCCAGGCGCCTGAAGCAAGCACGACAAGTCCGGTTAGGGTACAGATGCAGATTGTGTCAATAAACGGCTCAAGCAGCGCTACCATCCCTTCAGAGACTGGCTCCGGGGCACGGGCAGCAGAGTGTGCGATGGGGGCTGAACCCTGGCCTGATTCATTGGAGAAGAGTCCCCGGTTTACTCCCCTGTTCATCGCAAAGGCGAAGGTGGCACCCAGGAAACCGCCGGCAGCAGCCGAACCTGTGAAGGCATCTCCAAAAACCGCACCTAGAGACGGGAGAATGTTCTCGTAGTTTGAAAAGATTACTATAAGAGAACCAATCAGGTATAGGATTGCCATGAAGGGGACCAGGACCGATGTGACTTTCGCAATTCTTTTGATGCCCCCGATAATTATAAGTGCCAGCAAAACAGAAAGAATTGCACCTGTAATGATATGTTTGATTCCGAAAGTTGAAAAGACAGCGTTTGATATACTGTTGATCTGTGGCAGACCTCCTGTTCCGAATGAACAAAGAATGGTTGCTCCTGCAAAGAAGGCTCCAAGGATGGCTCCTGTTCTGATTATCTTACCGCTTTTTGTCTTGATGTTCAGCCTTTTCTTCATATAGTACATCGGACCTCCGGAGACTGAACCGTCAGGAAGGATATCCCTGTATTTGTGAGAGAGAGACACCTCAACCATCTTGGTGCACATACCTATTGCAGCCGTTATCAGCATCCAGAACAGGGCTGCCGGTCCGCCAAGATGAATTGCCAGCGCAACACCGGCAATGTTGCCGGTACCTACAGTGCCGGAGAGAGCTGTTGCAAGTGACTGAAAATGTGAAGTATCCCCGATGTCGTGGGAGTGATCATATTTGCCCCGTGTAATTCTTATGGCATGGCGGAAATACCTTATCTGCGGGAATCCCAGATACAGGGTGAAAAACAGGCCGGTCCCGATAAGCAGTACCATGAACCAGGGATGCCCACCAAGGTACCCGTCGAGCATTACCAGGAAGTCGTTTAACTTGTGCATTTTATAGCCGGAGTTGGATTTAGATTTTCAGTAGTCCTATCCCGTTGAGGAACACGATAGTAATGGCAATTGGCGCAACAAATCTTATAATAAACCGATAAAGTGAGTAGTACCTGGCCTTCAGAGTCCCGCCGTTTGAGAGCTCATCCCTCACATCCTTACCGGGGAAGAACCACCCAAGGAAGATCACTATGAGCAGTCCTCCGAGAGGCAGAAGAATATTGGCTGTGGTTGTATTGAACAGGTCGAATGTATTCATTCCGAAGAGCTTAATGCCGCTGGTCAGCCCAAGTGACAATGAGGCTGTGATCCCAAGTACAAACATGGATATTGTCGCCAGAAGGATGGCTTTCTTTCGCGTAAGACCCAGCTGTTCAGAGAAATAAGCCACAATTACCTCCAAAACAGAGATTGTTGATGTAAGGGCCGCCAGGGCAAGCAGAAGGAAAAACATGAATGCAAAAACCATCCCGCCTGTCATCTGCTGAAAAATTCCCGGCAAAACAATGAATGTCAGGGATTCTCCGGAGGCAGGTGATATGCCGAAGGCAAATACGGCCGGGAATATTGCAACTCCGGCCAGCACAGCCACGGTTGTGTCAATCAGGGAAACCTGTACCGAAGTGTTTGCAAGGTTATTGTCCTTCTGAATATAGGAACCGTATGTTATGATTGTTCCCATCCCGATGCTGAGTGAGAAAAACACCTGCCCCAGCGCCATCAGGACAGTGGTGCCGGTAATCTTGGAGAAATCGGGTCTGAAAAGAAATTCCATCCCCTTGCCGGCACCCGGCAGTGTCAGAGACTTGACACACATGATTATCAACAGGACAAAGAGCAGAGGCATCATTATCTTGGTCGATTTCTCTATTCCTTTCCTGACTCCTCCGAGAACGATCCCCGCTGTGGCAATCATAAAGATTGAAAACCACAGAGCCGGCCGGAGCGAGTCACCGCGGAAGGCATCAAACATCGTCGTAAGTTCAGCAGAACTTTTCCCCCTGAAGCCACCAATGATCGTCTGGTACAGGTACTCCAGGGTCCAGCCTGATACCGCAGTGTAAAACGCCAGGATCATAAATGCTGATACTATTCCCATCATTCCCACCGCGAACCATGGCTTGCCCGGCGCCAGCATCCTGAATGCACCGACAGGATTTCGCTGTGACCGCCGGCCGATTACAAGCTCAGACATCATCACCGGGATCCCGATGGCAAACATGATAACCAGGTAGATTATCAGGAAGGCACCGCCTCCGTTCTCTCCAAGAATATAGGGAAATCTCCAGATGTTACCGAGACCTACCGCCGAACCGGCCGCAGCAGCAACCACCCCCAGCCTGCTGCCAAATGAGTCCCTTTTCGAAAAATCAAATCCGCTCATATATCAGACAATGATCACTTAATAAATTCAAGAAATCAAAGTTGAATAAAAACTCAATCCCTTATTCAGAAGCCGTAAAAAAAATGTTTAAGGAGCTAAATGACTGAATCCCTGACTATTTGTCCTCTTTAAACCGTTTAGCCATCTTCTTTGAGATCTTCTCTTCAGGGTACTGCTCAGAGAAGGTCAGCCAGTAATCGCGGACAGACCGTTTTACCTCCTTCCTCAGAAGGAATATCCCCACCAGGTTGGGCACGGCCATCAGCACAATGGCAACGTATGAGAGAGACCAGATGATTGTAGTGTCTGTGAACGATGCAACAAAGAAGGCAGCGACATATACAAGTCTGTATATCATGACATACTTCTGGCCGAACAGGTATGTTGTTGCCCTGTCTCCGTAGTATGACCATGAGATGGCCGTAGAAAAGGCGAAGAGCAGCAGGGAGAAGGTTACGATATACGATCCGAATCCCTTCAGGATGCTCCTGCTGAAGGCAAAAGTGGTCAGCGGGGCACTGTGAATCAGCGACTCCCCTCTTACTGTAAGAG